>JALZVT010000001.1 GCA_023300545.1 Pseudomonadales bacterium
GCCAACAACAGCGCTGACAAGCCCGTCGACAGGCGCCATTGAAACTCGGCTTTATCGTCAAAATCGCTCGATGTAGCCAATTGCAAAGAGGATGCCGACTTACTCTTGTAAGGCGGTGGCGTGATGACCGCAACAGGAATGCTCAGCCGAAACTCAGCAAACTCACCCAACAGATTAAAATCGCCCCGCTCTGCGCGAAAAATCCGGGCCTCAAGCAATTGCAGTTCGTGCTCCGTGGCTGTCGCAAACTCACGCACTCGGCCTTTGGCCGATGCAATAACCTCAACACCATCACCATCGCGGGTGCGCACAAACACGCCGCGCAAATCGTCCGCCGAGTCACCTCGGTCGCGCACAAACACCGTTCGATCTTGATTCTCATAGTGATAGAACTGGCCCGGTTTGATGCGCGCCAGTTCGTCACTGGCCTCCGCCTGTGCCTCCAGCGTATAGATGCTCGAATACGCCCATGGGCGAATAACCAGAGAGGCGACCCAGACTATTAGGGCGACACCCACTGCCAACAACAAGATCGGGCGCAACAGGCGTGCCCTGGAGACGCCCGCACTGCGTAGCGCGTCCATTTCATACTCGCTGTAGAGGCGGCCAAGTCCCATGACAATGGCGACATACAGGCTGATCGGAATTAGTACTTCAAGCGCTATTGCCCCGCGCAGGCCCGTGACTCGAGACACCTCCGCCAGATTCAGCAGGCCGGTGGCCGCATCGGTGAGAAAGCGCGTCAGGCTATAGGTAACAAATAGCGCAACCAATAGCCCAATGATCAACAGCATGGGGCTGGTAATCTGGCGGGTGATGTAACGGTCGACTATCACCGGTGAAATGTCGCTTTATGCCTACGCATTACCTATTATCGCACCGATGCACACGAAGCTCCCTATACTCTTTACCGCCTTTCTCACCATAGTGGCACTTTTGGCTACAGCAGCCTATGCAGCCTATGCAATCGAGGCCCCAGACCTCGAAGCAGGTGAAACCATGGTTATCAAAGCCGACCAGGCCTGGGAAACCCGCGAAACCCCTAAAGACGGCTCAGCAACGGTGCGTTCGCTGCATTTCAAGGGCAATTTTCGCCTTGACGCCCCGGACTGGTTCATCCGTGCTGACGCCGCCACCCTGTACGGAGCGGTCGACAACCCTAAATCTATTGCGGTCAGTGGTAACCCGGCAAGAGTCTGGATGATTGACGAAAACGGCGCAACGGAAGTGGATGCAACGGCGGCCAATATCGAGTATTTCCGCCACAACGACCGTCTGCAGCTGAACGGCAACGCGGTACTGGAAGAGCAGCGCAATACGCTGCGAAGCTCGTCCATTGACTACGATTTAAATGAGCGCCGCCTGGTCGCTACAGGCAAAGGGGGTGTTGAGATTGTAACAATGCCGAATCGGGATACCGCTGTTACGCCAGATACGGAACCGGTTGGTGCTGAAACCGAGGAGCAGAAGAATTCTGACCCCAGCACGTGAAACGGCTACCAGAGCTCTTTAAGACGCTCAAGCAACGCCGCATTCTGCTCATCGCTCGTCGCTGTTGGTGACCCAAGCGCCGGCAACCCAGGCCAACCCGCATCGACAAACTCCACATCCGCAAACGTACGCGGTTCAGAATAGCGCGGCAGCACGTGATAGTGAACGTCGGGGTCTACCATCATCAACATCATGTAGTTCATTTTTTCGAAACTCACGAACTCACCAAGCACGCGCTCAATATCCCCCACAACCGTTGCCTGTTCAGCAAAGGCAGCCGGCGAGATATCACTGAAGCGTTGGGCTGTATCTTTGCAAGCCAAAACCAGCGACCCGAGAGTCACCTGTGCCGGGCGCAACAACACGCACCAGTGATCGTACTCATGGATTAACGTGGCCGGATAGCCAAACGTTGCCATCGTCTTGTTTGGGGCTTTATTGGGTGCTGTGCTCATCGCAATCTCCTCGACATCAAAGAGTTCACGACCAATCTACCAGTTAGCAACCACAGTGGCTGCGTGGGCGAGATCAGCCGCGTCGTCAATTTCACACCAGTCCATGCCTTCAATCGAACACACACCAACGCAGTCATCAGCCGCCATTTCGTCGACTGCTGACAAATACCAACGCTTGAGACTTGATTCATCACGCATCATCGCGTCGAGCTTAGCGCTGAACAGTTCAGGACCGGCCCCGCGAAACGCCATCATGCCAATCGACTCTGCGTTTACTGGCTCGCCAGGTAACTTCTTACCGACCCGCTTCAGCTTGCCATCGACCTCAACCACCTTCATATCATCGTCGTCATAGTCGCCTTTACGATCAATAACCAAGGTCACCGCGTTGTCGGCAGGAGACGCAATCAGACGCTGCAAAATCGACGCCTGAAACAGAGTGTCGCCGTTGATAACCACAAAATCGCCAGTCATCTCAGGGCGCGCCAGCCAGCAGGTACCCAGATTGTCGCAAGCGGCATAGAACGGATTGTGTGTGGTGCGCACCTTCACACCGGTCGAGTTCGCAGCAATCCCCTCAACCACATTGGCGTGGAAGCCGGTCATGACCACCACTTCCTCGATGTCGGTTTTGGAGATCTCTTCCAGCTGCCACTGCAGGGCGCTTTTACCCGCAACGTCCAGGGCGCACTTGGGCGTGCTTTCGGTCAGAGGCAATAAACGTCGGCCTTGGCCGGCACTCAAGATGATGGCTTTCAATGTGGTATCCGTAAATCGATAAAGTCAGCAGATATCTGGCAAGTTGCCAGAGGCTAAAACAGCGGCGCAAACTACCACGCTTGCCGCTTCGGGTCACTTAAGTAGATGTAGGCCCAGCCGATGGGTCAGCGCGAGTATGGTCAAAGTCGGGTTGGCCCAGCCTCCAGTAGGGAAGACCGAACTGCCCGCCACAAACAGATTGGTGTAGTTGTGCACTCGGCAATCGGCATCAACTACCCCGGTTGTTGGGTCCGAACTCATGCGCGTAGTGCCCATGTGGTGGTAGCCACCAATCGGGTGATTGCCAATACTCGCATCAACAGGCCATGGCGTTACCGCATCTTGGGCCACCGCCTCGAGCCAGGGCGCCCTGTCCACCGCACCGATGCCTAACCGCTCAAATTCGGTATTCAATGATTGCGCGAGCACCTGCAGAGTACGGGTGTCCTGACCATTCAGCTGCCAGTTGAGATTGGCTCGACGCATGCCAAGTGAATCCCGCTCCTCACCCAATAGCACCCGACTCGCAGGGTTTGGCGCCTGTTCTGCACGCACCATCACATGTAAGCCGGTCATCCCCAAAGAGGCACGGGCTCGTTCAAAAGGTTCCCGCAACGTGCGCTGCAGTGCTGCCTTGCTGGCTCGATAGGTTTGCCACAGGGTGCGACCGGTTTTAGTAGGGTTCAGCGAATGCTTAAGGCTCAGATAAAGCTGCCGGTTTAATGGTGTGCCTTTACTGGCATTGCGTTGCATCTTAAACGTCAGCGCGGTGTTTAAAATTTCTTCCCGACGCTGCAGCGCTGAACTGGGCAGCAGGACCGGCGCCAATGGCACATCTGCGCCCGCAACCTCCCCTGCAAAACGCTTGCGAAAGGCCGACCAGACCGCAAAGGCTGCGCTTGCGTCCGTTGCAGCCACGGTCGCCAGTCGGGCGTGCGGATGCTCCATAAAATAACGCCCAACCTGATCATGGCGATTGCCAATACCCTGATTCTCAATATCGTCAGCCGCCAGTAACAGCCTTGCGTTTTCAATCGCCCCACCAGCCAGCACATAACGCTTGGCCCGCACTTTAAGTTGCTTGCCCGTTAATGACTCAGCCCGAACCTCAGTGACCGCGTCAGCATCGAGTGACGCCGCCAGATGAGTGACGTTCGCGTGCACAAACACCTGTACGTTGTCCCCAGTGGCAAGGCTTGCCGGTAGAGGCGCGGCAAACCGCTCGCGACGCTCATCGAAGCGCCA
Organism: Pseudomonadales bacterium; assembly: GCA_023300545.1. GTDB lineage: Bacteria > Pseudomonadota > Gammaproteobacteria > Pseudomonadales > Azotimanducaceae > JALZVT01. The sequence goes on from JALZVT010000001.1 coordinate 3,951, forward strand.
GAACATCGTGGTGAACAAATCTTCATCAAACTCGGGAGCACCCTGGTTAAACCCAGACCACAGCTCGTCACTGTAATCGTAGGCGCCTAACTCAAGATCTGCGTGGGCCTTTCGGTAGTGCTCTTCAAGCTCCGAAAATTCAATCGGCCAACCACTGTGCGGCACCCAGTCACGGCGCTCAAAATCGATGGGCTGCAAGGGCACGCAACGCCCGCCCCATATGTTGGTCGTACCGCCAAGGAACCGAAGCCGTGCATCGCCCAGCGGGTAGTATTCCATGCCCAGATCAGCACCGGCATACAGCGTTTGCGTGGCCTCTTCGAAATCAACTCCGCCAGCCTCCAGCAAGATGACCTCGCGGCCGGCGTCCGCCATCTGTCGAGCGAGGGAAATGCCTGCCGCACCACCGCCGATGATAGCGATATCGGCCTGAACTTCGACGGGACCATCCCAGGTATTTAAATCAATCAATATGTTCTGCTAATAAGGAGTTAGTGACTACGCCGATTCCGCCTGGACTACCTCGGCGGGTGGGTAAGGTTCCACTCGCGCAAATTTTTCAACGGCGCCTGTACATAGGTTGACGAGCGAACCAGGGCCAGCAGCGCTGCATTTACCCAGCCGCCCAGCCGGTCCATCGGGCGCAGGACATCGACAAACAACACCGCCCGAAGTTCATCAGTATCGTTTTGCACTTCGTGTTCAAACGTGTCGTCAAACAGCACTACCTTGCCTTCGCGCCACGCATAACGCTCTTCGTCAACTCGAATCCAGCACTGCTCATGATCTTTTGGCACCCGTAAACCAAGATGGACACGCACCACAGCCTTGGTCGGGCCCTTGTGTGCAGGAATGTGATAGCGCGGGGCCAAAATAGAAAACCACGCATTCTGCAAACCGGGAAGTTTCTCGAGCATCAACGCCGTTTGCGGACAGACACTGCAGTTATCATCGAGGCGCTTGCCAAAAACCCAAAATGGGAACGTTTTCCAGTTATCGCCCTTGGAGATTCGTTTTTGATCGGGTGACAGCTGGTGAAAGGCGGGAATGTCTTCGGGGTGCTCGAGAACGTGATCGAGCTCTTCACGCACGGCCTCCCACCCCCCTTCCATGTCGTCCACCCAAGCAAACTCAGAGTTTTCAATAAACGGTGTGGTAGCAACAAGCGAGTGGCGGGCCTGAAAGCGACCGAGCCCGCGCAGCAAATGTTTGCCTAATTTTACAACCAGCTTGCGCAAGGACAAGTCCTACAAAATAAAAAAGCGGAGTGAACGATCAACGTCCAGTTCGAGGCGGCCGTCCTGAGGTTTAAACAGCTCGCCATCAATGGCATAGGCGCTGTCGAGATGCAGGCTGACACGGGTGCAATTATGACTATGAAAACCCGCCGCCGCTACGGGGCGCGGGAAACCAAACAGGCCGAGCAAGCCAGGCAGCCCGCGCAGGAACCGGGCGTCACGCTCAACCAGAACGTAGCGTAGTGGCTCCGCAACGGGCGTACCCCAGAAAGGTCGTGCGCCCATCAGCAGCCGCTCAAGCGATGAGGCTGCAAACAACAACGCCCCACTCAATGGCTCGATCGAGCGAATGTCGTCATTCGACCCCAATCTGTTCTCTACCCTCATTACCTCGCGCTCATCAAACGGCGGCTGCTGTCGCAGCACGCCCCAGATGGTGCGTGCCATCGCAAGCCCGGCAGTGCGCTCCTTTCTAGCAGCCCCACCCGCCCACAGCACTTCGTTGCAATATTCAATGCCACGCACTATCGCGCCGGCACCCACAAAAAAACCGGCGTGATGCAGATTGCCGTCCCGAACCGAGACCAGTCGGCGTTCGGCCAGAACGGCAGGTGCGTCGTCTGCGACCTGTCGCACGAAGGAGTCCAGTGCCGGCTGCCAACCCTTGGTGGCATTAATATCGAGAGCGGACATATTGGTTGAACCTGCTGGCAGTAAGGCAATGGCAGGCAGCTCCATTGCTGACTGTGGCTGTGTCGAGTTGTGGTGCAGCAACCACGACAACGCATGTTGGATCGTGCCGTCACCACCACTAATAATCAGTACATCAGCAGAACCCAGCGACGCTGCCGCTAGTGCCTGTTCAGCCTCCTGTGCGTTTTGGGTGGCAACAACGGTCAACGCTTGGAACTGCACGGCCAGCGCCTCAAGCTTCGCCAGCCGTCCAGGCTTGCCGCCACTGGTGGGATTGCACAGCGCAAGAATTTTCAAACGGACGATTCGCTGTTGAGGGGCGCCGCTTGCGAACGGGCCCTTAATACCTGTTGGGCCAGCTCAAGGTCAGCGACACTATCCACATCAACAGCCAACTCCGCATGCACTAGCTTTACGCATGTGACGCGAGCGCCGGCGCGGTGCGACAACGCGGCGAACGCCTGCTCTGAACTTAGCCGCCCCAGTAAATAGCGAACACACACGCCAAGGCCAATACCAGAGGCGATCTTCCAGGGCTGTTTACGCAGCGCCTCAAACTCAGACCAAAGCTCAAGTAGCTGTTTGGCCTGAGGCGTTGCCAGCCAAAACAGGTTGCTCCCGCAGCAGGCACCGTCAGAAAATTTCAATAAGGTGCGACGACTGTCGGGAAAGCGGGCACGAACCCGCGCGTAATCCACCAGCCCCACCACTAGATCAGCACCGGTCGCACTCGCCGTAGCCTGTGCTTGCGCGCAAAACTCATCAATCCACTCGCCTTGCAGCAACGCGTGATCGGCCGCAGTTAGCAACAGCGGGTAAGAACCGACAACATCTGCACCCAGAACGGCACTCGCAGCGGGGCCGGCAGCCGGCGCCACTCGTTCGAGATCGCAACGTGCAAGCCACGGCGTCACCGACGCGTGTTCAAGCGCTTCGGCACCGGGGCCCACTAGCACAATTCTCTGCACCCGGGACGCAGCCACAGCGCTCAGCGTCCAGTCGATGACCGCACGGCCATTGAGGTCAAGCGTGAGCGAGCTGGTGGAGTGGCGCGCCTGTGCGAGCGCATTGCCACCGGGGCGCTCCCCAGCCAGCACAACTGCTGCGAGTTCGCTTGCTTCGTCAGAGGGGTTTGGCACGAAGACCTCTACAGAGCTTTGTCGTACATGCGATAACGCTTCGATACGTAACCACCAATCGACTCAATGATGCCGCACATGCCCGCATTGCTCTCCAGAATCCACGATAGCTCCACTTCTTTCATACCTTTGGCAACAGCTGGCCCACGCATAGCTTCGATCAGCGCGTAAGCCAGCCCGGGGCCCAGCTTGGTGTGGTGAAACTCACTGCGAACCCCCATTAGCGGCACGCGACCGCTGCGTAGTGGCTTGGCTTTCAAACGCCAAAGCACTTTCGCCCAACCAAACGGCAACAAACTGCCGTTTAAGTCCGCAATTACATCATTCAGATTGGGCAAAAGCACAATAAAGGCGACGGGGCGACCCTCTATTTCAGCCACTTTCAAAAAGTCGGTGGGTGTTATTAATAAAAGCTCTTTCCCAACCGCATTGAACTCCTGCTCGGTGAAGGGCACAAAGCCCCAGTTCTCCGCCCAGGCGTCGTTGAAAATATCGCGCATCATCGCAAACTCAGCATCGAGATTTTTCTTATCAATAGTGCGCACCGTCACCCCACCGAGATAACGCTTCTTGAGCATAATTTGCACGCGCGGCAATTCGTAATCAGGGTCCATCAAATAGGCAAGCATGTCTTGCGCGCGTGACAATCCGGCGTCTTCAAGGCGCTGTCCGTAATAGGGTAAATGGTGACCCATCATGAAATAGGGCGGCTTGTCGAAGCCGTCAACCAGCAAACCAACTTCCTGATTCACGCCAAGGTTGAAGGGCCCGACCATGCGCACCCTGTCCCGCGCGCGTAACCATTGCGCCGCCTGCTCTAGCAGGGCATCAAACCAGGCTTGATCGTCAGGGGCTTCGACAAAGCCAAAGTAACCCACTTTCTCGCCATAGCGAGGCTCGTAGAGATGATCGATTTGCGCCGAAATACGACCCACTGGCTTGCCGTTATCGTAAGCGACCCATCCCTGCCAGTCCGCATGACCAAAGAACGGCGCTTTGGGCGACAAGGCTTCTTTACGTTCGAACTTAAGCGGCGCCACCCACTGTGGATCGTCGCCGTAGAGGTTCCAGGGCACCGCAATAAAGTCTGCGAGAGTCGCACCCTCACCCACCGGTTTAATTTGCATAACTATTGCCCTGCGTCTCTGGCTGTGAAATCGAGACGCAGTTTAGCAGTTACTGGACAGTGCGGCTTATGCCGGTAAGCGCATACCGCCAATCAATTCCATATTGCGCACATCGATGTCCACGACATAGGGGCCGCTACTCGCCGCCGCTGTTGCCAACGCAGCCTCAAGCCCTGCGGGCGACTCTACCCGTTCGCCCGCGCACCCCATTGACTTTGCCATGGCCGTAAAATCCATAAAGCCAAGGTCTGTTTCGTTAATGCGCCCCTCAAAACGGGAATTCTGTAAAAATCGCAATATGCCGTAACCGCCATCATTGAAAATACACACCGTCACAGGCAGTCCGTGCTGTGCGGCTGTTGCAAGCTCAGTTGCATGAAACAAAAACCCGCCGTCACCGTGAACCACAATTGTGCGCTTGCCCGTACCGGCAGCGGCACCCACCCCAAAAGGCAGCCCTGGTCCAATAGCTGCTGAGGTTGGGCTGATGGTGCAGCGCGGTGCTCGAATCGGAATCAACTGATTCGCCATAAAGTAGGCAGCTACCGTGCTGTCTCTCACCAACACGGTATCGGGTTCCATCGCATTACTGATCGCGGTGCAAATGCCACGAAAGTCGGGACCCAAACGCTCGCGCATTTTGCTCTTAACCGCATCGCCCGCCTGTAACAGGCCCGCGTTAAATTGCGCGTCATTTGGATTGGCCCCTGCCAGAAGCTCATGCAACGCATCAACCGCAGCGGCTGCATCGCCCTGCACTGTTACGGCGGCCCCGTGCACAAGATTGAGCACATTGTTATCGATGTCTATATGCACCAGCTCACCTGGCGGCACCAGCGCTTTGTTGCGCCCATCAACACCGACTTGAAAACGAGTACCAATCGCAAGGGTCACGTCAGCGTCCTTCGCGGCCAGCAGCATGTCGGGCACCTGAAACAGATTACCAATGCACAGCTCGTGATCTTCGGGTACCGCGCCGCGGCCGTTCGGTGTCGTCAGAATAGGGGCACCCAATGCCTCAGCCAACGCCGTCACCTGCGGGCCAGCACCCATAGCGCCCCCGCCCACCAAGATCACGCGCCGAGCAGCGCCACGCAGTTTTTCGGCCGCGCGCTGCAACTGATCATGCTGCAAGCCCGGATCACAGGGCGCAAGAACAGTGGCTATCTGGTTGTTTGACGCCGCTGCCGCGTATTGCAAATCGATCGGAATCTCGAGCGCACCGGGTTGCCAGCGTCCGCTCGACATGTCTGTCACTACAGCATCAAACAGCGGACCAATCTGGCCGGCGCTTGTGGGGCTCTCAACCCGGCGCGCCACGGTGCGCAGCATCGGCAACTGATTTTCGGCCTCATGCACATAACCCGCACCCTTACCGTAAAAAGCTGTCTCGACCTGGCCTGTAATTAGCAGCACGCGGGAATTGGCGTACGCCGCTTCATACAACCCCGTAACCGTATTGGTTGTACCGGGTCCAGTACTGGCAATGACCACACCCAGCTTCCCCGTTGCACGGGCATAACCATCTGCCGAATGGGTCGCAGCGCCTTCGTGCCGGGAATCAATCATCTGCGTGAAACCAAGCCGGTTAATGGCATCAATAATCGGCATATTGTGAATACTGATGATGCCAAACGCGTGGCGCACATCGTTATCACGCAGCTTCTGCGCGATAAGTTCAGCGCCTGTCAGCATCGTATGGCTTGCTGATGAAGTTGTTTCGCTCATGCTTGCTCTCTTAATTCCAAGTGTTATCCCACTGGCTATTCATACGCTGAACTTAACCTTCACCGCAAGGCCTTCCCCGCAAGCTGCAGAATCCAATAGACTAGCAATCACGGGGAATCACAGCACAGGCAGCAGCCATGACCAGCAGCACAACAGCCACCGAAATCACGCCGTTCAAGATCAACGCAACCGAGGCCGCACTCGACGACCTCCGTCGACGGCTGCAGCACACTCGCTGGCCCGAGGCACAAACAGCCAACGATTGGAGCCAGGGCATACCGCTCAGTTACTTGCAGGAAGTCTGCGCCTACTGGGCCGACGGCTACGATTGGCGCAGCAGCGAATCTCGGCTAAATCAATTCCCACAATTCACCACACCACTGACCACACCAAGCCAAAGTGCAAGCGAAACCCTTAACATTCACTTCATTCACCAGCGCTCTCCGCATGACAATGCACAGCCATTGATCATGACCCACGGCTGGCCTGGCTCGATCGTTGAGTTTCACAAAGTGATCGATCAGCTCACAGACCCAACTCAGCACGGCGGCAGCGCAGAAGACGCCTTTCATGTGGTGTGCCCGTCTCTACCCGGCTATGGCTTTTCCGACAAGCCCACCAAAACAGGTTGTGGCGTACAGAGCATTGCGAGCATGTGGAACGAGCTGATGGCGCGGTTAGGCTATGACAGCTACGTCGCCCAAGGCGGCGATTGGGGCTCTTCAGTAACCACAGCAATCGGTTTGCAGAACCTGGGCTCATGCAAAGCAATCCACGTCAACATGCCGAACGCCGGCGCAACAAAAGCCGCTCGCGAGAACCCGAACGCTGCTGACAAAAATGCACTTGAACGTGCGATGTTTTATCAGCAATGGGATTCAGGGTATTCCAAACAACAGAGCACCCGACCACAAACTGTGGGCTACGGGCTGGTAGATTCACCTTCTGGTCAAGCGGGCTGGATCATCGAAAAGTTTTTCGCCTGGACCGACTGCGACGGGCATCCCGAAAACGTGTTGACTCGCGACGAACTGCTCGACAACGTCATGCTCTATTGGCTACCAGCAACAGGCGCCTCGTCAGCCAGGCTCTACTGGGAGAGTTTTGGCAATGCGTTTGGTGCAGGTGCCAAAACCACCGTAGATATTCCGACCGGCTGTAGCATTTTCCCAAAAGAAATTGTCCCGACCCCGCGCTCCTGGGCAGAAACACGCTACACCAATATTGCGTACTGGAATGAACTGGATAAAGGCGGCCACTTTGCCGCCTTTGAGCAGCCCGATGCCTTCGTTCGCGAGCTGCGTGCCTGTTTTCGAGCCATAACTTAATGGCCCGAATTGGCTACCTGAAAATCAGGACTGGGTAATCGGCGCTAATTTCAGATCCACACGGCGGTTCTGCGCCCGACCGTTGGCTGAACCGTTATCCGCAACAGGTTGGCTCTCACCACGCCCGAGCGCCACGACTCGCACGTCTGCAATGCCTCGACCGAGCAACAGATTACCCACGCTCATCGCGCGCTGTTCTGACAGGCTCTGGTTGTAATTCTCTGAACCCTGGCTATCGGTATGGCCCGCGATATCAATGTAGGTTTTGTCGTATTCAGCCAATACTTCGGCCACTGAACCAAGAACACCGTGGAACTCAGACTTCACTGTTGAGCTGTTGGTATCAAAGGTAATGTTGCTTGGCATAGTCAGTACGAGTTCATCACCATCACGCACGACGGAAACGCCAGTACCGGCAAGCTTCTTCGATAACTTGTTTTCCTGGGCATCCATATAGGCGCCAACAGCGGTTCCGGTCAGAGCGCCAATGCCGGCTCCTACCATCGCATGTTGCCGTCGCTCGGTGGCGTCATCACCGGTCAAGAGACCCGTCACCACACCCACTGCTGCGCCAATGGCAGCACCCTTGGCTTTGTTATTCCAGCCACTCTGATCGTCGCCGCCGGTGCTTGCGCAACCCGATATAACACCGCCGAGTAACAAACTACCGGTCAGCACAACCGGGGTAAATCGCTGCATTTTATTAACCAAAGAAGCTCTCCTTTAACTGGCTATTGATGGGCGTAACTTGCCCTCACCATGGCCAAAGGACCGTGCGCTAGTTCACGCCGCAACGGTTCGTAACAGTTAGCCCTACAACATCAGCAAGTAACCTGAGCTAACGAGACAGCGGCTTTACATCCTCGCCAGACACACCCACCGGTGGCAGTGGCGCCGCCCTTAATGGTGCTATGGGCGCGGCTTTGAGTTTCGCCTGCAAGCGCGTAACAGCGGCTTCAATTTGCGCATCACGACCACTAAACAACGCCACCGGCGGATTGATGACGCGCACATCAGGGCTCACCCCCCGGCCTTCCAGCAACCAACTGCCGCTCAGCGAATACTGTGGCAACTCAGCCACCCGTGCGATGCCTCGATCACTCAATCGATTCCTGTCGGTCAACCAAATTCCCGCACCAGCTGTGCGTGTACCCAGCAGTTCCGCAAGCCCCAGCGCTTTGGCCCCTGCTGCAAAGGTCTCACCGTCGGAATAGGTTCTTTCATTGATGAGTACCAGCACATGACCACGATAGGCTTGTTGCATGTTGGTACCCGCCGCGCGACCTTCTGGCGATTGCCAGAACGACCAGGCCTGTCGCTGTAGCGCATTCAACAGCCAGCTGTCGACATTACCGCCGCGGTTGCCGCGAACATCGATGATCATGCCGCCCTTATCGAGCTGAGCATAAAAATCACGAGCAAAGCTTGCGACATCGCGACCGACCATGGCGTTGAGATGCAGATAACCAATATCGTCATCGCTCAACCGCGCAACCTGCCGCGCATTTCCCTGCACCCAGTGGCCGTAACGCAAACGTCGCAGACCACCTGCGCCAACCGGAGTAACCAACACGGAGCGACGCTGCCTGCCGTTTAGTATGTCAAGCCGAACTTGCTGGTTGGCCTTGGTGGCAAGAGAGCTCGCAACGTCGGCCAGAGTCTTCACTGCCCTGCCATCAACTGCCGTAATCACCTCGCCAACACTGACGTTAACGCCAGGCTGCAACAGCGGACCGAGTGTGTCAGGCAAATCGGCCTCGCCCTGATAAATAGTTTGCACAGACAGGCCGTCACTAACAGGCACTAATTCGGCCCCCAGGTATGCAGCCGGACCGGTCTCGGGATCACGCGGCAGATCCCCTGCGCCTACCTGGCTGTGCAATATGCCGAGCTGGGACGTCATCTGTTTCATGAGGTCACTCAGCTCATCGCGGTGGCCCACGCGATCGAGTAGTGGCAATTGCTGCGCCAGCACGGCGGGCCAATCGAGCCCGCGTAACTTTGAATCGTATGCAAAATCGCGATGCAAACGCCATGCGTCCAGCAACTGCTGACGCCATTCAGCAGCCGGTTCGATGCGCAACCGCCAATCCGCGATACGTACGGTGTGCTGTGCTAGCTCGTCGGGCAGCTTGTCACTCGCTGGCACCAACAGCAGCGTCACCGCCGACTGCTTACCACGCCGCAGAAACAGTGTTTTGCCATCATGAGTCAACTCAAAATCGGTTAGGTCCGGCGCAAGTACCTCAGCCTCGGCCTTGTCACCGCCGGCAACCGAATCCAGCTTTATACTAGTTAGCGTAAACCCCTTGTCGGGGTCTGTGCCCGCCAATACATAGACAAATTCTTTATTGGCAGCGAGGGCCAGCACGTTTTCTGGTGGCGTCGGTATCGGCCAGAGTCGCGCTGCAAGTCCCGCAAACGCAATGATGGTGTCTTGCCGTGACGCCTCAGTACCTTTAGCAGATTTAACTGTGGGCTTTTTGGCTTTTTTCTTTTGTGCAGATTCAGCTGTTTGTAAAGATTCAGCCGCCGGTGCAAACGCAAAGTCTGCTGCAGGGTCTAGTTGCAGGGCAAACAGGCGCGAACGTTTGTCAAAGGCAGGCCCCATGTTCCGATCCCCCCAAGGCGAGCTGGGCGCAGGATCGAAGTGCCGATCGCTGGCAAAGTACAGCCACTTGCCATCGTGACTGAAGGCAGGTGCATGCGACTCGTATTTCTCGCTGGTCACTATCTGCCCATCGCCCGTCTCGGTGTCGATGATATGAATACGCCGGATGTCACGCTTGTCATAGCCGCTAAACGCCAGATAGCGGCCTGCAGGTGACCAGCTGTAACCGCTAAAAGGATGATCGCCAGCCGACTCGCTGCTGGCAATCTGGGTTTTGCGCAATGTCGCCAGATTGACCAACCACAGCCGCCCACGCTTGTCGTCGAAGACCAGGTGCTTGCGCTCAGGAGACAGCTGCAGCGACCACAGATGCGCCTCAACATCACCCACCAGGCGCTCACCTGCCCCTGCACCGTCCGCGGGAAATCGCCAGATCTCACTCACCGTATTGGTGTCAATGATGGAGTAGGCCCAGTTGCCCGAGGTCACAGTGCCCCGCGCACGTGCCGTTGGCGCCACGGCATACTCTATACGTCGCTGGGTGCCAGTAAACGCGCGCACAGAATGGCCGCGAGCAGTGAAGGTGACACTGTTACCCGCGGCACCAATGCGCGCAGACTCCAGGTAGTCGAGTGGGTTGGTCAGATAACGAGGGCGCAGCGGATCACGGTCGCTGATCAATTCGAGAGCGAGTTTGGTCTGCTCGTTACGGGCAATGTCGTGCAGATAAATATCGGCACCACGCTGATAGACGATACGGCCATTGTGTAACCCAGGCGTCGCCAGCTGCCCTGTTGTATAGCCTGTGTGCTGCTGCGGCGCACCGCCGCCCGCGGCAACCGACCACAGGTTGTCAGCCCCGGACTTGTCACTCACAAAGTAGACACGGCCGTTCCACCACATGGGCGCACGAATAGGCGCAGCAAAGTCAGCCAGTAAACGTTCTGCTTCAGTGGGTGTTCCTGCATTTTCGGGTAGCGACCAGCGCCACAGTTGCGCCATACGACCGCCGCGATAGTGCACCGCGTTATCTGAACTCAAGGCGAGACCAAACCGGTTGAAAAACAGCGTCTTGCTCTGATCATCAAGCGTAGCCAGATTGGCCTCAGCCAGCGGCAGCGTAGCAATGGCACCCGTGATGGTATCCAGTCGCTTGATGCGCTGCGCGCCCGGCCCGGGTACATTGCGAGACACATACAAAACCTGCTTCGCGTCAAACCAACCAACAGCTGTGACGCCACCATTCTCAAAAGTGAGCCTTCTGGGCTTGCCGCCTGAACTGGGCATTGCATACAGATCACCGGCACTCTCATAGCGCGCGACAAACACCAGTGTTTTACCGTCCGGAGACAGCACCGGATGACTTTCCAGCTCTTCGTGAGAAGTCAGTCGAACGGCCGGTGTTCCAGGTTGGCCGTCGACATCGATTTCACTGCGCCAGAGGTCGCCCTCGCTGGCAAACACCAGCGTGTTGTCATGCAGTGCAGGCCAGCGGTAATAACCGGTTTCAAAGGCACTGGCTGCCACATTCACAAAAACACCTGCGCACAGCAAAACGCGTGCGATCTGTTTTATTCGATTCATCCGCACCGTTCTCCAGCAGCGTTGTTTTTTGTTGAGCAGACCGTCTGGCGGTTAGCCGACGTCTACTTTGTTGCTAAGCACGCCAATAGGCTGCACTTCGATTTCGATCAGGTCGCCGGCATCCATGAACACTGGCGGCTTACGCGCCGCGCCCACCCCACCCGGTGTGCCGGTAACAATGACATCACCGGCTTCAAGTTCAATCCAAGTCGAGCAAAACTCTATAAGCTCTTGAAAATTAAATATCATTAGGGCAGAGGATGCGTCTTGCATCACCTCGCCGTTGAGGCGTGTGGTGAGCTGCATCTGATACGGATCCCCCACCTCATCAGGCGTCATCATCCAAGGGCCAAAGCCGCCGGTGGCTGCAAAATTCTTGCCGGGCGTGAACTGACTGGTGAAGCGTTGCCAGTCGCGCACACTGCCGTCGTTGTAAATGCTGTAACCCGCCACGTGGGACAGCGCGTCTGCCTGGGAAATACGCCGGCCAGGCTTGCCAATAATCAGCGCAATCTCACCTTCAAAATCGAGATTATTCGATTCGAGCGGGCGCAACATCGGCTGCTCATGCCCCATCTGTGCTGCCGCAAAACGGCAGAAGATCGTGGGCTTGGCATCGCCATCACCACGGCCAGTTTCTTCCCGATGGGCGTGATAGTTAAGCCCCGCGCAGAGAATTTTATTGGGCTGGGTGATGACCGGGCAGTATTCCACAGCACTTAACGCATGCCGTGGGCCAGCAACCTCGCCCAGTATGGTCAGCGCATCCGCAGCAATCGCAGCCTTCAAGGAATCATGACCGTTACCAGCCACATCGATCACCTGGTCATTAATGACATAGCCAAACGACTCTACACCGCCAACCTTGAAGGTCATCCACCGCATACTGTTTTCCTATCTCTATCTCTATCTTTATCTCTACCTCTACCTAGCTCGCCAACTACTCATCAAACATAATGACGCTGCGCGCCACTTCGCCGGTTTCGAGCGCCAGCAGCGCGTCGTTCACATCAGCGAGTTTGATACGGCTCGAGACCAGATCGTCGAGGTGCAGTCGCCCCTGCAAATACAGGTCAACATAGCGCGGCATATCAACGCGGAATCGGTTAGAACCCATAAACGAACCTTGCAGCGTCTTCTCTGACAGCAACTCGGGCCCATGAATAGACACCATGTCACCCGGCGGAATCATGCCAATCACAGTGGCCGTGCCACCAGCGCGCAGCATCTTGAACGCCTGCTCTGCGGTTTGTTTTAAGCCGATCGCTTCGAATGAGTAATGCACCCCGCCACCCGTCAGCTCCCGCACTTGCTCAACGGCGTCACCGTCGCCAGCGTTGATAACGTCGGTTGCGCCAAATTTGCGGGCGAGTTCCAGTTTGGACGGCACCATATCGACCGCAATAACCCGCGCAGCACCAGCAATGTAGGCGCCATTGATACAAGACAGGCCAATGCCGCCACAGCCGATGACGGCGACCGTTGAACCCGCCTCAACGTCAGCGGTGTGAATAACAGCACCCACACCCGTGGTAACGCCACAGCCGATCAGCGCGGCACGATCCAGCGGCATGTCCTTGCGAATCTTTGCCACCGCATGCTCATGCACCAGCATGTACTCAGCAAAGGACCCAAGGCTTGCAAACTGACCGACACGAGCTTCGGGCGTGCCTAATCGGGGTTCGTCTTCCGCGTCGCGGTTGAGTTCGGGTTCCTGACAGAGCGACATGTGGCCAGTCAGACAAAATTCGCAGTGCCCACAGAAAACGGACAGACAGGTGATCACGTGATCGCCCGGTTTAACGTAATGCACGTCTGCGCCAACCTGCTCGACAACACCGGCACTCTCGTGGCCCAACACCAGCGGAAACTGACCGGGGTAAGTACCGTTGTAGAAGTGCATGTCGCTGTGACACACCCCGGCAGCCACAGTGCGCACCAACACTTCACGCGGACCCGGCTTTGAAATAGCCACCTCTTCGATTTCCATCGGGGTGTTTACTTGGCGTAATACGGCGGCTTTCATTGCGACTCCATCTCTTAAAACAAATAACCGCTCAAGATTGCCCCATGGGCTGAAAGTCCGCAAGGCGACCCAACGAAAGTGCATGCGCCGCAGATACAGCCGCAGCCATACCGGTCGCATCTGCGATGCCCTGTCCGGCAATATCGAAGGCGGTGCCGTGATCCACCGAGGTGCGAATAAAGGGCACTCCCAAGGTGGCTGTAACACTGTTGTGAAAGTCGTGCACTTTGATGGCGATGTGGCCCTGATCGTGAAATAACGCAAGCACCACATCAAATTCGCCATTAATCGCTCGATTGAACACAGAATCTGCCGGAATGGGACCCTGGGCGTCGATCCCTTTGGTGCACGCATCGCGCACAGCCGGCACCAGCTCGTCGATTTCTTCCCGGCCGAGCAAACCGTCTTCCCCACCGTGGGGATTAAGGGCCGCTACGGCAATACGCGGTGCTGGTAGCCCCCAGCGCGTCAGTGTTTGATGCACCAGCTCCAGTTTGCTGAGCACGCTATCGCGGGTCACGTACGCAACAGCCTGCGCCAGCGACTTGTGAGTCGACAGATGCGCAACCCGCAAGCCCGGTGTCATCAGCATCGTCGCTGTCCAGTCAACGCCGGCAAGCCTTGCTAACATTTCCTGATGACCAATGTCGCTGCAGCCGCTCGCGTTGACCGATGCCTTGTTAATCGGCGCCGTCACCATGCCGGCGACCTGGCCCTCAAGACAGAGCCCCGCAGCCGCCTCAACGGCACGTACAGCCGCTGCCCCGCACAGCGCATTGACGACACCAAACTCGATATCTTGGGACAGTGGTGCTCCGGTATCGAGCACACACACAGAAGCCGTGGTGGCCGCATCGAAGGTCTGCAAAACGGCACACTCCGCTAGCCCCGCCGCCGCAACCGCCGCTGTGAGTCCAGCCCGGGTGGCAACCTGAATACCGCTGGCAAGCGTTGCGGGCGTCCCCACTAACACCAGCTGTAAATCGCCCGCTGCCAGCGCCGCCTGCGTATCAGCGCGTACCAGCCACTTCACGACAACCTCAGGGCCAATACCCGCTGGATCACCTAGCGTAATGGCCAACCGAGCCACTAGCGCCACTCTCTGGCGACGGCGCTCGCAGCAAATGTACGAACTGATAGACAACTGTATAAATATACAGTATTCATTATATCCCCTTTTGAAAACGCATCGAGTTGACGCTATCTCGCTCTCAACAAAACAGCCGCCAGCATCACAACAAACGCTTGGCGAACTCGCCAGCAATTTCGAACTTTATGGGCTGTGCACAGCCTGCAAGCGCATGCCGCAATTAAACATCGCGCAACTGGTTAAGGTATTTGGCCGTGACACCACGGTCGACACTATTCGCCGCAAGCTGGTGTGCAACCGCTGCGGCCGCCACACCCGTAATATACGGGTGGTATACCGCGGGCCCCAGGGCGGGGCAGCGGCCTTTAGGTATCTGGACTCACACTAAACAGCAAGAGCCCGGCAGCGTTAGCCGTCGATCAGCTCAGTGGCTTCCATTTGCAAGCCAAAGCCTTCGACGCCCACATAACCAACTTCACGGCCGGCGATCAGACGAAGACGCTCAACGCCTAAATCCCGCAGAATCTGTGCGCCTACACCGACTTCAAGCCACTCCGAACGTCGCTCATCATCCTTACTCTGGGCACTCAGCGACTCCATAGGTACACCCACCGCACCGCTGCGCAGATAGATGAACACACCCGAACCGAGCTCGCCGATCTTGTCGAGCGAGGCTTCCAGCAGACTCTTGGGGTGGTCAGTTTGGGGACCAAACAGGTCATCGATCATTTTCTCGCGGTGAATCCGCACGGGCACAGAGTCACCGGGGCCTATTTCACCAAACACAACCGCAAGGTGTTCAGCGTCTTCGAATTTGGTTTTGTACGCATAGGCCTTGGCCTCCCCAAGACGAGTCTTAATCGTAAACTCGTGGGCGCGTTCGACCAATTGCTCGCGGCGCTGACGATAGGCAATCAAATCAGCAATCGAAATGATCTTCAGCTTGTGGGTTTCGGCAAATACGAGCAATTCATCAAGTCGTTGGACAGAACCGTCGTCGTTGACGATTTCAGCAAGCAGACCAACCGGCGGTAGACCCGCAAGGGTTGCCAGATCGGTGCCCGCTTCGGTATGGCCAGAACGCACCAGCACCCCACCACGACGTGAAACCAGTGGGAAGATATGCCCAGGACGCACAAAATCGTCGCCGGTAATGTTACTGCTGGTAAGCGCTACAGCAGTAGCCGCCCGCTCTTCAGCACTAATACCCGTGGTCAGCCCTTCTTTATAGTCGATAGACACCGTAAACGCAGTGCTCATGGGCGCATCGTTGCGCGCAACCATGGGGTCAAGCTTCATCTGAACCGCGTACTCTTCCAGCACCGGTGTGCACAGAATGCCACTGGTATGACGAATCATGAACGCCACCTGCTCGGCCGTGGCCTTTGAGGCCGCCATGATCAGATCGCCTTCGTTCTCGCGATCATCATCATCCACTACCACAATCATTTCGCCGGCGGCGATCGCCTGCAGCGCTACTTCAATCGTATCGAACTTCGTACTCATTACGCCGGGTGCTCTTCTCTAATCGGCGCACACAATAGCAGAGTGCCTAAATTCTAACCACGAAACCCACTCTTGTTGCGCTTGAATCTAGTAAGATACGGATATGCACCCGTAGCTCAACTGGATAGAGCACCAGGCTTCGAACCTGGGGGTTGTAGGTTCGAGTCCTACCGGGTGCACCATCTCAGACCCAAAGCTCACCTATCGACAGGGGGCTTTTCCTGGGCAAAGGGATCAGTACAGTTCACCACCCGCCGACCATCCGTGTTGTAAACCACCAAAGTCCCGTTCACACGTAATGGCAACTGATACCCGCTAACCTCCACCTGTGGATAAACCACTCCTGGCTCTGGGCACCCCAACGACCCATCCGGCCAGAGCGACACCCCAACCCGCTCCGCTACAATCGCGCTCTCAGGCAGCCCCAAACGCTCCGCAAGATCGGCGACCGCCCGCTGCTGTAAACCAGGGATCGAAGCCAGATCAGACGATCGGTTCGGCACCGCAAGCGAACCGGCAAGATCTGCACAAACCCGCACACTGCTCGGGCCTACGTGCACCTGATAACGCAACCCCTCACGCGCCAATACTACCTTGTGACCATCCAGCATCACCTGGGCTGACATCTCGCCGGCTATCGCGCAGCCGAGACTGCTGTTGTTCCATTGTTGTGCGCTTATCGTGATCAGTGTTGCTGCATCTACATCCGGCAACCCAAGTTTTTGCGCCAGTGCGAGCCGTGCGCGCGATAGGGCAGCCACCTCAGCAGCGCTCAGATCCTGTATTAGTTCTGGAGCGCTGAAACCTTCCGATGATCCCTCGGTGCTTGCGCCACAACCGCCCAACAACGTGGTGGCACTGAAAACAACTGCCAGCGCAACCACTCTCAACCCTGACAGAGCAGTCAGTCTATTGGTTAGACCCTGCGGACGAGCGAACACAAACTTCATATCCAACCTCAAAACTGGTGGAGCGTGGTCGACCTAACCGACCTCGGTGGCAAATTTTTCGGGCGCTTGCGGATCAATAATTGATACTCGCTCGCCATACCGAGCGTTTGGAAAATAGTCCCAAACCGCATTGTGCTGGGTGCTTCGGTTGTCCCATAGCACCAGTGTGCCCGGTTCCCAACGCACTCGGCACTGGGCTCGGACGTCCTGGGCAATGCGCGCAAACAAAAACTCCAGAAGCGCGTCGCTCGCGGGTGATTCGAGTTCGTTGAGGCGCTCCGTAAACGCTCTGTTCACCAACAACAGCTCTCGCTGACTGACCGGATGGTTTACAACAACCGGGTGATGCGCCTGTGGATACGATTTACCGGGAATTGGCGTTATGCCGTACTGTCGCAAATCTCGCCGAATGTCGTGCCACGCACTCAGGCCACGCAGCAAGTTCTGCATGGGTTGTGACAGGTGGTCAAAAACGTCGCACATGTTACTGAACAGAGTGTCGCCGCCACCGCCGTCGGGCAATTCGTGCAACAACAGCGCCGAACCCAGCGGCGGGTTGGTTTCGCAGCTCAGATCGCTGTGCCAGACACCGCCATTATTGAGTGTGCTATCCGCGTCTGCCTGCACCTTAAAAATGTGCGGGTCACCACGGGTATCTCGTCGACTGGGATGGGTGTGCAATTCACCAAAATGCCGAGCAAATGCCTTGTGTTGCTCACGATCCAGGGTTTGATTGCGGAACACCAACACGGCGCGCTCAACAAACAACGCCCGCAACTCGTCAGCGGCCGCGGCGCTGATCGGCTCACGCAGATCCCAGCCCCTAATTTCACAACCAATACTTGGCGTGAGCGCGGTCAATGTGACGCCCGGCGCCGGAAAAGCCTCTAACACCAAATCAGTTCTCCCAATTACTCAAAGGCTACTCCGTCGATAAAAAACGGTTCTGGGACCGATCTTTGCGTACCGCCAGGCCGTCAAAGACTTGACCGTTCATCACTATGTATATCCCCGGCGAGGCCGTTTGCGCAGTCGCAAAGGCCATACCGACATTGAAGGTGGCGTCCGAGTGGGCAAACCGAGCCGGCGCCAGTGAGCCGGTCAACACGACCGTCGCCCCAGAGGCCGCTACCGTCGCCGCAATCGCCTCGGCCGTATCCGTCATGGTGTCAGTGCCATGGGTGATAACCACCCGCTGTGCATGTGAGCTGTCAATGGCTGAGCGCACCGTTTCCCGGTCAGCGTCCGTCAATTCCAGTGAGTCTTTGCGCATCAATTCCATGATTCGATAGTCAATACCGACATGGGCCTCACGCAGCAGCTCCTCGACCACAGACTGACCCACTTCAAAATCGCTCTTGGCGTCAAAATAGACCTTGTCTATAGTGCCGCCCGTGGTGATTACCAATATCCCTTTCATATCCGGTAGCATACCCCCCGATCACGCTCAATGCGTACCAGAAACCCCGGAGCGCGGCTCTCCTAACCCAAATCAGATGCTTAGCTATCATGTTCATCCCGGAACCGGGCCGCACCTGTTGCTCGCGCATGGCGCGCTGTCCAACAGCGCTCAGTGGGCACTCAACGTGCCTGCACTGGGCACATTTTGTACGCCTGTAACCGTTGAGTTACTGGGCCACGGCGATTCCCCATCACCCACGGACCTCGCCTGTTACCGCCCCGAAGCCTATGTTGCCTATTTCGAGACCATACGCGCGGCGTTAGGCGCCGAGCGCTGGTTCCTATGTGGCTACTCTCTCAGTGCGAGCCTCACCATTCGTTATGCCCTGGAGCACCCCGAACGCGTCATCGGTCATTGCCTGACCAACTCGAACTCCGCGTTTGCGGGTCCCGCATTAATGGCTGAGTGGGCAGCATCTGGCCCCCAAACCATGGCTAAAGCCGAAACCCAGGGACGCAAATTTCTGGAGAGAATGCCCATTCACCCTCGTTTGGCGACCGCTTTACCAAAAGCGGTATACACACCGTTGGTTGCACGCTCTGCGCTGCTCGACCCACTAGGCGCCAGCAAAACGCTGGCCTTGACGGTTCCAACAGCGAGTGTTCGCAGTCGCCTCAGCGAAAACAGCCGTCCAGCTCTGTTACTGGCCGGCCGCCGCGAAAAGCGCTTTATGGCTGAAGTCGACTTCGCCAAAACCACCATGCCATTGCTTGAGGTAAAGGAACTCGATGCGGGCCACGGCGTGAACATGCAAGCACCTGACGAGTTTAATGCGCTGATCAAAGACTTTGTGAGCGCATGCGCCACATAGTCGACGAACTCATCGATGAGCGCTCTACCGGCCTGCGCTCCCACCCCTGGCTATGGCGCCTCATCACCACCGTGTTTTATCCGTTGCTGGGCTACGATCGAGCAAAGGCCCTGATCGACGCGGTCCAAGATTTGGACGGCGTTGGGGTACTCAACTATGTCAGCGAGCAACTTCAGCTCAACGTCACAACAACCGGACTCAATCATCTGCCAACCACCGGTCGGGCGATGCTCATCGCCAACCACCCAGCGGGCATCGCTGACGGTATTGCCGTTTATGACGCCCTGATCAAGCGTCGAGATGACATTGTTATTTTTGCCAATCGAGATGCGGTTCGCATGGCTCCGGGGCTGGCTTCACACATCATTCCCGTCGAATGGGTCGAAGAAAAACGCAACCGATCACAGCAACGCGACATGATTCGACAGATCGTTGAAGCATTTCGCGCTGAAAAGCTGGTTGTTATTTTTCCGTCGGGACGTCTCGCACATCTAACCTGGTCTGGTTTAAAAGAACGTCTGTGGCAGACAACTGCGGTAAATTTGGCACAAAAATACGGCTGCGATATCGTGCCGATGCACATCCAAGCCCGCAACTCGACGTTCTTTTATGCGCTATCGCTGATCTCTGATGAACTCCGTGACATCACCCTTTTTCACGAGTTACTGAACAAGAAAAACAAAACCTATCGTCTGCATATAGGCGCGCCGATTAATCCTGCTGGCGATATTCGTGACGTTACTCAGACACTGGAGTATTACGTGACGCAAAAACTGTCCCGCGGCATCGAGCACTGCGCCAGCCTGCAAGCGTCCACACCGGTGCCGACGCCGACCCCGCCCACCAGTAAGCTCAAAACCATCTAATAAGAACGTGGCAGATCGAGCACATGCTCGGTCACGTAATTAAGAATCATCTCTTGCGAGATCGGCGCAATTCGCATTAGCCGCGCTTCTCGCCAGTAGCGTTCCACATGGTATTCCTTGGCGTAGCCAAAACCACCGTGAGTCTGCATTGCCTGATCAGCTGCCTGAAAGGCAGCATCAGCCGCTAGCCATTTGGCCATGTTGGCCTCCGCGCCACAGGGCTCGCCGTTGTCGAGTTTCCAGGCGGCTTTACGAATCATCAGCTCAGCCGCATCCAAACGCATTTTGGCCTCTCCCAGCGGAAAACTAACTCCCTGGTTTTTGCCGATAGGACGGCCAAACACAACCCGCTCGTTGGCGTAATTCACCGCTCTTCGCAACGCTGCCCGGCCAATACCCAGCGCTTCCGCTGCGATTAATATTCGCTCAGCATTCAATCCACCCAGCAAATATCGAAACCCTTTTCCTTCCTCGCCGATTCGATCGGCAATGGCGACCGGAAGTTCGTCATACACCACCTCACAGGTCGCTACGGCGTTACGGCCCACTTTGGGAATGGGTGAAATCGTCACTTCGGGTCGCTGCAGCTCTGCGAGCAGCAGTGTCATGCCGTCAGTGCGACGATCAACCTTAGCAAGCTCGGTTGTGCGAACCAGCAACAACACACGCTCGGCAATCAACGCCTTGGTGGTCCAGACCTTACGACCCTTCACAATGTATTGATCGCCTTCTCGCCGCGCTGAGGTCGTAATCGAGGTCGTGTCGGTGCCTGCATCTGGCTCGGTCACACCAAAGGCGACATGCAACTCCCCACTCGCCACCGGCGGCAGGTACTTTTGTTTCATTTCTTCAGAGCCATGCCCAATCACCGGATGCATTCCGAAAATCGACAGATGCAGAGCTGTTGCCCCATTCATCGCCGCGCCGCTCGCCGCGACCTCTTCGAGCACGATACTGGCTTCCGTGATGCCCATACCGCTGCCACCATAGGCTTCAGGAATAGCAATACCAATCCAACCCGCTTCGGCCATCGCTCGATAAAATTCCCAAGGAAATTCTTCCGCTTCGTCGTGCCGAGCCCAATAATCATCCGGAAAATCGAGACAGAGTTTTCGCACAGACTCGCGAATGATTCGCTGATCATCAGTTTCAGAAAAATTCACGACAGGCGATCCCCCTAGGCCAATTGTTGAGGTTTGAGTATGGCATGCCCCGCGCGTACAGTATTTCTGCAAACGACCTAGTTAAATTTGCCATTAACAGAAAGCCAGACCATGACCGAACAAACACCAGCACAAACACCCGTACAAAAACTGCAACTGCAAACCGAACGCATGCAGGCCACTGTTGATGACAACGGCATCGGTTGGGTGACCTTCAACAACCCAGCACGCCATAACGCCCTGTCGCTGGAGATGTGGCAGGGCATGGGTGACATCTTTGAGCACTTGGAGACCAATCCAGCCGTCCGCGTAGCGGTTATGAGGGGTGCCGGCGGCAAAGCGTTTGTGTCTGGCGCTGATATCTCCGAATTTGATAAAACCCGCGCCAGTGCTGCCCAGCGCGTTGAGTACGGCAAAATCGCCGGGCGCGGCACCCTCGCCATGGCGCGCTTTTCGAAGCCGCTCATTGCAATGATCGACGGCTATTGTATTGGGGGCGGGTTAGCAACTGCGTTGGCCGCCGATATTCGCTTCGCAAGCCCGACGTCAACCTTTGGCATCCCCGCCGCCAAACTCGGGCTTGGCTATGAGTATGAAGGCCTGGCCAAGCTGTGTGAGTTGGTTGGCCCGGCCCGAGCACGCGACATCATGCTCAGCGCTCGGTTCTTCCCAACCACCGAAGCAATAGGCATGGGACTGGTCAATTTTGAAGTCGACTCCAAAGACCTGCTAAGCGAGGTTACCGCTTACGCGCAACGCGTGGCGGGCAATGCCCCCCTCACCGTTGCAGCCGCCAAGGCTGCCGTTAACACCTGGGAGCGCGGAGGCCGCGACGCAGAGGTCACCCGGGTGAAAACCATGGTCGACGCCTGCTTCGACAGCGAGGATTACAAAGAAGGTCGCAAGGCCTTTGCAGCGAAGCGCACACCTCTGTTTAAGGGGACATAACGCGCTACAGCGCAAAACAGGTGCCCATTTGTAAAACTCACAAGACAGACGTCTCAGTTTTGGCAAGAAAACAGCTCTAGGCCTGATCAGACCAGAGATTCAAGGTGGCAAAACCGTTTATCATAGGCGCTGCATCTACCTCTGACAGGAATCCAGAATGAGCATCGCTTGCCACACACCTGCCCGTACATTACGCCGCGTTCTCAACAACGCAGCCGGCCCACTCCGTTTCAGCCTATTCAGCACATTGCTGCTACTGGCAAGTGCCTGCGCCCCTCTCGACAGCCCACCGGGCGGCGGTGCGGTCCAGAGCACAAACACCACAACATCGTCTACAGCCAGCGCGATCCCGACCTCAGACGACGCTAACTGCGGCTCTGGCGAAGCCAGCGATTATCGCATTGGTGTCGGCGACAACCTGGCCATCAACGTCTGGCGCAACAAAGACCTGAGCGTCACCGTTCCGGTCCGCCCCGATGGCAAAATCTCTGTTCCTCTTGCTGGTGATGTCACTGTCAGCGAGCGCACTCCAGAAGAAGTGGGCGCCGCGATTACGCAAAAGCTCGCCAAATACATCCGCGATCCCTTTGTTACCGTTATTGTCACCGACGTGGGTAGTGACCAGTATCGTTCGCGTGTACGAGTGACTGGCGCAGTACAGCGCCCTGTTTCGCTGCCCTATCGTCAGGGTATGACCGTGCTCGACATTGTGCTCGAAGCCGGTGGTGCTAACGAATTTGCGAACCTGAGCAACGCCAGCCTTTTCCGTTGCGACGGCACCCGCCTATCGGTGCGGCTCGACCGCATCCTGAAGCGCGGCGACACCTCCACTAACTACCCGCTCAGTCCTGGCGATACTGTCACCATTCCCCAGAGCGCGTTCTAGAGTTTCCACATGTTGAATTCTAAAGACTTGAATCGAAAACGTTGTCCAACGGGTGCTTTGAGCGCCCTGCTGAGCTTAGCACTAGGTGGTGGGTTGCTGGTCAGCACATCAGCCGAGGCGATTGAATACTCACTGACCGCTGGTTTTTCCACAGAACGCAGTGACAACATTACCCGCAGCCAAATCGAGGAAGACGACTGGATTCACACCCCAATGCTGACGGCCGAACTGGCCCACCAGACTGCCAATTTGCGGGTCGAAGGCGATTATCTGGTTGAACATCGGATCTACACTGAAGATTTCTTCGATGATCGAACACGCTGGACTGGACGGGCGGACCTGCAATGGGACGCACTAAATTTCTTACAATTCAATGCCTCTAACTCACGAACTGAATCTACTGAAGATGCGCTGCAGCAAGACGTCGAAAACAATCGACAGATTACCACCGTTACTTCGGCGGGCCCAAAGCTGCAATTTCGCCCAAGAACCAGCGATATATTGTCACTCGAGTATCGATTCGCAGACATTACCCAGGAAGAAACCGACTCCGATAGTGAACGCCAACTCATCGCTGTCGCCTACGAGCTTGGATTGTCAGAAAACCGCGCACTGACCTTAGAAGTCTCTCGCGACATGGTAGATTTTGATCGAGATACCTCACCAGAACTCGACATCGACACCGCCAGCCTCACCTATTCCTCCGAAGGCGATGCCATCGAAGTCGACGCTCGAGGCGGTTACACCACAATCGATCGATCGCTGAATCGAGACGAAGTTGACGGCGTTATTGGGAGCCTGGATGTGACTTGGAGCATCGGCGGCGGCAGCCAACTGGAAATAAATGCCAGTCGCAGCATCAATGATCAATCAGACGACGTGCTGCGTGGCAGCGCGGAATTTGGCCAAGGCTCGGTGTTCCAAAACACCGACGTCAACGAGGTATTCACCGAGGACAACCTCAACGTCACTTACAGCTACGGCTGGGGCCGAAACACGGCCTCAATCGGCTACCAACTGCAAGATCAGGATTTTGAAGATATCGCAGAATCAGAATTCGAGTCCCGAGATCAGGACGAAAGTGGCTTCAATGTGTCTTACGCACGCCGGGTTACACCGCGGGTTGACCTACGGATGGGTGCGCGCTTTCTCGAGCGTGACTTCCAAGATCGCGGCTTGACGGAAGACTTCATCACCGCAGATTTGCGCATCGATTGGCAAGCTGGCCGGCGCGTTAATCTGTTTGCAGGCGCAAGCTATGAAGAACGCGAAGGAAGCGGCGCTGATGCACTAGTGGCTGCCCTGTCATTCGACGAGTTCCGGTTCAGCTTCGGCCTGACCATCGACATCATCGACCGAACTAAGCTGCCTCAGCAACGCTAAGGCATCTGCATACTCCGGCGCGCCGGAGAACGCGACGCGGCCCTGACTCCCCGGAGGGGGCTGCGTGATTCGTTGCAGCGCAATAATGGCCTGCTCGGTACGCCCTGTTGCCGCCAGCGCCTTCGCCGCGTGATAACCAATCAACGGGTTGGTCGGCGCCAACGCCATTGCTTTCACCAACACATCTCGCGCGAGGCTCTCTTCCCCTTCTGAATAGAGTATCCAGCCATAGGTGTCGCCAACGTCAGCATTGTCCGGCGCAAGCTGCCAGGCTTTGCTCGCGGTTGGCCGTGCACGTCCATCTTTTGTTTGCTGATACAGATAAGCTAAATTGTTCAGCACGACCACGTTATCAGGATCGTTAACCAGAGCATCTTCAAAGCTTTGTTGACTGGCAGCAAAGTCTCCCGCGGACAACTCAGAGGTCGCTAACGCCACCTCAACGCTGGTGTCACCCGGATTAGCAGCCAGCCAGTCGCGCAGCAAATCCCCGGCAAGCTCCGGCCGCCCCGTTTGCGTATGCAGCGCGACCAGTCTAAATAGCGCTTCCCTGCTGCCTTCAGCCAGCAACGTCGCGTAGCCCCGCTCGGCGTCTTGCAGATTATTTTCTGCCCGCGCAACGTCGCCGGCGAGTAGTCGCCACTCGAGCGAGGAGCGAACCGAATCATCAGCAGCCACCAGCCGACGGCGAGCTGCAACCGCCGCACCACGTTGTAAATCGAAGCGAATTAGCGCGAGGTTAGCCGCCTGAAAAACCGCGCCGCCACCATCGGCCGCCTCTTTGTAGGTCAGCGCGGCTTCATCACGCATTCCACCGCGTTGCTGCAACCGCGCCAGTGAGAGCAACTGTGCGGGTACCACCGGCTGCTGACTTCTCACCCGCTGTGCAAGCTTGCCCATGGGCACGCCTAGCTCGCTCCAGAGCTTCCCCTGTAACAGTGACTCAATGCGTACTGATAACGCAGTGATATCTTCAGGCGCTAATTCGAGCGCTTGTTTTGATTGCAGATCAGCAAGCGCCAGGTTTTGGCTCATCAGACCCAGACGCGCGAGCGCAAGCCGAGGGGCCAATGAATCCAAGTGTGCACTGGCTGCTCGCCGCAAGAGCGTTTCGGCTTTCTTGAAGGCCTCAGCATTGCTTGGCGTCTCTGTTTGGGTTTCCGTTTGGGTCTCCGTCAGGGCGAGCTCAGCGAGCCGTAACAGCGCCCGTTCGTTTTCCGGGTCGCTCTCAAGCAGCTGGTTCAACACTTCAACCGCGGCACCTCGATTGCCCTCCTCGACATTGAGTCGCACCAGATTCAGTGCCGCAGGTTCAAATCCAGAGTCCTTGGCAAGCGCCGCATTGAAGGACTCTCGTGCGGCCCCAGGTTCACCCTGAGCAAAGCGCACCGCGCCTACCAGATTGTCGCCCATCGGGTCATCGGGCGAACGATCGCGCAGTGCCTGCGCCGCAGCCAGAGCCTCGTCAGCCTTACCTTCACGCAACAACGCAAGTACCAGCAAGTAATCGCTTAGCATCATTTCGCCATCAAGCTTAACCGCTGATTGCAGAGCGCCGACCGCCTGTTCGCTCTCGCCGGCTGCCAGCAAAGTAACAGCCAGCTGGTTACGCAATCGCCCAACATCCGGAGCCAAATCAACGGCACGCTCTAGCAGAACGCTCGCTTGACTCAGTCGGTTGGTACGGGCGTATGCCGTGCCCAGCATAGCCAACAACTGGGCATCGTTTTGAGCATCTACAACCGGCGCAAGCGCTGCAATGACGCCAGTATAATCTTCGCGCTGCATAAGCACCGCCGCCAGCAATTTACGCGCCGAAACGTTACCGGATTGCACCTCCAGGTAGCGCTTAAGATTAAGCTCTGCCTGCGCATAGTCTTTGAGCTGAAACTGTACTGCACCCATCAGGTAAAGGGCTGCCGTGTAGTTTGGCTGCAAACTCTGCACTTCCCGCAACGCCAACTCTGCCGCCTTGTGATCACCCTGTTCGTACGTGACCAAACCACCCAGGTAGAGAGCGGGCACATAGTCTGGCGCCACACCCAGCACAGCATCAATTTCGCTTTTAGCGGTTACCAGATCGCGATCAAAAATCAGTACCCGAGCCTGGCCAAGGCGCGCCGGTACCCCCTGACCAGGCAACGCACGCGCAGCAGCAAAGGCGTCGCGCGCGCCGTCAAGATTTAGCTGCTCAAGGGCGAATTCACCTTGCACCAGCCACAAATGCGGATCGCGGGGAGCCAGACTGCTGGCCTTCAAAAAGAGCGGCCACGCACGCTCAAACGCGTTATCAGCCCAATGCACCTGGGCCTGTCCAAAATTGGCGTAGGCAAGCTCAGAGTCTGCCGCAAGCGCTGTCGAAAACTCTTCCCGGGCAAGATCCATGTCATCGAGCGCCAGGCGTGCCAGCCCCAAGATCGCGCGCTCCCGTGGAGTGAGAGGCGGGCCAAGTGCTTCCTGTTCGGTAAGGTCAACAATCACATCAGCCGCTTCTCGCAGTCGAATCGAGGTCAGCCGCTTACGTTCGAGCAGTGCCTCATTCGCCGCCGCACCTGGGGCCGCGCCGAGCAGGGCTCGTTTGAATTCATTCTGTGCGGTTACATAGTCGCCAGACGCAAACAGCTGGTTGGCGAGTTCTGCCCGTGCCGGCTGGAAATCGGCGTCCTTCTTGAGTGCGTTCTTGAGCTCGATGATCGCCGCATCGTCGTTACCCGCCGCGCGATATTCTAGGGCGTTAGCAAGGTGTTCTTCCGGTGATTGGGTTGAACAACCGGTCAACAGGCAGCCCACAAACAACAAAACCCCCGCACTAGGCCACATTAACCGCATACAACTCTCCGAACCAAAACCAGCAACACAGCTGAGTTTAAAGGAGAAGCGGGTCGGCATGCTAAACTGTCTTACCAACAATCACGTAGCAAATGGGTCCCAAGTGAGTACAGCAGACGAACAGATTGTCACTGCCGCCGTGATCATAATCGGCAACGAGATTCTCTCGGGCAGAACCCAGGACACCAATCTCAATTTCATTGCCCTAACCCTTGGCGAATGGGGCATTCGGGTGACCGAAGCCCGGGTAATCGCTGATGACGAAACAGAAATTGTCGATACGGTTAACACCTTGCGTGCTCGCCACGACTACGTCTTTACGACTGGCGGAATTGGCCCTACTCATGACGACATCACCGCGAGCTGCATCGCCCGCGCCTTTGGTGTGCCCTTGGTCGAACACCCAGAAATAGCCGCAATGATTAAAAGCCGTGAAGCGCCGCCCGATGTTATGCGCTCTCGCCTGCGCATGGCGCAGGTACCCGAAGGGGCCGGTCTGGTGGCCAATAGCACTGGCGGACCGCCTGGATTCAGCAAAGACAATGTCTTTGTAATGGCGGGTATTCCCCGTGTCATGCAGGCGATGCTACCAAGCTTGAAGGGCACACTGCGTGGCGGAGCAATCGTTCGCAGTCGCTCCGTTTCTGCATTTTTGGCCGAAAGCGAAATCGCTGACGGCCTGACCGAGGTACAGAACACTTACCCGGATTTATCGCTCGGCTCATACCCGTTTATGCGCGAGGGTCGCTACGGCACCAATCTAGTTGTGAGAGGCACCAGCGATGAGCGCATTGCAGCCGCACTGGGAGCCGTAGTACGCGCTGTCGAAGCGGCCGGCGGCAACGCTGAAGAGGTGATTGACGCATGAATATTCTAAAAGCCATTGCAAACGCTGGGCTGTTGATTGTGCTGGCCGGCTGCCAAGCCCCCAAAACAGAAACAGGACCCACCAGCACGGGTGCAATCCCCAGCACCTCTGTCGTTCTAACACCGGCCAACGGAAGCCCAGACCCCGTCTATGCCAACTTGCCGCCAAACAAAGCCCAGGCACTCAGTCACGACCTCACGGGTACGGGCATCGAATACACAAACAACGTCGCTACTCAGCCCAATCCTGTGGCCGCTGCCCTGCGGGCATTGAGTGACTGCGAACAAGCCCGGGCGGCCAGAGCCACTGCGAGTAGTGCCTGCGAGATACGCCGTAAAGACGACATACTAATCCACAGCACTGCAGAGCTGACAAACGGTCTGGCCGCCAACCGGCCCGCCCTACTGTGGCGCTTGAGTACGGCAGATGCACCCGATAAACCCACTGCAAACGTCTATATCGCGGGCTCGATCCATGTCCTCAAACCAACATTGCAGGCACCACCGAGTTATACCCAGGCGCTGGCGGAGTCTGACACCCTTGTATTCGAGATTGACGAAACTCTGCTGCCTGCGGAGCAGATGCAAAGCCTCATACAGCGCTACGGCAACCTGCCAAACGAGCAAACCCTGGCGGAGCTAATGAGTGCTGCTGACTACGCCAATATTATTAACTACACCACTCGGCTTGGCGTACCTGAGGCCCTCATTAGTCGCATGAAACCCGCCATGCTGTTACTTCAGGTCGGCGTGTTGGAATACATCTCGATGGGTTACCTCCCGCAGCACGGCGTCGAGTCGGTGTTCCGCGCAAAAAAGGGCAAGCGAAACCTGATCGCACTGGAAACCATGGAACAACAGCTAGCCGCAGCTACCGCCCTCCCCCTAACTCTGCAAACCGAACTGTTGCTTGAAACCATTGCCGCCATCGACACTGCAAACCTCGAGATAAGTGAGCTGGTACGTGCATGGCTGGCCGGCGATACGCAACATCTTGATGTGTTATTTAACGGCAATGCAGACGCCTCACCTGCAGCCAAACAATGGATGGATGACTTGCTGGCTAAGCGCAACATTGGCATGGCGGCCGGTGTCATCGAACTGCTGAAAAGCACCGAGAGCCATTTTATTCTCGTCGGCGCCGCTCATCTTGTCGGCGATAATTCTGTGCTTGCCCTCTTAGAGCAAGAGGGCGTCACTGCCACGCGTCTGAGTCATAACTCGCTAACCCCGGCAACCCCCTGAACCAGTCCATTATGAATACAAGCTCTTTCAGTCCACCGTTGTGGTTGCGCAACACCCACGTGCAGACCATCGGCTCCAGCCTATTTACCCGCTCGCCAGACATTGGTAGCGGCCGTCGTATTGAACTGGTTACTAGCGAGAACGTGACGCTTGAAGCCTTTGTGCATGGCGAAGATCATCCGCAGCGTCAGGTTATTTTGATTCACGGCTGGTTGGGCAGCGCCGATTCAAGCTATGTACTTAGTGCAGCTGCCGATCTGCTCGCTGCAGGTCATCCCGTGGTGCGCCTTAATTTGCGCGATCATGGCAGCACCGCCCACCTCAATGAAGAGATGTTCCACTCGGCACGCACCACGGAAGTGGTAGACGCCTGTGAACAACTCGCGGCGCGTTCTGGTCATCCACAGAGCAGTGCCCTCATCGGTTTTTCATTAGGCGGCAACTTTGCGCTGCGAGTTAGCGCGCACACCTCATTGCCGGCTCTGGCGATATGTCCTGCGATTAATCCGGAAACGTCCTGCACCGCTATTGATGCTGGGCCGGCCGTGTATCGACACTACTTCCTACGTAAGTGGTATCGGGCAATGGCTGCAAAGACCGCTGCCTTTCCCAACCGGTACGACTTCAGTGCCATGCAAAACCGTACCAACGTGCTGGAACTCACCGAGCTGTTTATCGGCAACCATCTGCCCTACCCAAGTAGCTCAGAGTATTTCAACGCCTACCGTATTCGACCTGAAAGCCTTGAGAACAAGCCCGTGAAAATCATCGCGGCAAAAGACGACCCGGTTATTCCTTGGGAAAGTGTGGCCCAGCTCAGTGAGGTTGCTGACGTACTCCTCACCGAGCGTGGCGGCCACTGCGGCTACGTGCCAAAGCAATGGATGACCGACCAGATGTTAGAGTTTTTGCGCCGCTAGACTAAGTTGTAAAGCGGCTCAACCCACCTCATCCGTTTCAGTCACGCGATATTCCAGATCGTATTTCGATACCGGTAGCTGCCGTATCCGCGTTCCTGTCGCCGCAAAAATTGCATTCGCCAGGGCCGGCGCAATACCCGGTGTACCCGGCTCACCCGCACCACCCCAAGGGGCATCGCTATTGATGATGTGTGTCTCAATCACGGGCGCTTCATCCATTCGCACCATCGGATAATCGTGAAAATTACTTTGCTCCACGGCGCCATTTGCGATGTTAACTTCGCCATACAGTGCCGCTGTCAGGCCATAGATAACACCCGATTCCATCTGTGCGGTGACGCCATCAGGATTAACCGCAACACCGGTATCTGATACCACAACAACGCGATCAACGGCGACCTTGCCTTTGTTGATGCTGACCTCAACGACCTGCGCGACTACACTACCGAACGACTCTTGCAACGAAATTCCACGCCCTTTACCTGCAGGTAG
Organism: Pseudomonadales bacterium; assembly: GCA_023300545.1. Lineage (GTDB taxonomy): Bacteria > Pseudomonadota > Gammaproteobacteria > Pseudomonadales > Azotimanducaceae > JALZVT01. The sequence continues at coordinate 34,843 of JALZVT010000001.1, forward strand.
TGGTACCTCCCAATTAGCCTCAGTGGCCGCACGATCAAGCACTGTCAGCAACCGCGGATGAGCCTCAAGCATTGACCGCCGGAACTGATACGGATCAGCGTCAGCTGCATGCGCCATCTCGTCTACAAACGATTCGGTAAAGAAACCATGTTGAGAGTGGTCGACACTGCGCCAGGGTCCAAAGGGTACATGCGTAGGGCTTGTTGCATGGTGTATGCGGGTGTTCGCAACAGCGTAAGGCACCACCGGCGCCTCAGCGGGTTCGTGCTTGTCAACGTATTGATTGTCCCAACCAACCAGCGTGCCGTTGGCGTCCAGTCCGCCTTCAAACCGACTCATAACAGCCGGCCGATAGATGTCTTGCTTTACGTCCTCTTCGCGCGACCAGATGAGTTTCACAGGGGTGCCTGCGGCGCGTGCAATCTGTGCCGCCTCCACTGCGTAGTCGGGCGTCGCGCGACGACCAAAGCCTCCGCCCATAGGCGCGTTATGCAGGGCCACTGCATCGAAGTCCAGATCCAAGGCGTCCGCGACGGCCGCTCGAAAACCAAGCGGATTTTGGCAACCCGTCCACACTTCAAGCTGACCATCGTGTTCCCACGCGGTTGCATTCATAGGCTCCATACAGGCGTGGGCAAGATAAGGCACCGTGTATTCCGCACTGACTTTCACCGCCGCATTGGCGATAGCGCTAACGGCGTCGCCGTCATTTTTGTCAAAGGCTTCATCGCCATTGGCAAGTGTTGCATCCATATCCGTGCGAAACTGCTCGAAGATAGCGTCCTGATCCAACGCATCCGCATCGGTGGTACTCCAACTTATGTCAAGGGCGCGCAATGCCTGGCTGGCCTGCCAATAACCGCTACCCACTACCGCCACGGCGTTATCCAGCTCAACCACCTCGGTGATTCCTGCCATCGCCAGTGCTTTGTTTGTATCAACCGACACAAGGGTCGCGCCGAATACGGGCGCGTGGATGATGGCCGCGTATTGCATACCGGGCACCTGAGCATCAATGCCAAATTCGGTGCTGCCGTTGACCTTGCCGGGAATATCAAAGCGCGGCTTTGATTGGCCAATAATCTTGAACTCGCTGGATTTTTTCAGCGTTGGTGTGGCGGACGGCGTGAGCTGCCCTGCCGCCAAGGCAAAGTCGGCAAAGGGGGCTCGCCGAGAGCTCGCAGCGTGTTCGATGTAGCTGTTTTCTGCCGTCAATTCACTCGCGGGTACGTCCCAGCGATCCGCCGCACATTCGATCAGCATCTGCCGCGCCGCAGCACCCGCAACCCGAAGCCCATAGACGCCCGTGGTTCGTACACTCGCACTACCACCGGTAATCTGCAGGCTCATCGCTTCGGAAATGTGCTGAAACGCACCATCAACCGTTCGCACCAGCCAAGAGGGTACGTCGGCATCGCCAAGTACAAAGCCTTTGCCTAAGGCAAAATTCGCGTAGCTTTTTTCTGGAGGCGCCTCCATTGCGGACACGAGTGACCAGTCAGCGTCCATTTCGTCAGCCAACATTTGGGCCAATGCCGTATGCACGCCCTGTCCCATTTCAGAGTGAGCAACAATGGCTGTCACCCGATTGTCCGGATGCACTTTCACCCAGGCGTTTACCAGCGTTTCACCGTCTTTGGTAACCAGCGGAGCAAGGTCGTCTGTGCGGCGTCCAGTTCGTATGGCAACACCAATGGCCAATACTCCACCGGTGAGAACGCCACCTGCAATAAATGCTCTACGCGACCACTTACCCATGATTCACCTCCACATCCTGTCCCGTCTCCTGTTTCGAAAGAGGGGCGGCTGGATCGAAGAAGGCGACAGCGCCATTCGTATCTGCGACCTTATGTATGGCGCGACGAATCCGGTTGTACATGCCGCAACGACAAACGTTACCGCGCATGGCTGTGTTGATGTCGTCATCGGACGGGCTTGGATTTGCACTCAGCAACGCAGCGGCTGACATGAGCTGTCCTGACTGGCAATAACCGCACTGGGGCACCTGCTCATCGATCCAGGCCTGCTGCAGCGGATGCAACGCTCCGTCATCACTCTGTAAACCTTCAATGGTTGTCACCTGCGCTCCCGCGGCGGCCGATATCGGGGTAACACAGCTGCGAATAGGCTGGCCGTTAAGCTGGACGGTGCACGCACCGCACTGGGCAATGCCACAACCAAATTTGGTGCCGGTCAGCCCAAGCTGCTCACGAATAGCCCACAGCAACGGCTGCGCAGGGTCAGCCTCAATGGTTTGTGACTGCCCGTTCACCACGAGGGTAATCGGCTGAGATTGGCTCGACATAAGCGCGCACTCCAGATGATCTAAACCAATCATTATACATGCACACCGTCATGTCTGGACTCGAGTTAGCCCCGCGAAAGATGGTCTAACAAGTCTGCAAGACTGACACCTTGCTGATTCTTGAACGTTGCTAGTTCAGCGTAAAATTCTGCAGCAGCGTCATGAAAACCACGCGGCAAGCCACCTTGTTCGTAGGTATCAGCGATCTCGCGCATTTCGCCAGAAAAACGCCAGGCTTTGGGTGCAACGGCCACTGCAACCCTCTCCGCTCGATTTAGTAGGCCCGGTTGTGAGCGCTGCCACTCCGATTCCAACGCTGCGCCCACTCCGTGGCGTGCAGCCAGTGCGCGCACGCTGAGCAATAACGCGCTGTCACCCTTGGTCCATGCGGCATAGCACATCTTCAGGGCAGAGGCTGCGGTTCCACCTTCTGCCAGAGCCACAGTCTCCAGCGGCGAGCCAGCAAACAGCCTATCCAGCTCTGTGGCACGCTCCCCCGACAAATACAGTCGCGTCGTGTCTGGCAAAATAGCAGGCGGCCCCACAATTCCGCCATCGACGTAGCAATCGCCAAAGCGTTCTGCGATCAAGGAGCTGCTGCGCGGCGCGATCGCGTTAGCGTCTAGATAGATTCCAGCAAAGCCGACATCAGCCACCTGTTGGGCAACGCTCAGGGCTGCATCTGGCGGACACACACTGATCACAATGTCGCTCGCCGCCGCCAACTCGGCAATGCTCGCAGTGGCTATCGCCCCGGCATCATTGGCACGAGTTCGCGTTGCTGCGCTACGTCCGACATCACACCAGTAAACTCGATGCCCGACACTCGTTAGCGCTGCCACTAACGACATACCCATGGCACCCGGGTGCAATACCCCAACGGCTGCCGGAATAAAATCGGTCACACTAGTTTCTGTAATCGAGTGGTGGCAAGCGGTCACCGAGCAACGCTGAGTACTTAAAATCTTTGCCGCGTCGCTGCAGTAGTTCTCGACGAGCCTCGTCGACCAGCTCGCGATTAGTAAATAACTCTTGTCCCGCCGCCGCAAGCACCTTTGCAGCCAGCAGAGTGCCCTTGTGGCCAATACTTGTCCCGCCGGCTGCCACCGCCTGCCAGCTGTGGGCGGGCGTACCAGGCACCCAGGTCGCCGTAGAAAAGCCTACCGTTGGTACCAGCCAACTCACATCGCCAACGTCGGTCGAGCCCATAGTGTGACCAATCGAGAAGGGTTGAACGTCACGTTGCGAACCCAAAGGCATGCGCGGTTTGATCAATGAAGAGCGTATTTCACTCGCAAATTTCTTTTCCTGTGCGCTGTAGCTGAAACCGCCAAGCTGTTGCATCTTGTCATGCACCATGCGCCCGAGAACTTCGTTGGGCAACACGGGGTAGTTGCCATGCATCACTTCATAGTCCATCCGTGTTTCAGTACCAAGAGCTGCGCCTTCGGCCGCAGCAACCACGCGCTCAAACAGAGTGATAACTCGGGCAGCTTGAGGATGACGAACGTAGTAATACACCTCCGCAAATTCAGGCACGATGTTTGGTGCCTCACCGCCATGGGTGATCACATAATGAATGCGCGCATCATCGGGTACATGCTCGCGCATCATGTTCACCATGTAGTTCATGCTCTCTACACCATCAAGCGCCGAGCGACCACGATCGGGCGCTGAGGCGGCGTGGGCCGCACGACCGTGAAACCTAAAACGCCCAGACTTATTAGAGTTCGACGACGAAGCCGATGCATTGTTGGCATCACCTGGGTGCCAGTGCAACACGACGTCCGCATTGTCGAAGACGCCTGCCCGTGTCAAATAAACCTTGCCAGAACCACCCTCTTCAGCCGGCGTGCCAACCACCTTTATCGTGCCCTTGTGGCTGCTGGCTTCCAACCAGCGGGCCAGTGCGACGCCTGCGCCTGTCGAGGCGGCACCAAACATGTGGTGTCCGCAGGCGTGCCCAGCACCACCTTTTTCGCGCGGGCTTCGCGTCGCAACGGCGTCCTGAGACAGGCCAGGAAGTGCATCAAACTCGGCTAACACTGCAATCTCAGGCTTACCGCTGCCAAAGGTTGCGACAAAGGCCGTCGGAATATCTGCGACCCCCTGAACAATCTCAAAACCATTCGCTCGCAGGTGTCCCTGCAACGCCTCACTGCTGCGGGTCTCCTGATAACCGACCTCCGCAAACTCCCATATCGCGTCGGCAAGCCCGGTGATCTGCTCACTCTGAGCATCTACCGCAGATACCGCATCTATAGGTGCCGTTTGGGCTGCCGCCGGCACAGCCTCTTGCCCAAACAACAACGGACAAAACAGCACAGCGCCTGCACAACTAAGCGTCGCCGCCAACGATCTCGCTTGCACACGATTAAAAAGCCGATTCAATGCAGCCTGCAACACTACGTTCTCCCAATTTATGATTTCGCCTTACACTGTGCCCGCCCTACTCAGGAAGATGCAAGACGATGAGCAAAGATCACCCATTCAAGAGCAGAGCAGGCCGCAATTTCAAGCGAGCGGGGCTCTTGATCCTCACACTCCTTGTCGGCTGCTCAAGCCAGTCGGCCAAACAAGGCGGCAAAGCCGGTTCTGACCCCGGCCCCACGCCGAGCCAATCCTCAACAACCACGCCAGTACCCGAGGCCGCTCTAGCTCCAGCTCTTCTGGTCAAACACCCCCTCCAAGCCGCTCAACTCAGCATTCATGTCGGTAAAACCGGTACGCTGGCGCGCCTGGGCCATAACCACCTGATCACTGCCTCTCTTATTGGCGCCACCTGGTTGGACACAACAGGCGCTCTCCACGCAACGGCTTCCGCGAATGTCGACGATCTTGTGGTAGACGATCCAGAACAGCGAGCCAGTCGGGTTGCTGCCGGCAATCCCGACTACGCCTCAGTACCTTCTAGCAAAAACACCCGTGACACACGAGCCAACATGCTCGGTAGCAAGGTTCTCGACGCGGCCCGATTCCCCTTGATTAGCGCAACCGCTCGGGTGCCTGCAGCCGCAGCAGAGTTCCAAAACAGCAACACCGGTAGTCTCAATGCAACCTTCAACCTGAGTTTGCGCGGCACTGTGCACACCCAACCTGTGACGCTCGATTGGCACCGCAACGCCGGTCGCATTGTCTGGGCAGCCACGTTCACCGTGAATCACCAACAGTTTGGCATGACCCCCTTCAGCGCACTCGGCGGCGCACTTCGCGTCGCTGAAGACCTGCGTATCGAACTGCAAGGCAGCCTTGCAGATCCATTCAGTTTGGGTTCAGAGTGAAAAAACTATCGTCGGGCGTACCTGAAATACAGGCATCTGACATGAATGACCTAAAGACAACAATTCGGCGCGTACTTGCAGCAAGCCTGATTGCTACTGGCGGCGTTGTGCCGACAACAGTGGTAACTGCCGCTGCACCACTTGCACCACTACAGCCCCCTCAAATAGAGCAGTCCAACGATTTGCTTAACTACTCGATGCGCCAGGCTGGCGCTGAGGTGTCGAGCATAAAAAACATCGAGAGTATTTCTGACTGGCAGACGCTCGATACCAAACATCTAATCCTGAAGATCAATAATGCCCAGCGCTACCTGCTGACGCTAGACGATCCGTGCATGCACCTGCGCGGTGCTAGGTTGGTTGGCGTCAGTATGACAAACCAAGAGATCTGGGCCGATTTTGACCACGTCGCCGCTGATGGCTGGGAGTGTCGTATCGACACAATTACCCGCTTGGGTGGCAGTCAGTCCTGAAGCACTGATGCGCCCAAGCAGGGTATTTGCTAGCTTGGCAGGAAATGTACCGGATAATTGATTCTGGTCTGACGCACGCTGCGCGAACCAAAATCAAACAGCTTTACTCGATTGACAATCTTCGCAACGACGGCCTCATCGGTGATCTCACTTTCAAGCACTTTACAATCGACCACTCGACCTGAAGCCGCAATAGTCAATTCGAGTACCACCTTGCCCTGCAGTCCGGGGTTCTTACGCAAGGCACGGTTGTAGATCGCAAAGATCGCGCCCTTGTTCGTATCAAAAACACGACGCACTTCTTCAATGCTGCGATCACGCGCCTCGCCAGCGTTCTTCGCAATCTTTTTCTTCTTCTCACGCCCCGTACCACGCGCCCCTTCGGGCGCATCGACACGAGTTGTTTCACGACCAGACAACGCAACACCACCGGTTTCGCGTGACATCGCTGCCACGTTCACACCCGCACTTCGCGTGCCACTTTTTGCAGTCAATAGCGAACGGTCTATAGAGGCCGATTCACCCGCGCCCTGCTGAATCGCTGCGGTATCAGTAAGGCTTGCCACATCAACCGCGTTACGCATGTCAGCAAAGGCGTCCTGAAATGCTAGCAAACCCGACACTTTGGCTTTCTCTCGAGCGTCTGAGACGGTTGGCTTTATCGGCTCAATTTTCTTTTCAATCGGCTTTACGGGCGCCTCTTTTGGCACTTCCTTCTCAACCTTGGGCTCAATTTTATCTTCCACCTTTGGCGGCGGAGGTGGTGGAATCTTTATCTCTGGTTTTTCCAGCTTGATCTGCGCCAATGCCGGCGGCAGCTGTTCAAGCTCAGCTCGTTCTACAACGGGTAGTTCGATGAGCGGAATCACCACGCCAAACAACAATGTAATTGCCAGGAAGGCACCCAAAAAACCAATAAAGCGTTGTCGGTCTCCCCGCTTGGTCACCCACGGCAGATCAAACTCCTGCAGCAGGTTGGGCTGTATGGAAATCGAATTCACGAGCTCGCCCCACCAGTCGGCGCGTCGCCGCTCAATCGGTTCACCGCCAAGGAGATTCGCGCATAGTCTTCAGTGGTACAGGTCAGCATAATTTTCTTTAGCAACCAGTACGGGATTTCCTTATCACCCATAATCGTGATTTTTCTACCATCAGCGGGCGCTTCACCCTTCCGCTTTGACTGGTAACGTAACTCTTCGGCCAATCCCGAGATAGCGATATCACCACTGCCCAAAAGTGCATCAACATCAGCCACTTTACGACCCATAACTACTATCGAATCATCGGTCACCGTGATTACGGTTTGCTCGTCTGGCCGCTGCTCAGAGGTAGAATCGGGTAACTTCAAATCAGCAGAAGATTGCAGCACCTCGACATCTGATGAATTGATCATCAGAAAGAACACGAGAATCGTGAAAATATCCATCAGCGACACAAGGTTAAGCTTGCCCGACGATGCGCCTGATTTTTGCAGTTTGCGGCGTCGTGCCGCTACTAGAGCGCTCATTAGCTACGCTCCTTCACAATGGATGGCGCAATGGACGGATCGATAACGCTCACGCTGGCTTTGGGTGTGTCACCCAAAGAAATCACCGGGAACAATTCGGCCTGCACCACATCCAGCCCAACCACCGCTGGATAGGAACGAACCCGGTCCATCACTCGAACCAGTGTTTGATAATCAGTCTCTTCTTCCAGCAACACAGTGATGTCCTGCTTCTCGGGCATTCGCTTCTTCAGTTCTTGCAATACCAGTGTGAGTTGCGCGTAGTCGTGATCGCCGTTTTTCTGGGGAACTGCTTTGATAACACCACCCCGACCATCGGCTACCAGAAACTCATTGTTCTTCACCTGTACTTCCAGGTGCACCGAGTCGGGATCAAAGGCAGCAGCTGCACTTTCGCCACTTGGAAAATTCAGCTCGATTACCGTTGTATGCGTAAAAACCATCGACAGCAGCAGAACCGGAACCAGCACGATCATGAGGTTCATGAACGGTGTGATGTCGAGTTCCGCAGCTTCAGTCGAGCGGGTGCGATGTCGCTTGATTCGCCTCACAGGTAACTTCCCCTAAAACAGCAAATTGAAAGGTGTACTAAGAATTCTTCTCAGTGCCAGCTCAGACGCGTTTTGCGGCTGAGGCGGCCTTTCGTTGCGCTTGAGCGAGCGCGGCTGTCTGTTGAGTAGGCGCGGCTGTCTGTTGAGTAGGCGCGCCGCTATTAGCCGCTTCAGTGGAGGTGCTGTAATCGTCCATCAAATTTAGAAACTTCACAACTGCAATTTCCAGACTCTCAACAATTGAACTGGTCTTGCTCTGGAGCAGTGAGTGAATCAATAGCAACGGTATGGCGACCATCAAACCGAAGGCAGTCGTGTTCATCGCAATGGAGATACTCAGCGACAACAACGTTGCTTTCTCAGCTGGGTCGGCGCTGGCTACTGCGGTGAATGCCGCGATAAGGCCAATAATCGTACCGAGCAACCCAAGTAGAGTTGCCACGTTTGCGAAAGTGGCCAGATAAGGCGTGCGGCGTTCGATGCTGGGTAAAATTTCGAGCAAACCCTCTTCCATCGCAGATTCGATATCGGTGCGACGGCGCGTCTTCGTACGACGCGCAATACCATCCGCGGCAATGCGAGCCATTGCGGAACCAGAATTACTAGTCATTCTGGTGATTTCACTAAGGCGTTGAGCCTTCATCAATGGCAATAGCTTGTCGAAGTCACGACGATTGCGCACGGTCTGACCGGTCAGGTAAACCCAACGCTCAACTGCAATAGCGAGGCCAATAGCCAACACGATTGCAATCGGGTACATGAACGGCCCGCCCGTTTGAAAGAATCCTACTACGGTGGTGTACATATCCAAGGCTACTTCTCCGACTGGTCTGACTTCAGGCTACCCGCCTGAAGAGTTTGGAAATAATTTAGTTCCCGCTGGTAAGCCGGCGGGTACAATTTTCGAAACACATCTCTATCGGTGAAATCATGCTTCACCTCAATGTCCGGCAGGCCATTCGGCTGCTGCCAAGGTACGATATATAGAACTTTTGGCAGTTCTTGATTGCCTGAGATCACGGTTTCGCGCAGCTGGATAACATCCTCTCCCTCATTGCCAAACACGTTGGGTGCAACAGCTGACACAGCGCACACAATCGTCAAATTCACGACGTGCTTAAAACTCACAGCCGACGCTCCAAATCGATGACCCAACCCTTAACTCGAGCGTCTTCAACACCACTAACAGCAGCCAAATCCTGATACTCGCGATAGGCTTTAAGCGCCTGCGGCAGCTTGCCCAGGTACACCTCGTAGAGGATGCCCAGGTTCAAATACACCTGTGGAAACGAAGGATCGCGATCGATACACGCGAGATAACTTCCTTCAGCCTCCTGTAGACGACCTTCCTGGCGGGCTAGAACACCAAGCTGGTTGTAGGCCGCGCAGTTTGTGGGGTTCGCTTCAATCGCCTGCTCAAACGCCTGACGCGCCGAATCGGTCCGGTCACCGACCAGATAGACTTGACCAAGGTTCAGCCAAGGACCAGACAGCTCTGGCTGAATTTTGGTGATTTTTCCGAGTAGATACTCTGCCAGTGCGTAGTCTGCGGCCCGCAACGCTGCGAGCGATTGCGCAAATAACTCAGCACTCTGGGGCTTAACTTTCACATCAGGTCGAGAAGACGGTAGTTGCGCAAATACCAGGCTAGACTCGCCAATCTCAGAAGCTGATGAACTCGATGACGCGCTGCCGCTACCGATGGTGCTGCTGTTAGCACCCGCTTGCTTCTCGGGCATTAAACCACCCATGGCACAGCCACCCAGCAGTAAGGTTGCTCCAGCAACCGCTGTGAGCAACACACGCTTGACTCGGTTACTTCCCATGAGATCAGCAGTAGAAGGATCAGTGAATAGCGTCAACATAAGCCACCTGTATTTCATTTTTGTCGAAGCGTCCGGGCATTAGCACGCGTAAAGCACCAAGGCTACGGTCGGTCCACTCGTCGTTGGTGCCTTGCCACATACGGCGAAGGTTAACTTCGTGCAATTCAATCGCTTGCTCTTCAAAGGGGAACGCCTGCTCTTCCAACAGAATCTCGTACTGCTCCAAAGCCAACGCATCCAATCCGCCTGGTCGATCCGACTCCATGATCGACCGCGATAACTGCGTATACATGTCAGCAATCTGGAAATTAGCGGCCGTTACAAAATCACCAACCCCGTAATCGAGCACCTGCTTATAGGCAGCGATGGTGGTCTTTAACGACACCTGCTTCGCCTTCAATGAGCGCTTCAACGGTTGCGTAAGGCGCAGTGAATCAAATTCACGACGGTCGATGTCAGCTAGGTCCAAGCGCGCCTCAGCGGCCAGATAATTCATACGTTGCGTGGCAGAATTACCTGCACCAGAGTGCGCGGCAACCTTCTGCTGCCAAACCAGTACACGCGATATGCCCTGCTCTTCGAGCAGTGTGTCTTGTATATCCAACGCGGCCATATGCACGTCGCGAGGCGTGGTGTATGCGTTGGTATAGCGCGAGAACTCGCGGAGAGCACTTACCTTGTCGCCATCCTTAAGGAACAACTCGGCGGCTAGATACTGAGCCTGTCGTTGCTGTTCCGGATCTGCACTGGAAGCCGCTACATTCAGGTATTCACCTGCCGCAGCAGCGTAATTATTCTGTTTTTCGTACATCGACGCCAAACGGCCAGGCACCTCCGCGCTACGGACATCATTCGGGTAGAGCGATCGGAAGCTTGCCAATAGATCGGCTACTTGGGCCGTTGCAGCCACACCTGAGCCCTCTAACATCGCAATCGCATCGTAATGCGCCAGCGCTGCAATCTCTGTTCCGGGGCCTAGCTCAGCGATACGCAGGTAATGGTCAAGCGCCTGCACAGGGCTCCCCTCTTTCTCTGCAGCCTCACCCTGCTTATATACGCTCGCGAGCAAGCGTTCTTCTACTCGCGCAGTTTCTGTAGCGTCGAGCGTGCTTGCTGGATAAGAGAGATAGTTCGAATACGCTGCTTCCGCTGCGACGTACTGTTTAAGCTCCATCGAGCCATGACCGACGATCAAGCGCGCAGTGTTTTGTAGTGCCGAGTCGAGGTTTGGTCGACTTATTAGAAGCTGTTCTGCCAATTCTATGGCATCTGCATATCGGCCGTTATTGAAGAGCGTGTCCGCCGCCGATGCTTGCACCGCTGGCGCGCGAGAATCCTGAGCAAAAATCATGGCAAAGTCGATCTGCGCGGACAGATGCTGCGCGTTCCAATCGCTACGCTCATCAGCCGCGGCAGACTGACCAAGGGCCGCTAACGCCAGAACGCTCGAGTAACCAGCGTCAGCCGCTTTGGGGTGTTCAGGAAATTCTTTAAAGAGTCGCCGATAAGCAGCAAGTGACTGCTTTGGCATCGCGGCATCGGTGTAGACGTCACCCAGCAGAAACAGCGTGTCACCCGTTTTGGGGTCCGTTGGGAACGTTTCCATGGTCTGCTCGTAATAGTCAGCGGCTGCTAGGTAGTCCTCTGATTTATGGCTGCGTTGTGCCTGAGAATGACGCAGTTGTGACAACTCATCGAGATAAGCACGCAACGTCGAAGTATAGCCTCCGCGTGTCGCCGCATCGTGCGCCTGCCAATATTCACTGCGTACCCCGTAGCGAGTTATGTACTCTTCTTTCTTTGGCAGTATCTCGCTCGGAAAATCGGCTGCCGCCAGAATGTCGATAATGCCAACCGTCGCATTTGGCGCGCGTAGATCCAATGGGTTTTCATCAACAAACACCTGCCAGGACGCCACTCCATCGAGATATCGTTCTTGCTCAAGATAGTCTGCTGCAAGGCGTTCATACACCAGATACTGCCAATCCGGCTTGTTGCGTTCACGCATGTCTATCGCGAGACTCTGCACGCCATCACCGTAGTTCAGTGTCAGCATGAGCACACGCAACGCATCATCAAGCAACTCTTTTTGCGCCCGCCCACGAGCATCTTTGGCGTCTATATCAGCAGTTAGCTCAACCACCTGATAAAACTCTTGAGCGGCCTCACTCAGGTCCGACTGCTTGAAGTGGCTCCAACCCAGCATGTATGAAGCATGCAGCCAGTATTTGGTGGAGTCACCCGCAGCCGTCACCTGGGAATAATCCTCTACAGCAGCACCAAAACGCCCTTGCGAGAACAACATTTCGCCGCGCCGAAACCGCGCTTCGAGAATATAGGGGCTGTCTGGATAGTCGCTGATCAGCTCATTGAGATAGCGCTCGGTCGCAAGACCATCGCCCGCCATGTCGTTCGACTGAGCGAGTTGATACAACAATGTGTCACGGCTTTCACCATCTATTGAGCTAGCCAACAAGCCCTCATAGAGCGAAACCGCGCCTGCGTATGGGTTCGCAGCAATACCATCCGCAGAGAGTTCGTCGGCTCTCGCCAATTCCAGATCTGCGAGGCGCTTACCCAGGGACTGATTCGTCGTGGGGTCGCTCACCTTACCGTAAATCGCTCGGTAGGCCTCTAACACTTCAGTCTCAGTTGCGACCAGCTCACGTAGAGTTTGCACCGGCTCTAGATCCAGTGGTGGCAACTGCGCCACCTCCTTGGCTAGCTTTGGACCCTTAACACGGGCAATTGAAGAATCCCGAAAAAGACCACAACCACCAAGACCTGCAATCAACGCGACGAGGACCATGGAGACAATAGTGCGCATGTACCGCGAGCTCATGGTGTCACCTCGCCAATCGCAGCGTACTGATCAAGAGTACGGGCGATGGCAATACGGGCGGTGAGCAAATACTTCTGTACCTGCTCGGCCTCACGCTGCATACCACGTTTAATTTCAAGGGCAAGCTGTTGTTCTCGATCAACCAATGCGCTATCAACGCGAACAACCAGTTCCTCGGCTCTGCTCGAGAATTTCGCAAAATCTGCAAGCAAGCCCGCCTGCAAGCCCGCTTCAGCAGCCTGAAGTCGATTGGTTTGTTCCTGCATGCTCGCGCTGAGCGCTTCCACGTCAGCAATAGCACTACGCATTTGTTGCAGAACAACAGGACTTGAGTCAGCAATATCCCAAAATAAAACACCACGCAGTCGATCGAGGCGTTCCTGCCACTTCGCCGCGGCTTCTGGATCAAGCTGATTACTGAATGCGACCATCTTGTCCAACCGTGCCAAACGCTTCGTCTGGGCAGGCGAGGCCAGCTCACCCATCCATACAGAATTGGGTGCTACGGCACTGGCCTTCAATGCTTCCAAATGCGCGAGGCGTTCGTCTATCTGTAATTCGAGCGCTGCATGCTCAACAATCAATCCATCGTTTGCCAAGGCGGCTTTCACCGCTTTAGCCCGACGGTTTTGCTCCGCTGCCAGTTGTTCGTAAGTATCGATGTCTTGTGGAAGAGCCTCTAGCCAGTTGCGCGTTTGACGCAGATCGCGCCATTGCGACAAAAGCGAGTCAACGCTTTCTGCTGACAACCACTCGAGCCAATCTGTGTGACCAAGTTGTTCTTGCCAAAGTTCGAGCAATTCGGGATTCGAGCGCCCTTCAGAAAAGACCGAAAGCAGATCGCGTACCCACTTAACGTCATCTGCCTGACGAGTGAGATCATCTAGTTTGACGGCCCGTGCAGAGAAGCTTGCCTCGGCTGCCCGATAGTGAGTGAGAGCAAGGTCTTGCCGCTCCAAATTTTCCAGACTTAATGGAAAGCCAATGCGAGCAGTAGCTGTACTTGGAGTCCATAGTGGTTGCTGCTGCAGACTGAGCCATACCCTGGCCGCCAGCTCATAATCGCCACTTTCCATGGCTAGCGAACCAAAAGACGCTAGAGCCAGATCGCGATAGCGACCTTTCGCAGGAAGGTTTCCGAGTAGCTTTTCAGCCTGAACTGTTTCGCCGTTTTCACGCTGCAAATAGGCGCTGGCTAACAAAGCACGCTGCTGTAAATCAAGCATTTCTTCTGTTGTTGGCTTCACGCGTGCGATTTCGAGAAACGCCGCCTCGGCCAATTCGGTATTACCTGCTGTTCGCAGTGCGCCGCCAAGGTTGAATAGGCCGTACATCTTGAACACGTCGTCGCTATCGAGCAGATCGAGATGCGCCCTAGCCGCGGTGAAATCACCCACTCCAATCGCTAGCTCTGAGCGCATAAACTCTACTTCGGGATGAAACCGCTTGCGATCCGAAAACCTGCCAGTACCCAGCTCAATCGAAGCAAGGCTGTCTTTCAAGCTTGCCCAATTACCGGTTCTGAAATGTTCGCGCGACAGATGGAAAGCGAGGCGCAGCTCGTCAATCTCGGTCAGCTCTGAGGCGTCCACGCTCGCAAAGGTGCGGGTGGCGTAGTCAAACATCTGATTGCTGAACGCAAAGCTGCCTTCAGCAAGTTTGAATTTGGTTTCAGCACCCTCAGCATGACCTTGAGCTTGCGCCACTCGAACCTGGAGCAGAGCATCAGAATAGTTTTCCTGATAGAAGTCGTACAGTACCGTACCGTAGACCAACTCCGCTCGCGGAGTGATTTCCGGCTCGGCGACTGCCGCGCAGGTGAATATCAACTTGCATAGAAACAGTTTCATGCAATAAAGCGTCCAGCTCGGGGCTACTGCCCCGAGGAACTACCTGCAGTAGCAGAAAAATCAGGCTGATAGTTCTCTTCAGAATCGGTGATCTTAAGCTCGACAAAAGCCGGCTCAAATGTTTTCTCAAAAGTAACCGAGCTAGCGCGCCGATAATCGCGTCCGGCCGGGCCTCTGCCCGTGAAGAAAGCTGTCACCGTGTTCTGGCCCTGCTTGACGTTGCCGGTAAATAGTTTTTGCACGCCACCCCGATAGAGTGCATCAACCTGCTTTTCGGTATAAAGATGATGGGTTACCTCTTTACCGTTGATCTTCAGACTGACAGCATCGAGCTGAAAGAAGGTGCCGGCGTCAACGCCAACAAACACGGCTACCTGCGAACTCGCAGGAAACAGCAGATCTTCTTCCAACACGACCAGATCTCGACGCAACTCGAGAAGGTCTTTCTTTATCGACTCCATTTCTCGGTTCAAGCCAGTGTCAACCCGGGCGGACGTCTGCGAAGGCTCGCTTTCCTGAGGCTGCTCAGCAAACGTAACGGGGGCGAATACCGCCAGCAGCGCAATGGCAGCAATGCCGACAGATCGGGTAGTCATTTTTTTAGCAGCGTTCAACACAACACTTCCAGTAATTTTTAGTACAGGCAAAGCAAAAACAATAAGGGTTTATTCAGCGATTAGTTGCTTAACAACGTCGATGTATTTGGCTTCGTCGCCAGGCTTGTAGCCACGGTGGATATAACGAACTTGGCCATTGCGATCGACCACCACGGTGGTTGGCATGGCTTCAAGGTCGTAGGCTTCAGAAACTGTTTGCCCGACATCGATCAATACAGGAAAAGTAACTTTCGATTTCTTGGCAATTTTCTCTGCTGGTTTGCGCTCGCCTTCGACGTTCACGCCAAGAACCGCAAAACCGGCTTCTTCGTATCGTTGGTGCAAACGATCGAGTATCGGCATTTCCTGCCGACAAGGACCACACCAGCTGGCCCAAAAGTTGATCAGCAACACCTCACCACGATGTTCCTGCAAGCGCAGGTTGCCACCGTCCAGTGTCGCAAGCGTAAAGTCAGGAGCCTCGCTATTAACGTCAACAGCCTGCGCCGAAAAGCAAGCACCCAGAGCGGTTGCTGACAGTGCAACCGCAAGTGTTGCGCGCATACCCTGTGTGCGAACCCAGCTAAACATGTTGATAGCAAATCTCCCGAACCGTAAAAAAAGGCAGGCCTGGCCGTCGCGGGTCACATCTCACCAAATCCTATAAGCGAGTCGCCCTTGAACTACCGGCATGGCCTGGTGCACTCAAACGTGCGTATTGGCGTTGTACATCCTGCACTGCGCCTCCGGTGAGTCCTGCACCGCGTCAAACCTAGCGAATAAGCGCCGACAGCTCGTCACTAGGACGACGGCGCCAAATCGATTGGCTCGATGGCTGTAAGTTAGTTGTATGAGCGCGGAGGTTTTGAGGTGTCATTCACACTTTGGGCGAGGTCTGCTGCGCACTCATAAGTTTGTGAACTACGCATTTTTGCCGCTTTGCATAGATTTGTGGCGCATCACAAAAAAAGCGGCGCACCTTGATAAAGAGGCGCACCTTGATAAAGAGGCGCACCGAGGGCTCAATCTTAGCGGAGAGGATCTAACTCGGCGGAATATCGCAGTTCGCCAGCGCCATTCACAATCACAGCGTCTACCCCGGGCAGTGCGTCGATTAGAGCAAGCCCTTTATCGAGGCCCAGCACAAAAACAGCCGTAGAGAGCGCATCGGTGAAAAGTCCTTCCGGCCCCAGAATGGTGACGCTCCGCAGTTCGCGAGCCGAATCACCATTATCCGGATCAATAATATGGTGGTAGCGCACACCCTTCTCCTCAAAAAAGCGTTCGTAGTCGCCTGAGGTTGATACTGCCGTATCAATCAACGGCAGCAGCGCAATCATTGTTGAGCGGTCCCGGGGGTTTTGGACACCAACGGTCCAGGGGCGGCCCCTTCGATCGCCCAGAATTCGACTGTCGCCACCCGCGGCAACCATGCCCTGGCTGACTCCACGCTTGCGCAACAGCGCCGTCGCGCGGTCAACCGCATAGCCTTTGGCGATCCCTCCAAGGTCGATATAGACACCGGGATGGGCGAATCGAACCCGGCGTCCACGCGACAACACCACGTGTTTGAAATTGATGGCTGCCAGCGCACTGGCCAGTGCGC
>JALZVT010000002.1 GCA_023300545.1 Pseudomonadales bacterium
CCAAACAACCGGCCATTGGCCCAGTTAGAAAGCCCCAACTCTGGCTTGTTCAAGGCAAACTGGCCATCTACCCAGCGCGTATGGTCATCGCCAACAAAAGGGGCATCAACGCCTGCAAAAAACTGGTCTTGCTCGCACGAATCTTCCGCAAGTAATGTCGTAACCAGGCGCGGACTGTATTGGTTAAATGCAGCAATGCAATCCGCAAGATCTGCAAACACAGCAAGCGTTACTTCGGGTGAGTCTTCCCATTCCCACTCGACGCCCAGTTCGCTGTCTTCTATCAGTACGGCCTGTGGTTCTTCACCAACACCCTCGGCGCGTGCAATGCCCACCATTCGCTCAAACAACGCATCGGGCACATAGTCTTGGGCTGCAGCGGTGACGTGCAACTTGAACGCGTAACCTCGATTGATTGCCGCGGCCTCAAGACCGGCCAACATCACCGGCACCAGCTCGCGAGCTCGACTGGCAGGAATCGCGCACACGTTCATGGTGTTGCATACCTTGCGATCAAGGGAGCGAATCACCGCGGCTTGAAACCGCGGGGCATAGGCGGTATCGCCCGCAACCAGCCAACCGCCGCCGGTACCGTGCAGACTGACCGGCGTGCCAACGCTCTGCGCCAGCGACCCCAACAGATCAACCGCCCAGCCTGAACCACGGGCAACCGCAAGTGCGAGGCGTTGATCTAAAAACAGCGACCAACCCGCCGCGTGTTCAGCCGAATCGATAAGCACCACAGCGCCAGCAGGCAAGCCATTGGCGGCAAGCGCGGGCGCGATGGCACGCTGCATCAGTGTTTGTGCGGTTTTCAGCGCGTCACTGCCAATGCGGAACACCACCGTGTTGCCACCGCGCAACACGCCACAGGCATCAGCCAATACATTGGGTCGACCTTCGAATACAAAACCGACTGGGCCCAGTGCGGCACCAACAAGATCAACATCAAATTCTTCGTGGGCCACAGACTCGATTACAGCATTGCGCTGCGAGGGCATGTCAGCCCAGCCAAGCAGACCAGCGATCATGCCTTCGCGCATGGTTTGGGACACTTCAAGTCGAGTGACAGAACGCCCGCGCGTACGCGCATCGCTCACGTCTTGAAGATTGGTTTCACAGACATCAGTCCAAACGGCGTCATCAGCAATATTGGCGGCGGCCGCGCGGAAAAAGCCGACAATCTGCTCGTCACTGATGCCGCTCATCTCAACAAACGCCTGGCTAACGGCCTGCATGGCGGTGTCGACAACCGCTGTAATCGCGGAGGGAATGTGCAACAAGCCAGCCACCGGATTGGCGATCAGCGTGTCGCCGCGTTGGAACGCGGCTGCCAGTGAAGCGTCAACTCGAAAAACCTCGCCCGTGGGCGACAGCACCGGCATACCGGGCTCGAGTGATGTGAGGCGTTCGGGCGAACTACTCATGGTGCGTCTCTGCAAAAACAGGACGGCGATTATGCCTCAGGAAGGCAAAAATTTAGGCGCTTTCGCGCGGCCGATGCTGCGAGCGCCACAACTCTTCCAGAAAACCACTGGGCAGCATCGCGCTAACCTCCGGAGACACTGGCTCGCCCTTGAGCAGGCCAGGCAGCGACATCGTGATGGTGAGCGCGTTTAACACCTCGGGACTCGCACCCTTTACGGCCGCAACCAACTGATCAAAGGGCTCATCGTAGGTGCTGACGATGCTCTGCATCTCGGCGCACTGCTCTGGCGTCAATCGATCAAGCAAGGAATCTATTAGCTGGTCTGTCACTGAAACTGCGCTCAACTGTAGGCAAAAAACTAGTCTACTTGTCCCGCCAGAGATCGCTGTAAGCACTTATCGGCATATTGTTCGGCTAATTGCCGTTTAACTGGACTGGATGTGCTGATCGGGCGTTTAACCCAGCACCACTAGCAGCCGGCGGGGTTGTGTACGCGAACGGTCGATGCCGGGAATTTCTTAAGGGCGCTTGTCGGACGAACCGGCCGGGGCGAAAAATTACCGCTGCAATTAGGACACACACCCTGCAGGCGGTTGTCGACACAGTCTTTGCAGAAGGTGCATTCAAAGGTGCAAATCATGGCGTTAGGCGCATCGGGCGGCAGCTCGGTGTCGCAGCATTCACAGCTCGGTCGAAGTTCTAGCATGGGTAATCCTTTTTGCCGTTCGAGGCGTGATCTGACATAAAGAATACCCGAGAAGTAACCCGGCCAGTGATTATGCAAACAGCCAGCACCGCCCAGCCGATCGCCGACCGATCCATCATCGTTACCGGCGCCGCCAGCGGCTTCGGCAAACTCGTTTGCGAGAAGTCAGCCGCTCTCGGTGCGCGGGTGCTCTGCGCCGACATCAACGAAGACGGCGCCAAAGAAACAGCGGCCAGCATCAATACGGCAGGCGGCACCGCTGATGCCATCGCTGTCGACGTCCGCGATCTGGCCACAACCCAGGCAATGGCGGCAAAGGCCCAGGCCTTGTGGGGTGACATCGATGTGTTGATTAATAACGCTGGCATCATGCCGCTGGCGTTCTACGCTGATCATGCACAGGCCGCCGATTCCTGGTCGCGCTGTATCGATATCAACATTAAAGGTGTCATGAACGGCATCATTAGCGTGCATGACCAAATGCTCGCCCAGGGTCGAGGACACGTGGTGAACCTGTCATCAATCTACGGCAATCACCCGGTGGCCGGTGCCGCCGTCTATGGCGCCACCAAAGCAGCCGTAAATTTTCTGTCTGAAGCACTCCGGGTGGAATCACAGGGGCGCATCAAAGTGACCACCATAAAACCAACGGGCGTACCCGGCACCGCGCTTGGCTCTGGCATTGTTAACCCAGAAGCGATTGTGGGCATTCTCGGACAGAACGCACCCGGCTATATGCAGCAAATGCAGGCGCACATGGCCGGTGAGCTGCCACCAGAAAACTCCGACCCACAGCACATTGAATATTATGCGCTGGAGCCAGAATACCTCGCGGATCAGATCATCTACGCCATCAACCAACCCTGGGGCGTATCGATTAGCGATATCACGGTTCGCGCAGCAGGTGATGCCTACATCATCTAGCCCGCGCTAACAGACGGGTCGTTGTAGTCAGCGGCGCGCTTTTCAAAATTCGACATAACCGCTTCTTTCTGGTTTGGAGAACCGATCAGACCAAGCTGAAGTTTTTCTTCCAGCTCAAGGCCGGTTTGTTCGTCAGCGTGCCAGGTTGTTTCAAACAGTTCTTTGCCCGCACGAATGGCGTCTGGCGATTTATCCGCAATCTCCCGCGCCAACTCCATCGCCACTTCCAGCGGTTGGTCTGCGACGCGAGTGGCAAGGCCGTAGCTCTTCGCTTCTTCACCCGACAGTATTCGACCGGTAAACGTTAGCTCCTTGGCAACATCCATTGGCACTAGATCGCGCAGGGTTTGAGTCAGGCTCATGTCCGGAATAAGCCCCCACTTGATCTCCATCACCGACATCTTGGCATCGGGCGCGATCACGCGAATGTCAGCGCCTAGCGCGATCTGACAACCGCCACCAAAGGCAACACCGTGAATCGCGGCAATCACTGGCACCGGCAGACGCTTCCAGACGAGCCCCGGCAATTGTGCGTGGTTGCCCGGCAACTTGGCACCGTCTTTCTTCGCAACCAGCGACGGTGTGGATTGCTCGTTTTTTCGGGGGCCATCGCTTGAACCCATCTTCTGAAAGTTGCCCATGTCGAGACCGGCACAGAAGCCTGGGCCATTACCAGACAGCACAACAACGCGCACGTCAGCACGCTTGGCCAACGACTCACCCGCAGCAACAACCGCTGTAAACATTTCGTGGGTCAGTGAGTTGTACTTGTCGGGGCGATTTAGCCGCACGTCGGCAATGCCTTCAGGGCTCACGTCGATGGTTACTAATTCAGTCATAGGTCTCTCCTGGTTGATTCTCTCTGCGACCCATACTAGCAAGCGGATTCACTCAGCGGCAGCAATCACCGTTGCAAGGTAATCAGCACGCTGGGCCACCGAACCTTTGGGCAACTCCGTAACGGCGTAGCCATACTGGGGGTAGATCAAGCGCAGATGGTCAAATTCGATAACAGCCTCATCAAACGAGTGTTTGCGTTGGGAGTCGTCAGCGCCCGCGGCGTACAGCTCAGGCCATGGGGGCGCCAGCATAACGCCGGTTGCATAGCGGTAACGCTCGAGCAAGCCCAGGTAGCCCTCAGCAGAAGTTGTGTCGCGCTCTAATTGCGCCAGACGAACCAAGCCAGCCACAGTATCGACAAGAGATCGATCGAACAGAGTGACCTCGGCACTGGCGCTGGCGGCTACGTGATCTTCAATGGCCAATTCCAGACACAGCTGCAAAAATTTCTCTGGATTACTCCAGGGCAGCCCGTCGCCGCCGATCAGCTCCTGTTGCGCAACCACCCGGCGGCCGGGCTCTGCGCAGACGCGCACGCCGCGTTTGGCCATTTCATCCAAGACCGTCGATTTACCACCGGCAGAGCAACCCGACAGCACAATCAGCCGATCGCTCATGTCCCACACGCTCGAGGCATCACTTTCGATCCAACGTTT
Source organism: Pseudomonadales bacterium (assembly GCA_023300545.1). GTDB lineage: Bacteria > Pseudomonadota > Gammaproteobacteria > Pseudomonadales > Azotimanducaceae > JALZVT01. Next base: position 4,556 of record JALZVT010000002.1, read on the forward strand.
TGGGGTGCAGCAGCTTTGCACTACCAACACCTGCTAGAAGCCCTGCCAAATGACCGTCCCAGGAAATGGATGCATCAGTAGGCAAGACGCCCCAAATAATTCCGCCATACCCAAGCATCACAGCGGCTGCGATCAACATCGATTCAACGCTGCGCGCATAAACCGCCCGTGCCACCAACAAACCAAACAACCCAAACACCAAACCACTAGCACCAATATGTGCCGCACTTCGACCAAACAACCACAGCAGCAACCCACCACCAAGCGTCACTAGCACGACAGCACGCAGAAAATAGTCGGCTCCACGCGTTAGCAACAACAGCCCAAAGGCAATCAGTGGCAGTGTGTTAGCAATCAGATGCCCAAAGCCCTGATGCAAAAACGGCATTGTGATAATGCCGGGCAAATGCCAAAGGTCACGCGGCACCAAAGCAAAGGTGTAGGTAAAGCTATCGAAGACAAAGCCGACAATCGACAATGCCCAGATACAAACGACTAAAGCCGCCAGCAACAACAGATTTTGTTTGAGTTTCACAGCCTGGTATTAGTGAATTTCAGCCGCCTCACCCTGAGCTTCACGCAGTTTGTTCATGTTGAAACCGGGCGCCTGAGCCGCACTGATAATTACTTGCTCACGACGCCCAATCTCTTCGGCCGCGGCCTTAATCTTGTCTGCAACATCATGCGGAATAACCACTGCGCCATGCTGGTCAGAGTGAATCAGATCACCATGTGCCACACGCATGCCCGCAACGGTTACTGGCCGTGAATAATCGACGATGTGAACAAACGCATGCGACGGGCCAACGCGATCCGCCATCATTTGAAACCCGTCCGCGATATCGGGCAGGTCGCGCACACTACCGTCGGTAATGACGCCCAAGCAGCCAAAGCCACTGTGTATATTGCTGTTCACCTCACCCCACCAGCTACCGTAGCCACGTTCGTCATCGAGATCTTGAATCACAATGATGCTGGGCTTCTGGCCTTCATCGATATAGGCGTAATAGCCATCTGACAACTCTCTCGCGGCGGCACCACGCAGATCACTCGGGTGAGCGGCTCGCATCGTCGCCGTACGCGCAATGCCCACCATCGGTTTGAGTTCGGGTCGAGTACACACTAAGGGCTTGGTCGTGAAACCATAGCCACGACGCTTGGGCGCAACAATCTCTAGCGCGTTACACACGGTGGGAGTATCAAATTGCTGCAGTTCTTCGATTAACTGCGAAGTGAGCTCAAACATGACTTCTATCTCTTGGCTGGCGAGTTCAAAACGAATAACACGATCAATATAGCGCGTATCACCGCCACCTTCTTGCTGGCGATTATTTGCGGGGTGCTTGCTAGACTATGGCTTCCAGACAGAGACAACCGGAACTACAGAAAATGATTGACCTACAACGCGACGGCGCTATTTTCACTCTCACCATGAACGCCGGTGAGAACCGCTGGAACACCACCTTTGTGCGCGCCTTTGCTGAAGTTCTTGATGAGATTGAAGGCTCTGAAGGCCCTGCTGCTGTTGTTACCACCTCAGCCAACGAAAAGTTTTTCTCCAACGGTCTCGACCTCGACTGGATCAGAGATAACGACGCAGGCGCTGATCATCCCGGCGGAGACCGTGCTGCGTTTGGCGCTGAGTTCATGAATGTGATGAGCCGCATCATTACCCTGTCGGTGCCCACCGTTGCTGCGATCAATGGTCATGGCTTTGGCGCCGGGTTCATGACAGCGATGTGTCACGACGTTCGCCTGATGCGTGAAGATCGCGGCTTTGTGTGTGCCAACGAAATGCAGTTAGGCATGCTTATTCCACCACCAGAACTCGCGCTGTTCAAACACAAGCTGCCCGCCAACGTGTTCTTCGAAACCGTGCAACTCGCGCGTCGTTGGACCGGCCCCGCCGCACAGGCTGCCGGCATTGTGCAGCAGACAGCAAGCGCCGAGAACTTACTCGACGTTGCACGAGCGCGCGCCGAAGAACTGGCGCCACTGGGCGCAAATCGAAAGATCTACAAAGCGCAGAAAGAAAGTTTGTTTGGCGAGAATGCCGCTATCAACGAAGTGCACGGGGCGGCGTGGATGTTGCGCAACAGCGACAAGTACCGACACTAAACTCTAGAGCACATCGGTCAGCAATCAACGCTGACCACTTCGACCGTACATTGAGGTAACGCAAACGAATCATAGCGAACGTAACAGCCTGAGGTTGAGCTGTTGGAGAGCTGAAAGCCAACCCGCGTAAATTGGTTGTCAGTGATAATTTCCATGTCTCGGGTCAGGCTGAGCGACATGTAATCTGCCATATCGAGAGCATCGCCCAACTCAGCGCTGCTTTCCGGACAGAGGTTGCTAAATTGTACCTCTGAACGCCCAAGGCCGGTTTCGATAATAAGGGCGCTTTGACCGCCGTTTCCAGGGTTAGCATTCAGCGCCTTTAGGCCAGCAAGCCGGGCCTTGGCTTGAACAAGATTGATTGTTGATCGCATCGAACCGGCAATGCTGGACAGGCTTGCAATACGCGCCTCGCGACTGACCGATGTAAATCTCGGCAGCGCCACCGCCGCAAGAATCCCAAGCATAACGATTACCGCGATCAACTCGACCAGAGTGAAGCCCGCGCTTCGCTGGCTTCGAGTCTTCGGCGTTACTACTCCTTGATCTGTTTGGCGAGAAGCTAACTGTGTTAACACAGGAAAATCCAATAAACGTTGTTCTGCCTGTAAGTAATAGAACAGCCGTCAAATTGTGCAACCTGCGTCTAGCTGCACCAGCGAACGCATTGATCAGAGGGCTAGCCTCCGCCGATCCTGTTAAATCCAGGCGCCCGCTTCTCGACAAACGATGCCACGCCTTCCTTAAAATCTTCGCGCTTTAAGCTCTGCGCCATCCATTCGTTCGACTCCGTCATGGCGTCATGCAGGTCCATGTTCATGTGCCTGTAAATCTGCTTTTTCATCATCATGATCGATGTGGGTGAGCAGTTCGCAGCAAGGTTTTCGATGTAGGCTTTGCACTCGGTAAGTAACTCATCCGCCGCCACTACGCGATCCAGCAATCCAATCCGCAACGATTCATCCGCGCCTACCTTGCGCGAACTCCACAGCAGGTCGAGCGCACGAGAACTACCAATCAAGCGCGGCAATATCCAACTCTGACCGTGCTCTGCAATCAGTCCACGCTGCGCAAACGCCGTAACAAACTTTGACTTCTCAGTGCCAAAGCGCATATCACCCAGCAATGCGATCGACATGCCAAGCCCGGCGCAGGCGCCATTAACGCCTACAATAACCGGCTTGCGAATAGCCATGATGTAGGTGAAGGCGACCTTAAAGTTAGCACCCATAGATTTGTCGCCGGGGTCTGCATCGAGATTTTTTCGCTCTTCACCGCCGCTTGAATCACCACGCGATTGGGCAGACAGATTGTTCATGTCCATGCCCGCGCAAAATCCGCGGCCTGCGCCGGTGAGTACCATGCCCACAACTGCCGGATCTTGCTCCGCTTGCGCGAAGGCGTGCTTGAGTTCGACCAGCATGGTCGTGGTTAGCGCGTTCAGTGCGTCGGGTCGGTTGAGCGTGATAACGGCTGACGCACCGTCTACTTCGTAGGTTAGTTGGTCGTACATATGGGCTCCCCTTTAAAGACTGTTTGCCCCTTAAATGTACTCCCGCCGGCCACACCACTCAATGCGAGGCAAGCAATTCGAACGACCGCCTACCTCGCGCCACGCCATTGACCACTACCTCGACGTGGTGCGACCCGGGGTAAAGAACACGCGTTGTCATTGCCTTAAAGGGCAGGCGCTTACGCAGCTCAATGCTGTCGCCTTTTTGGGCAGTGAGGTCTTTTAGCGCAAACACCTTGGCTGCGTGACGTCCATTGCTTTTCAAAAAGTGCACCCGCAACATCACTTTCAATTTTTGGTTGGCACTCGACGTCAGCGTAGCCGACCACTCAAGTTGCTCCCCTACTCGCACACTATCAGCACAAACAACGCCTGCTATCTTAAACCCGGGCTTTGTGGGGTAACCCAGCAGCGCTAACGCGCCAGTGTGGTCCGCCTTGATCAGTCCTCGCAGCGCGTGCCGCGTCATCCACTCAAGCTCTGCGGGTTTTTGTTGCTTGCGCTTCTTCCAGCGTTTGAGCGTGTCCAATACCAATTCGGGTTGAGACTTTGAAACGTCGTTAAGCGTGTTTGCCACAGAGCGAGTGACAAAGCGCGTCGAATCAGCGTGCAACACATCCAGCATCTCGATCACGCGCTCAGCGGGTAGGTCGATGCGTAAGCCCCAGGGCAATAACGGCCGAATGCCCTCACTGGCAAGGCGCCGCACGTGGTAGTTGTCATCCTCGGCGCACACTTTAAGAAACGCATAGGTCTCCTCTGGAAACGCCTTCAGAAACGGTCGAATGGCAAACTCCGCCGAAAACCGTTGGGTAACCACTTTCAGCAACAGCAAAGACAGATCGAGGCGCTCGGGTGTACAGCCCTTAAGCGCCGCAAATTCGCTGGGCACCGCCCAGATAAACTGACCAAAATCGTCGTCACCCAGGCTCGGGTCGAGCGGCGGAGGCAGCCCCCGCTCGAGCAGCGCAACCGCAGCCGCGTAATCGCTGGGTAGGTAATCCACCAAGGTCAGGGCCATACATTCAATACAGGCTTTCAGCTCAAGCTGCGGAAACTGCGCGAGCACCTGCTTATTAAACGCCTTAGCTCGAAACTCAGGCCACGCGGCTTGCAGCCCCGCACTCAGCAGACCGACCGTTGTCCCGTTGAACAGACGATCTTTCAGCGAAAACGTCTTATCTGCCTTCACGCTTGGGGGTTTGCTCATTCTCGGTCTACTCTCAGTACGCAAGCAGTATGGCAGACCTTCTAAAGCGGCAAGTGCCATAACTTAAGAGCTCTCAACACTACCTTGCCATGCATTTGTCATCTAGAAGCCGGTGAGCCATTGTAGGGCCGGATGCAAGGAGAGAGGCACCCAACGCGCCACGCTAACCCGCCAGTGCCCACGCACTGACGAGGGGAGAAGCCGCAAAAATCAGCGGGGTCGGTCAGCAGTATTACCGACCCCGTTGACCTAAATTTCAGTCCGCGGTGAGCCTGCAGACAGCGGCAGTTTCCACAACGCCGCAAACGCCAGCACATAGCCGAACAACAGCGCCGCATAAGCGGGCGCGTAACTCCCCGTTCGCTCAAACACCAGATTCGCAATCGGCAAACCGATCACGTTAAACGGCATGATCATGGGCGACATCGCACCCATGACCCGAGAAAACGATTGGCGGCCAAACAACTCGCCAACCAGCACCGCCCATAACGTGGCCATACCGCCGTAACCCAGACCAAAAAACAAACCGCTCAGCGCGAGTCCAAAATAGTTGTCCGCGACCAGCAACAAGCCGATACCTATGGTTTGCAAGATCAGTGAACAGGCAACCACGCGCTTGCTGCTGAAGAAGTCGGTCAGGGCCCCAAAAATTGGCTTGGCAAAAGCACCCAGCAAAGTCGCAAAAAACACGACGCCCGCCGCCTGCATGTCGCTCAAACCAATATCAGTACCATAGGCCGGCAATGTGATGAGTATGGTCGCAATAGCGAGAAAGCTCGGGCCAATGGTGAGTGCCAGCAACCAGATGTTGCGGTCGCCCAGAGCGCGCCTGACTGTCCAGGGTTGCTCAGCATCTAGCAGCGTCTGTTCTGCTGATAACTCTACAGCGCCAAACGGAGCAACCCCATCCGGATGCAGCCCTACCTCTTCTGGTGTCTTGATCGCAAACTTGAGAATCAAAGGGACAAGCACGATAGGGATAGCGATTGCATAGACGCGGAAGGTGAACAAGAGGCCTTCTTGCAACACCAACCAGGTTGTCAGCGGCACTAATGCCGCACCCGAAATAGTAAGCCCAAACTGTGAGATACCCAGCGCTGTACCGCGGTTCTTCTCAAACCAGTTCGCCACTAAGGTGTTGCTCGGCAGAGCGCCCAGCAGTGTCATACCGGTCGAGACAACAAGCCCAAACGCGATATAGATGTGCCACAGCGATGTCGACCACGACAGCAGCCAAAACCCAACGGACATCAACGCGCAGCCCCCAAGCAGCAGCCCGCGTAACGAGCGTTCTGCAAGTGCACGGCCAATGGCAGGGCTCAGCAACCCCATCACAATCGTTTGCAGGGTCATTGCCAATGACACGGAGAAGCGACTCGTATCCAGCAGTTCTGGCAAGTGTTGCAGATACACGCCAAAGGCGTAATACGCCGACCCGACGGACACAAACTGCAACACAAAGGTGAACCCGACAATGGTCATGCCGGGACGGAAGTGCCAGATTCTCGATGTTACAGCGATACGATCCGATTCCATTAACGCTACCCCAGAGGCACCCAGACTCAAACACGCATTAATACAGGGAATCGTGCGTTACGCCATTGGCACCTGCGTTGGGGCACACGCATAATGACGCGCACCAATTAAAGGAGGCAGCATGTCAGGGCAGCCAACCATTCTCAGCGGCATCGCGCCGTCTGGCGAGTTAACACTCGGCAACTATCTCGGCGCCATTCGTAACTGGGTTGCCATGCAGGACGATTACGACTGCTATTACGTGCTGGTCGATCTGCACGCCATCACAGTCCGCCAAGATCCTGCGACTTTTGCCAGCCGCTGCCTTGATTTCATCGCGCTCTACATAGCCTGCGGCATCGATCCGGCAAAAAGCTCGATCTTTATCCAATCCCACGTACCCCAACACAGTGAACTCGCCTGGGTGCTGAACTGCTATACCCAGATGGGCGAGCTGAATCGCATGACTCAGTTCAAAGACAAATCGAAAAGTCATAGCGAGAACATCAATGCGGGCCTGTTCACCTACCCCGCTCTCATGGCTGCCGACATTCTGCTCTACCAGGCTACTGCCGTCCCAGTAGGCGACGACCAAAAACAACACTTAGAATTAACTCGGGATGTTGCCGGCCGCTTTAACGGCCTCTATGGCGATGTCTTCACCGTGCCGGAGCCCTTTATTCCAACCGTTGGGGCGCGTGTAATGAGCCTGCAAGACCCAACCAAGAAAATGTCGAAATCAGACACAACTGAAACCAACATTGTTGGGCTGCTGGAAGAACCAAAACGCATTCTCCGAAAAATCAAACGCGCCGTTACCGACAGCGACAACGAAATCCGCTTCGGCGCTGACAAGCCTGGCGTATCGAACTTGCTGTCTATTTCTTCAGCCGTTACCGGCGAGAGTATCGATACGCTGGTTGCAAACTACGCAGGCAAAGGCTACGGCGCCCTGAAGGTAGACGTTGCCGAACAGGTTGTTGCACTGCTCGAGCCCGTGCAAGAGCGGTATCGCGAGATTCGCCAAGATCAAGCGCTGCTCGACACGATTCTCGCTGAGGGTGCGGCAAAAGCCCAAGCACGCGCGCAAGACACTCTCGACAAGGTGTATAACGCGTTGGGGTTTGTACCGCCCCGCCGCTAAAGCGTCTGCAGAAAGTCAGCCGCACTGTTCAGATAACTTTGCTGCTTGTCTTCGCTCATCCGGCGCCACGTAGCGTAGGTTTGCCCCATGCGCGGGTTGCTCGCGAGCAACCGCTCGTTACGAGCGAGGAAGTCCCAATACAGGGCGTTTAGCGGACACGCATCCGGGCCGGTTTTGTGTTTGACGTTGTAACGACAGTTGCCACAGTAATCCGACATTTTATTAATGTAGTTGCCACTCGCTGCATAGGGTTTTGAGCCCAATAACCCGCCGTCAGCAAACTGACTCATACCCAGGGTATTCGGCAACTCCACCCATTCATAAGCATCCACGTAGACCTGCAGATACCATTCGTGCACCGCTACCGGATCAACCCCAGCCAACAAGGCGAAATTCCCTGTCACCATCAGCCGTTGGATATGATGCGCGTAGCCGTGCTCTTTGGTTTGCGTAATCGCTGCAGCCATACAAGCCATGTTGCTCTCACCCGTCCAATAGAACTCGGGGAGCGGCCGAGTGGCCGAAAAATAATTAAGACCTACGTACTCCGGCATTTTCAACCAGTAGATTCCTCGCACGTACTCGCGCCAACCAATAATCTGCCGAATAAACCCTTCGGCTGCGTTCAGCGGAACGCGACCGTTGCGATACTCCTGATCAATTCGCTGGCAAACTTCCAAAGGATCAAGCAAGCCTAGATTGATATAAGGCGACAGCAGCGAATGATATAAAAACGGCTCCCCCTCAAGCATCGCGTCTTGATAATCACCAAAGTTCGCCAGTGCCGAAGACACAAAATGCTCAAGTGCCGTCAGCGCGCCTGCTCGATCGACGGCAAAAAAGAAGTCGTCGATATCACCAAAGTGTTGACTGAAGCGCCGCTGCACCAACTCGACAACCTGTTGGGTAATCTCGTCCATTTCGCAACGCCACGGCGATGGCATAAACAGATCTGCCTTTGCCGCCTTGCGATTGTCCGAATCAAAATTCCATTTGTCGCCGCAAGGCTTGTCATCCGCCATCAGCAAACCCGTCTTCTTCCGCATCTCACGGTAGAAGTACTCCATGCGCAATTGCTTCCGAGAGTCCGCCCAATTTGCAAATTCGGTACGACTGCAAACAAATCGATCGTCAGCCCGTATGTGTACTGGCAGCGAAAACGTGCTCGACCATTGGTCAAATTCTTGCCGCAGACGCCATTCACCAGGCTCAGTAACAACAACCTGCGAAACACTCTGAGTTAAAGATTGCTCAAGTAAGGCAGCCATCGCCTCGGTGAAGTTGTTTGGCTCACCAACCGTCGCGTCACCTTGCGCGACAAGCTCATGATAATGCACCCGCCATCCCAGCTCGCGCAATTCGCGCGCAAAATGACGCATGGCCGACAACACCAACACCAGTTTTTTCTTGTGATGACGGACGTAGGTCGCCTCACTAACCAATTCAAACATGACAATCAGGTCAGTGCTTTTATTAGCATCACTCAACGAAGAAATCGTTTGGGTAAGTTGATCACCCAGAATCAAAATGAGGCGCTGCGGGTTCATTGACATAGCTTGGTTAGGTTCTGATCGGCAGAAATATCGGCCGAGTAGTCTGTGCCTGCCTCTTGCAGCGCTTCTGACCAGTCACGCCACATATCATTATCTGGCGGAATCGTTCGCGCGACATCTAGATCGGTTTTACAAAAGTCGTAGAGAACAGCCTGACGCATAACGTCTGAGTAATTGTGCCCTGCCATATGTGCCAGCCGATGATGCCACAGCACCACATCGCCCGCATTACCCCAGCAATCCGTTGGCGTTGTGTCTTCCAGTAAACATACAATCTCAGCGCAGTATTCCGGCGTGTGCAGTATGCCTTTGTGAGTGGGGAGGTGATCGTAATAAGGAATGCGCGGCTGGTCGTACATCATCGAAAATGTCGGATACAAGCGTCGATGTGAACCCGGCCAAACTTTGAATGCCCCACCATCAGCAGGCACATCACTCAGCAAACCGACAATACCTAAGTTAAACGGGTGACCATCTGTGTGGCAGGCGTCGGGCTCCCGGGGCTTGTCGCCGTAAGGCAATGTGCAATAAATACCCCGAACCCCTTCGGTACCCATCGCCGGATCAACTGGCCCGCCAGGCCAGGCGGGACCCACGGTACCCATTGGCGTGCCTCCGACTACTGGCGTTCGCAACGTGTTTGCGCCTAAAAGTTGCTCGGCAATGCCGCACAATGTTGGGTTAAAGACCAGATCGATCATGAGTTGTTCGGTACCAAACTGGCGTTGCTGCCAGCGGTAACCCGAACGCAGATGTAACGAACTGAAGGATTCTTCCTGTTGGCGGAAAGGCCCAACATGAGTGGCTGGGTCGTGACGCTTCAACAGCGAGTCAGCAGGCAACTCTTGCCACATTCGATCCTGCGCTTCCGCACAGAGTTGCGCATCAAGGCCACCTCGAATGATCAGGTAACCATTGTGTTTAAAGAACGCGAGCTGTTCGGAGTTGAGCACCAACCGACTCGCTTAGCGTTTTGGGGGAGACATGAACAACACGGGCGTATTGGCGACATATTCTTGATACGCAGGATCGTTGCCCCAACGTTTCTTACCCTGCCGTTCGAGCAACGTCACACCACTCACGTAATTCAACAACACGTAAACAAATACCGGCGATATGAGAGCCGCGTATTGCCAACCCTGCATCACGGGAACCGCAATGATTGCGATGCCCGTCCAAAGTACGATTTCACCAAGGTAGTTGGGATGCCGCGACCACGACCACAGGCCCGTGTGAATGAACTGCCCGTCATTGATCGGATCCGCCCGGAACGCCGTTTTTTGGCGATCTGCAATCACCTCGATGGAGAACCCGGCAATCCACACCAGCGCGCCAAGAGCGGCAGCCCAATCGAGCGGCACGGCAAAGGCCGTTGTCATTGCGACTAATCCAGCGGCGAGCGTGAGTGATACCCAAAGCCCCTGCAGCGTCCAGGTCATCAGAAACCACCAGAAGCTGTACTTCATCTTCACAAAGCGTGAGTCAGCGCCGGCCGCACGCACCCGACCAAACAAAAAGCTGCCCAGACGCGCAGCCCAGATGATCACCAACACTCCTATCAACATCGCGCGAGGATCCGCCGGGCCAAAGAACAGTGCCAGCGCAATAACGCTCAGATAGGTCAGACTACCTGTGAGGTCAAAAAAGTGTTCCGTGTGCGCAACAAAAGATGGCAGAAAAATCAGCCAGTTAACCGCATAGGCAAACAGCACGCAGGTACCAAACAGTGGCCAGCCGATGCTTAGCGGCACGCTGCCCTGGCTGCCTGCCCAGGCAATACCTGCGCCCAATATCAGGCCTATCAGAATCCCGATAATCGATTGACTGTTCTTCACTCACTTCTCCGGTCAGGTAGTTGGCTGCGTGATCGCGGGGGTAATATTGCATGGTACCTTTTACGAATCATCTTATAAGGCACCGACCGCCGCAAAAGCGGTGTGAATCGGCAGAGCATTTTATCGCTAGCCCCCAGTAGCCACCTACTTTGGTAGTTTTCCTAACATCACAGAAACGTCATTTAATTGACGCTAGAAAACCGGGTCCAAAGCCACAGTCAATGACGCTTTTCCAGATAGGAGAGTGACGCCGCAGCCCGACCTCTATAGGCTGCACTCTTGTCATTTTCACGCGCATTCCAAGAGTGCTATAAGGGCTCATACAGTCCGGGAGACTCATTTGAAGATTTACGTGTGTCGCGAGTTTGGGCCTCCTTCAGGCCTCGAAGAAATAGAGATCGACACCCCCAACCCACGCAGTCATGAACTGCGGGTTGAGGTATGCGCCAGCGGTATCGGCTTTGTCGACGGTTTGATGATTCAAGGCCTGTATCAGGTCAAACCGCCGCTGCCCTACTATCCGGGTAGCGAATTTGCGGGTGTTGTCAGCGCCGTTGGTGATGCCGTCAGCCACGTTAAGGTCGGCGACCGAGTGCTCGGCACCACCAACTCGGGCGCTCTGGCGGAACAAACCTGCGCCGTCGCGCAGCACTGTTTTGTAATCCCCAGCGCAATGACCGACGCGATAGCCGGTGGTTGGTACATCAACTACCTCACCGCAATTTATGGTCTGCAAGCCTGCGGGGATCTGCAACCGGAGGAAACGGTACTCATTCTCGGCGCAGCCGGTGGCGTTGGCTCGGCAGCTATTGCGGTCGCCAAGGCGATGGGCGCGCGGGTGATTGCAGCGGCCTCAACCGACGAGAAGCGCCGTGCTGCGCGGGCCAACGGCGCAGACGAGGTGATCGACTACAGCAAAGACAACTGGCGCGAGCAGCTAAAAGTGCATACCGCGCAAACCGGTTTAAACATGGTTTACGACCCCGTGGGCGGCACAGCAACCGAGCTTGCGTTGCGCTCTCTGGCTCCAGACGGGCGCCTGCTGGTCGTAGGTTTTGCCAGCGGTATTATTCCAAAAATTCCACTGAACCTTGCATTGTTAAAGCGCTGTTCGATTATCGGTGTCGACTGGGGTGGCGACAGCCGCGCCAATCCGGAGCTAAACCAACCATTGATGCACACGTTGCTCGATTGGTTTGAAGACGGCCGACTGGTGCCAGCAAATGTTGTGGAGAGAAAACTTGTTGATGTTCGCAACGCACTCACAGATCAACTCGCTGGCAAAATCCCGGGCAAACTGGTGCTGACTCGCTAGACGCTCGCTACCCGTTAACTAATCGAAAACAGTTGGCATGCCGGGCTCTGCAGCCATCTTAAATGCCAACTCGATGTCTGCACGAATAACCCTGCCTGTAGACAACTCCGGCAGCTCGTCAAGCCTGAAAAAGCCAGCACCGCTGGTTTCGAGCCCAGGCTTTGGCTCACTCGAATCAACTTTTTCGCAAAGATAAAACAGTTTATAGAAATCTCGTAAATCGGGAGCGTATGCGTGCTTTGCTTTATGTCGTACGGCAAACAGTCTAGACACCGTTACCTCGACGCTTGCCTCTTCACTAATTTCTTTGGCTGCGTTCTCTGCACCACTATAGCCAATATCCGCGAAGCCCCCCGGCATGGTCCAACGGCCGTCTCGATTTTCCTGCACCAGCAGTATTTTATCGCCTTCGACAACCGCCCCACGCACATCTATCTGCGGGGTGCTGTAGCCCGCATTGCTCTCAGTAAACAGTTCTGCAACCTGCTCAATGGGCAAGCCGCCAACGTCTGCGAGCATCTCAAGCGCGATATCGGCAATTTCTTGATAGCGCTCGTGGTCAAACTCATCTTCACTGAAGAATAGCCCGGTGACACCAAGCGCATGCAGGCGCCGGGCGCGACGCAACCACGACGATTCATTCACTGTTTTCAACTCACTCACTGCGTCAGAACCATCATTAATTATTAATAGAGATTGTTTTTATAGTCGTCAGCAATAGCGGTATCAATTTGCTTAGCGGCCGCCTCATCGCCACCGGTTAACTTTGCAAACTGACGCCCAAAACTAACCCGACGCTCTTCGGCCCAGCTGTCGGGTTGCCATAGCTTCGAACGAATCAGTGCCTTACCACAGTGAAAGAAACACTCCTTAACAGTAACAACTGTACACAGCAGAGCGGGCTTGCCGTTCACAGCGTGGCGTTCAAGTATCGCCGGATCGCGTGTAATCTGCGCCGTGCCGTTGATGCGCAACGTTTCTTTCATACCTGGGCGAACAAAAATAAGACTAATCTGCGAGCTTTCAATCAGGTTAGTAAAACCAAAAGCGAGTTTGTTTCCCGGGCGATCTGGAATCACCAGCGTTGAGTCATCTGCAATCTCCACAAAACCAGGCGCATCACCTTTTGGCGACACGTCCATTGTGCCTTGTGCGTCTTGGGTACACAGGAATACCAGTGGCGACTCTTGCAAAAATTCGACGGCGTCATCAACTAGCGTGGTAAAGACTTTAAGTCGCAACACCTCTGGCGGCTCCGCAATAACATCACGCAGTTGAGCAGTGGTGGTTACAAGGTAATCCGCTTTTAGCTCCATCGCTATTTGGCCTCTGCCGCACGATCAAGCATTAACACAAAGGTCACGGGCACGGCTTTACTGATGCTTGGCAAGCCGGCTAACTCGCGCAACTTTTCCACACCCGCAACAAGGCCATAGCTTGCAGCATTCACAACCACCGGCTTTACGCTGGCCACCATGATGCGGCTATCACCCAACCGTGACACCAGCACTTCAGCTGCAACCGGCGCCTTGATGCCGTGCAGATCAAGCATGAGCTTGAGTGTCGCCTTCACTGAGCTACCTATGGGCAAATCGAGATAGTCTTGAATAGGAAATTGACCGTGCACAACCGCCTCTGGAAACGTCGCCGTTTCAAACAGATGCTCGCGTATGCGTTCGTCGCGCACCGCAATGTTAGTGTTCACCGTTGCCAGATCTATTTTGATATTGAGGTTACCAGCGGCGGCGCCCGCATCACTCGATCGAATCACCAACCCACCACTAAGCGCCCCAAACTTGTGCGCCTCTGCAACGTCACCTGCTTTTACGCTGACAAACGACAAACTCGAATCAGCACTATCGAGCTGCCAAAGAGTAGGGTGCCCACTCTCATGATGAGCAGCATTTGTCACGGCGCTAAACACCACAAGCAACCCCAGCAGGAGCGTCGACAACAGGGGTTTACCTGCTGACTCTTTATAGGTTGTGCGGGTTGTGCGGGACGTGGGAAAAAATGTGTACATGGTCAATCCTCTAAACTGGGGTAGCAAAACGCGATTCCATTTGCAGATAGCCTTTCGGATCAGGAATGCGTTTGAAAATCTCTTGAAACTCGTCGGCGCCAAACACCGAAGCCAGCAGCTCTGCTCGCGACTCCATACTGTCCCAACGAATAATCCAGGTCACGTTAGCAACCCCCAACGGCATTTCGCTGGGCTGCTCGCCAGCAAGCTCTGGCGCTGTTCCAGCGTCGAGCCAAAAGCCAACAAGATTGAGGTGTTGTTTCAGATAGGGAACCGCATGATTCACCGCCCATGCCTTATATTCGTTGAATAGTTCGGGGGCGTAATGATAGCTGCGTATCTCGTCAATCATGAGGGGGCCTTGCGTGAGCAGAACGGTCTCACGAGCCTAACACGATGACTAGGGCTGCCAGCACCATGCAGGGCAGCCCAGTAGCGTTTTTAGAAGCAGCGCGTAGCTACCAGCGATTAGGGCGCTTGCGCTCGTTCGCTTCGTTGACACGCAATGGGCGACCGCCCATGTCTTTGCCGTTCAGCTCTGCAATCGCCTTGTTGGCAGCGGCCTCGTCATTCATTTCAACAAAGCCAAAACCGCGCGAGCGGCCAGTTTCACGATCAGTGATAACGGCAGCGCTCTCTACTTCGCCTGCACTACTAAACATCTCGGAAAGTTCCTGGTCGGTGCAGCTCCAAGGCAGATTACCAACGTAGATCTTCATAGTTTCTCCAAGCCCGACTCTATACGGGCAACAAGTGTGTGCACTTCCAACGCATCAATCGAATGCACACAGAATACAAGGACATCGCTATCAACGAAGCTACTTACGGGTATGCTACCCACAGGCAGACGTCGAGTTTTGACAGAGAGTAGAGGCGATTGCCGACATTCGAAGGAAACAAACACTAAGGGGCCGTGGCAGGAACTCGATAATTCGGAGTATAGGTCGTTTGTAAACGAATACAACCAAGTGCTTATTCCGTTCGGAAATAGCAACAGAGTTTTAATACAACGTTCGGAAACACCCTTAATCTGCTAAATCTGAACAACATAAATCAGCTGTCAGGCCGACTAATAACCTATCGAAACACTCATCCAAGCTCCCGACTTACATCCATACGTGAACAAATCATGCTCCAACCTCGACCCCACTTATTGCTTACCAACGACGATGGCATCGACTCGCCACTGTTTGAGTTGCTCATAAAAGCACTGCTGCCCTATGGCGATCTAAGCATTGCCGTACCAGCGAAAGAACAAAGCTGGCAAGGCAAATCGATGACCCGACATGGTCATGTCGACGTGCAAGAAACCGAGATTGCAGGACAACCTGCATTTGCAATTGGGGGCACCCCCGCCGATTGCGTGAACATCGCACTGTACAACTTGTTAGACAGCAAACCTGATCTTGTCGTGTCCGGCATCAACGTCGGTCTAAACGCCGGCCTGTCGCTGGTGTGGGCATCGGGCACCATCGGTGCCTGTCTTGAAGGCAACATTGCCGGCGTACCCGGCATCGCTCTATCGCAGCAACTTAGCCCTGAGACGTACCAGCATTGGGACAAGCACCGTGAATTCGAGCCCGTTGTATTCGACCGCCTGCAACGTGCCTTCGAACAAATGTTACCAGCGATCTGGAAGGAGCTTGTGACACCTCAGGCAGACAACATCACCTACAACGTTAATATGCCGTTTCATCTCGAATCACCCGAACTGGTTAACAGCTACCTCGGTCACTCTTGGTATCAACAGTGCTTCATCGGCAACAAGGCCGACGGCTACGACCATCGCATGCAACCCTTCGAACTCGACACTGCCGACAACGCTGACATCAACGTATTGAAGAGCGGACGCGTTAGCGTGTCACGGCTCGACATCAAGACGTTTGGCAGGCTCGAAAAATAATCGTCCAGACCAGCGTTAGCTTGCTGAGCGCGAAGCGGCACCTTGATGCTGACGACGCAGATAGTTCAGCACATCAGAACGAGTAATCAGACCAAGGAACTCAGCGCCACTCATCACCGCGGCATAGGGCCGAACCTCGAGCATAGACACCAGATTGTTTACGGAACAATCTGGCTCTACTTGCAGAAAGGTGCGTCGCATAACGTCTTCGACTGAATCCGAGAATCGTTCAGGGCGCTTAAATGCATACCCCATGATGTCGTCTTCGGTCAAAATACCCACAAGCTTGCCGTCATCTATAACCGGCAGCTGCGAAAACCCTGCATTTCTAAGACGGTTGTGCGCCGTCGCCAAATGGTCGGCAATCCCTACGGTAACGGTGGCAAGTTTGTCATGCGGACGACCAATCAAATCACGCAAGTCACCCTGAGGCTCTCGTGTAATAAACCCCTGATCTTCCATCCAGAAATCGTTGTACTGTTTCGATAGATATTTGTTGCCGGTGTCGCAGACAAACGCCACTACTGTTTTGGGTTCAGTTTGCTCCCGACAAAAGCGTAACGCTGCAGCAAGCAGCGTACCCGTTGAAGAGCCACCGAGTACGCCAGTCTTGGCAAGCAGTTCGCGAGCGGTTGCAAACGACTCAGCGTCATCAATGGTGTAGGCGTTCTTGGTGCTCGAGAAATCACAAATCTCCGGTATAAAATCTTCACCAATGCCTTCTACTAACCAGCTACCGCCCTCGGTGAGCTTACCGCTGGCAATATACTCTGCAAGAATTGACCCTTTAGGGTCGGCAAGAACCAACTCAACGTCCCGATCCTTTGCTTGAAAGTATTTACTCAGGCCGCTGACAGTACCGCTTGATCCAACACCGACCACCACAGCGTCCACTAAACCCTCCGTTTGCTCCCAAATCTCTGGTCCCGTGGTTTGCACGTGAGCCTCTGCATTGTCTGGGTTGGCGAACTGATTAATGAAATAGGCGCCGCGTTCTTTTGAGATACTTTCTGCCAGGTCTTGGTAGTACTGCGGGTGACCTTTGAGCACGTCTGATCGGGTGAGCACAACCTCCACCCCCATCGCCTTTAGATTGAACACTTTCTCGGGGCTCATCTTGTCAGGCACAACCAGCATCAGGTGGTAACCCAGCTGACCGGCGGCAAGCGCCAATCCCAACCCGGTATTGCCCGCAGTAGCCTCGATAAGTGTGTCGCCCGGTTTGATGTCACCACGAGCTTCTGCAGCCCGGATCATCGTAAGACCAATACGGTCTTTGATAGAGCCGCCCGGATTGGTGTTCTCAAGCTTCAGCAACAGCTCGCACGGGCCCGTATCATAGTCTTTCAGGCGCAGCATTGGTGTCTGGCCGATCATGTCCAGCACACTGTCGTAAACGTGCATAGCAAATTCCTCATATAGGGTCGGGCCGGCAACAGAATAAGCTCCCCGCGAACCACAGGGTACCAGCACGGAAAAGCGCCGGTAACTGCTATGATCTCCATGTTACTTCTATACTAGGACTCCAGACTCTACATGCAGCGCAACATCGACGATCTCGGCCAAGAGCACTATGACGTGCTGGTTATTGGCGCTGGCGCGCATGGAATATTCGCAGCTCTAGACGCGACGCGGCGTGGCCTGTCAGTAGCGCTAATCGACCGCGGTGACCTCTGCGGTGAAACCTCAAGTAATTCTCTCCGCACATTGCACGGCGGAATCCGTTATCTGCAATATCTACAACTCGGTCGCACCATAGAGTCGATTCGCGAGCAGGCTATCTTACGCAAGATGGCTCCTGGGCTTACCCAGATTCTACCCTTTGTGATGCCGTGCACCGGCCACGGTATGCGCGGGCCCGCTGTCATGTTTGCGGGAATGCAAGGCCATCAAGCGTTGCGCATTGCGAGCACGCTTGATGTCAACGGGCTGCAGCATCTGCCCATGAACCGCGTCAGCGGGCCCACGGCGTACAACGAATTCGCACCCGGTGTGTTAACCGACAATCTGACCGGCACGGCAATCTGGAGCGAAGTGCAGCTGCTCGACACCAATGCGTTGCTGATCGCTTGCGCGCAAGAGGCCGATAAAGGGGGTGCGACCATAGCCAACTATGTACAGGCCGATACGCTGCTACACGAGAACAACACATTTACCGGCGCTCGCTGCACCGACCGCCTGAGTGGTCGTGAGCTCACCATCACAGCCAGCACCTGCATTAACACCACCGGACCTTGGATCGAATCGTTTCTGCACAAGGCTGGCGGAAACCACATCAAGCCCATGCCTATTGCGCTAAACGACAGCATGAACATCGTGCTGAAACGAGCGCTGTTCGATGACAAGGCGATCGCGATTGCGAGCACTAAAAAAGTGGAAGGCGAAGCGGTAGCTGACGCCAATCGCATGTATTTTGCTGTGCCTTGGCGAGGTCACAGCGTTGTGGGAACAGTGCAAGAGCCCTGGGTCGACAAAGCGACGTCCAAGCGCAATCGGGTAGGCTTTCTGGAAGAGTTTCTAAATGAGCTTAATATCGCGTGCCCCGACGCAGAACTCACACGCAACGATATCCAGCATATCTACTGGGGCCGGGTGCCTACCGAAGACGCGCTGGACGAAAACGGTGTTCTGCGTCGTCGTGCACACGAAGTTATTGATCATGGCGAGCGAGACCAGATAGAGGGCCTGTTCTCTCTTGTGGGCGTGAAGCTAACAACGGCACGAGCCATCGCAAAAAAAGCGGTAGACGCCGCGATGGGCAAAACCAACAGAGCCTTTGTTGGCTGCAGCACACACAACGTTAAACTGGCATTGCCCGAACACGACCCTAATCAACCGTGTTCTGCGTACCTGAAGACCGAGCGACGTTTCAAAGAACGTCTGCAACAGGCGCTCAAAGCCGAAATGGTTATGACCGCCAGCGACTTCCTCCATCGCCGCACAGACCTTGCCGTATTAAGTAGCCCAACGAAGCAACAACAACAGTGGCTGAGTAGCGCGCTACCTGAACACGTTGCGCACGCAGCTATGGATATACCGATTGCCGATTGATCAGCATTCTACCGTTCTAGTAACGGGCGCCACCGGCTTTGTCGGGCGCTCATTGGTGCACCAACTACGCAAGCGTAGCTGTCGTATCAAAGTGCTTGCCCGCGAGGGTTCAGCGGTTGACGCACTGGCTAGCAACTATCAGGCAGAAATAGTACACGGCAATATTTTGTCAAAAGCTGCGGTGCAAATGGCCTGTGAGAAGGTGACTCATGTTTTTCATCTCGCTGGACGCGGACAAAGTGGAGAAAGCGCTGAATCCGCAGAAGTAACTCGCCAGATTAATGTTGACGGCACAAAACTGCTCGCCGAGGCCGCGGCTAAAGCACCTGATCTCGAGCGATTTCTACACCTCTCTACCATCGCCGTCCACGGCAACGTTACCAACGGCCCCGCAGACGAGACGGCTGATTTTTCGGCCATAAGCAGCTACGAACTAAGCAAACTGGAAGCCGAGCTTTGGCTAACAAACTTTGCAACGCAGAACCAGCTGCCAGTTACCATACTGCGACCTTGCGCCATCGTCGGGCCAGGCGATCAGCGCCTGTTGAAGCTATTCAAACTGGCAAATCAGTGGCTTGTTCCGCTACCTGGCAGCGGTCGGAATCGTTATCAGATTATTCACATCGATGATTGTATTGCGGTGATGCTTGCTGCCGCACAGGCAAACAATACGATCGGCGAAACCTACGTTTGTGGGAATTCCGCAACGCTAACACTGCGGGAAATTCTGCGACTCACTCGCAGCGATGCTCACAAACGCGAAGCGCTGCTGGTACCACTGCCTATTCAACCTGCAAAATGGGTACTCAGTGTGATGGAAAAACTGTGTTCAACACTTGGCATCTCAACCCCCTTACCGGCATCGAGGCTCGCGTTTTTCGAACAAAGTCACTGGTTCGATACGGGGAAAATACTCAAGGATTTAGGCGTTGAGCTAAGTCACGACAATGAGTCGGCGTTGCGCACGACTCGAGATTGGTACATCGAAAGCCAATGGCTGTAGCGCAGCTGCGCAACCTTGTGAGTTGCGCAGCCACAAAACAGCAACGCTCTATTTAAAGAGTTTGCCCGCCATACCGGCCAAACCACCCAGCAGATCACCGCCGCTTGAGTTTTGATCGATGAGGTTAGGAATCAGATCTGACAGGCCACCTGCGGCTTCGTCCTGACCAATTCCCAGTTTGCTTGCAAACTCTGCAACCTGATCCGCACCCAGCGCTGAGGTCACCTGCTCTGCAGAGACGGCTTCGTTATCGCCGTCACCCAGCCAAGACTGCAGGGCGCCGCCCATGTCGCCGCCTGTAAGCTTGCCGACAAGCCCGCCGATGTCGAGATCACTGTCGCCGCCGCCGCCGCCAAGTAAGGAACTGAGCGCACTGCCCATAGCGCCTTCGTCACCGCCGCCCATTTTTTGCATCAACATTTGAATTGCCATGCTTTTAAGATCCATAAGCTCTTAAGCTCCTTTCTTAGGTAGTAAATAGTTTGTGCCTCAAGTGCTTTAAGTATACCCCCACAGTGATGGTGACTTTGTTACGTCGAGGAAAAATACTCGTAAGTATCTTTACGTGAGTTTTACAGTTTTTGGCGCATCAGGCGGCCATTGCTCGAACGCAAGCGTCGCGCTCACGGACTCGCGCAAGGTATGTCTGAATCGCCGGGTAGCGGTCATCCAAAAGCCTCTCAAGCAGCCCGAGCGAATACCCCATCATGATATCCGCAGCGCTAAAGTCTGCGCCTAACAGGTAGTCACTCGCCTCCAAGGCGGCTTCGACAACCGCCAACGCGTCGTGCGCCTTGCGTACACCTTCATCTACTAGCACCGATGCCTCTGCGTTACCGGCCCGCAAAATTCGATGCAGACCCACTGGCCGAGTGAGGGTCGCCTCAGCAAACCAGCACCACTGGTGAAAGTGGGCACTAGCCGCGGTAGCGGGCTTGGGATGCAATCGGCCATTACCATAGCGTTCGAGAAGATAGCTCAGCATCGCGCCCGACTCGAACATGGTGAGGTCGCCGTCGCGCAAGGCCGGCACCTTGCCGGCCGGACTGATAGCCCGCCACTGAGGAGTGTCTCGATAAGCGCGAGAGAAATCGATGCTAACGACCTCAATCTCGAGCTCCAGTTCGTAGCAGAGCCATAGAGGTCGAACCGATCGAGTTCCACGCACATGAAAGACGGTTAGCATCAGCTACTCCTCTAGCGGTTAAGACCTCGATTCATTGGATACGGCTGCCAACACTCTAACGACACTTTGGGCCACACCCAAGCTCCCTACAGCAGATAAAACGTCAGTTCTCGCGCTAACATAACCGGCTTGGGGAAAAGTAGAGAGAATTCATGACAATCGAAGTCAACGGCATTGCGCACATTCAGCTCACCGTCACTAATGCCGCAGAGTGCCTGCCGTTCTGGGAGAAGCTCTGTACTTTTCTCAAAATGGAGACGCTGGTGAGAAACGACACGACGGTCTATTGCATCGGCAGTCGAACGGGCATTCTCGTGAAAGAGGTTCCCGAGGGAGGCGACACCAGTGCGTTCAATCAATACCGGCCCGGTCTGCACCACCTGTGTTTCCGAGCACGATCAAACGAAGATGTGCTGGGCATTTACGAGTTCGTGAAACGGGAACTCAACCCTAAATTCATTCATGGTCCTGAAGACGGCGAGCACTTTGCTCCCGGCTATTACTCAATATTATTCGAAGACCCCGACGGTATTCGTGTTGAGTTCAATCACGTGCCCGGGCGTGGGCACTTCGGTGACAAAGGTCGCCTAGGGCCCGGCGGAAAAGGCACAGCCAGTCGTTATGGCGACGACGGACTGACTGATCGATAGGGTGTCATGTCCATGCCGTACATGCCGTAGCGCGCATGTACGGCAGCAACAGTCTGATCACACCAATAGCTCGAACCTGGTTGCGGAAAACCGAGCACTGCCCGCTGATCAAGCGATGCGGTCGCGATCAGCTTAGCCAGAGTCTTTTGTTGCTCGTACAAACTCCAGGCCCAACCGGTATGCACCGTGCTAATCCACTCGCATTCAGCGCGACGAAAGCTCAGGTTATGCGCCATACGAAGCGCACCCGGTAACATCGGCGTACCTCGATGCCAGGTGTCGTGCCGATACAACAGCAAGGTTCCAGGCCGATACGACACGTATTGTTCACGTGCATATAGCTGCTCACGCAGCGCCACCGCCTCCGGCCGAGCCTTCTGCAGATAGGCCTCTGCACTGGCTTTGTCGTTGACGTAGTCCAGCTCGCCCACGCCAGGCGTATCAATAATTGGCCAGGGATAGGCAGGGTCGTCATCACCTTCGCGAGCCACCACCGCAGTTGCACCACCACAGTCATCAACGTCGCTCAAATACAAAATGGCCTCTACGGCTTCGGGGCGATGCCAGGGCGTGGGGTGCGCCAGCAGATGGTTCGGGTAATCGACATGAATGCGTTGGTCTTGATTGTTAAACGCAGTTCGATCGGTTGTACTGTTACCGTACTTCGGCCAAAGATCACTTTGGGTCAACCGCAGATCGCTAACCGCAACAGCCAGCAACTGCGCAACGGCTGCCAATAACTTGGGATGCAGGGTGACGGCATTGAACGCCATACTCGTGCTGGGAAACACAAAGCCACCTTCGCTACCAAAGTCGTTAATGGTTTCGGCCGCGGCGCTATTCGCAGCCGGAAAACGTTGCAACGCATCAGTTTGCAGTTCACCAATTAGCCCCGCAGAAAACACCCCATCGACTAGCGTAAATCCTGCGTTACGCCAGCTGCTAACCTGCGCGTCTGATAGCACGCCTTTAGTCGCGGGTTCGTTCACGGGCGTCGGGGTAAGGACGCGTGCACTCATCGGGGTCGCGTCACGATAAAGGCGTAGGAGAAATACTCCCCATAGTTTCGCCAGGCGTCGATTTCTTGCTGACCTTCGTTGATCACCTGCCTACCGTCCGCATCGTTTACGTACTTGGTGCGCAGTGCATCAACGCGCTTCTGCAGCGGATCGTAGTAAGCCGCCCAGGCGGCCGGCGGTAAAATGAAGCTCTCCAACAGCTCAAACCCAGCATCAGCAACGCGCGCAGCAATGCCGTCTTCATCTGACATTTCTGCGTACTCCGCCCAATTCTCAACAACCGGCTGGGGTAATTGTGCTGACAGAAAAACCGGTTCACTCAGGGCTATGAATCCTTGTGCCGGATCAGCTCGCAAATAAGGCTGCCAGGTTTGCAACGCCGCCCCAACGCCCAACATATAGGCGGCACCTTCGCACCAGATCAAATCAAAACTGCCCGTAGCGACCGGTGGTTGTTTCATATCCCCGTGTACGGTGGTCACTTGTTGCTCAAGATTGTTTTGCGCAATCCAACCCTCCAGCTCCGCAAGGAATGCAGGGTGAATATCGAGCGCCGTGATGTGAGAGGTCGGCAATAATTCAGCCAGATACCGCGTCTGCATACCGGGACCGCACGCCAGATCAAGCACAGACTCTATTTGCCTGTCACCAGCGGCGGCTGTTACCGCAGCCAGCGCCCGCGCCGTACTCGCCTTGTCACCCGGACCTTCACGCGGGTTGCCCGAATGCAAATCCATAAAGGCGGCAACCTGTTTTGGGTTGCTCCAATCCATGACTGACTCCTATTCAGGCCCCAGGCATGAGTAGCCGTGTTGCAGTGGCTCCAGAACGCGTTGTCAGTGCATGCCGCTGACGAAAGTTATCTGCCGCCTCTGGATGAGGCTTACGAGACAATTCCCAAGATTCAAAGCTGTCGTACCAAGTAAGGAGCAGCATATTTTCATCTTGGCTGACCTCGGGTTCGATCACTTCGAACAAACCCAGCGGCGCTGCCTGATAACTGCGATCAGCCTCAAAGGTCTCCCACGCTTGCCGCGACAAGCGCACGGTGGCGTCAACAGAACCAGGCTTTAAGCGGAACGTTCGAAACACGTATAGACCGTTTTTACTGAGCGGCCCAAACGAAGTAGGGCGTGCAGTAGGGCGCAACCGAACCGCTCGCAACACATGAGCGCTATCGACAGGTTTCGCAAGCGCTACCGGGCTCGCGTTTGCCGGATTGTGCAAAATCACAAACAGCTCATTGGAATCGAGGCCAAATAGACCTGCGAACATTCCCCAAACTTTCGCACCACGCTCTTCCCAAGCACGCTCGGCGCTTTGGCCGTTGGTTACCGTGCGCAAACCCTGCGCCAGATCAGCCCAGCTGCGACCTCGAGCAGCCAGATGCAATAACGTATATTCCTCGCTCATCGACACGACCACTCACTTGCAACAATCAATTCTTCACGCTTAAGACAAAGGGTAAAGTAGTTTCCCGCCAACCAGGCGGGGTATTGGTTCGCAACAAAGGGGCTATCAGCCTGGCCCCCGTTACCACCGGCAATAACAAACTGGGCATGGTCTGGATCACCCAGATCAACCACCAGTCGATACGCCGGCCCATGGTACACCCGACACAACGCAGCGTCCCCAGTCGACTGCCTAGCTGACCCATCTACTGAATTGACTACGTGCATCGCCATCGCCAACGTCGTTGGACTGCCGCCCAAGGGATCAGGTCCCACGCGCATGTCTTCCCAGCGCTGAAATTTCGCCAGGCTGTGTTTGAAACTAATCTGTTGCAGATCACCCCAACGCCAACGCGTCGCATCGTCGCCGAGGGCCGCAGACACCGTGGACAAGGCAGCCGTCATTGCCGCACGAACACAGGCGCGCAGTTCAAAGTGATGTTTTTTCCAGAGGCTGCCCTCGGCCAGAAAGCGACTGATGTCAAAGCGGTTGAGACCCGGCGCGCCAACCGGCAACAGATTGAGCACGGGGTCGCCCAACACCTCTTGCATAAAATCGCGTTGCCAGAAATTACCCATAAACAGATAGTAGATGCAGGCAGCTCGCGAACTCAGGGTCGCCTTGCAATCCCACTCGCCGAGCAACTCGCAGGCAAGTAGCAGCTGGGGGTCTGCGCTACCACGCAGCTGCGCGATCAGTTGCGGCACCAACTCCACCGCCTGCAGATCCAGTAAATCGAGCTGCATCGCTGTGAAGTCATCGACGCTAAATCGATCTGCCGAAGTAAGCAGTTGCTCAATACGATCAGCTCGAGCGCTGTTAATCGGAAAGTTGTGAATATAGAACTCGCCGCGCTCTTCCATCGTGTCGTTGTTGGCCGTAAAGCTGTAACCACGAGTAGGGTTAACCTCCGCGACCAGCTGCGCAGCCGTCGATAACGAAAACTCACAGTCTTTGCGCCAGCCGGCCAGCGGCACACTGCCCGTGGCACCCTGTCTGGCTGGCGTGGTGGTGGCCACAAATCGCCGCAAATTATCGTCTGCGTCGACACAGATAATGTTGTTTACCAACGGGCATACGTCGTTTTCAAACAGCAGCTCGCCAAACTCCTCTGCGCTTTTGGCCAGTGGTAAGCGCGCCAAGGCCCCGGCCGAGGTTGGCACTTGATCGAACGACCAGTACAAGGCGGTTTGCACATCTGGCGCTGGTGAATCACGCATGCCCAAAGACTCTTGCAGGCTTTCGAGCAAGACACCGTGACTGGTTTGCACAACCTCAACCTCGCGCGAGGCGCCGCCTTTGACGGCAATGGTTTCGATACGCCGCTTAAGTGGCTGCCAGCCGCTGTGCACCCGGTGCTCTGAAAAGTCTGCTTCTGTAGTCGCCCCCACAGGCCGACGCAGTTGTTCTACGAACACGTCGTAGCAATCGACAAAGCCGGTAGTCAGACCCCAGGCCACATCACGGGTATAGCCCATCATAAAATACGGCACTCCCGGGAACGCGGCGCCAAAGACATCCCAACCGGGCGCGTGCAGGTGCACATAAAAGAAGGTGTTGGGAATAGAGTGCGGTTGATGCGGATCTGTCGCCAGCATGGGTTTGCCCGAAGCGCTCAGGCGCCCTTGAACGGCCCAGTTGTTGCTACCTGACAAAGAGGACAAAGCCTGTGCTGCAGTGGGGTCGCCATTAACTTCCGGGTAAGCCAGCTCAACCGCACCCAAATCAAGCGCGCGCAATGGCTCCCTCAGCTCTGCAATCAACGCCTCGTCCGTCGCCGAAAAATGCAGCGCATAGTCGCGAAAATAATCGACACCATGGGTGGCCATAAGGCGGCCCAGCAGCATCTTCTCGGTCCAGCTCTTATGCTGAAACCAGGATGTGAAGCGATAACGCGCCGCAACGTCTGCACGCGTGAATTCTCTGGGCTCGGCATCAGCGTGCAGAAACTCTGGCGGCACTTCAGCGAGCCCCTGCACCCAGCTGTTCAAACCTTGCAGATAAGCGTCGACCACCCAATCACCATCGCTGGCTAGCAGCTTGGTCTCGCCGCCGTGCACGTTACAGGCGCGCTGCGTAGCATCTTGCCGCACCCAGCGTTCGCCCAGCAGGGCAGCCGCTTCACCATTGGCAAACGCACAACTCAGATGGGTCTGCCAGAGCCGCTCTGACCCTGCTGCATAACCCATGCCGCGATACGCATCAGCAATTGTGGTGGCGTAAACGTGCGCAACACCCAACGAATCCCAAACAATATCAAACGGCGCATCCGCGCCTTCGACTAGATGCTGCATCAATGCACTCCCCAGTTGAATCGTGCTCCCACACCCATAAGCAGGTTGGTAAAAAAGTATACCGCGGGCGCGCTATGATGATTGGCTATGTCAGATTTCCGAAACAAGCCCCCACCCCCAACCGCGGGTCCGTTGCAACGCTTAGACGGCGTTATACGACCGGCCGGGTACGTTTTCTATGGTTGGTGGATTGTGCTCGCTTCGGCCGGCATTCAAATGCTCGGCGCCCTGTTTTCCGCACACAGCTTTGCGGTCTATGTCGTGGAACTCAAAGCCGAGTTTGGCTGGTCAAACACGGTACTCTCGTTTGCCTTCGCCATGATGCGCTTGGAGAGCGGAATACTGGGGCCGCTGCAAGGCTGGCTTGCAGACCGCTTTGGGCCGCGAATAGTACTCATCGTGGGCACCCTGCTGCTTGGTGGCGGGTTGATGCTGTTTAGCTATACCTGGTCGATACCCAGTTACTACGGCAGCGTGTTGCTGATCGCCCTCGGCGCAAGTCTGGGTGGATTTGCGACCTTAATGGTGGCCCTGGTGAGCTGGTTTAACCGTCATCGCTCAAAGGCCATCGCGGGCTCACAACTGGGCTACGCAGTCGGCGGTCTTGGGTTGCCGCTCATGGCGCTGTCTATCGAAAACTTTGGTTGGCGCCCGACCGCATTTGCCACCGGCCTTATTGTGCTTGCCGTTTGCCTGCCGCTATCGATGCTAGTCAGGCACCGCCCAGAGGACATCGGCGAGCAGATGGACGGGGCCCCGCCACCGTCGCAAGGCGCCGGCTCTGAGGGCGGGGCTGCGCAGAGTCCAATCGACTTCACCGCCAAGCAGGCTATCCGCACCTCAGCATTTTGGTTGTTATCGCTTGGCCATGCATTCGCATTGCTTGCTGTTTCGGCGGTCATGCTGCACGCCATACCTCACCTGACAACCGGCATGAATTACAGCCTTGTAGAAGCTGCCTGGTTCATGACCATTGTGATGGGCTGTCAGATTATCGGGCAAGTTCTTGGCGGCTACCTCGGTGACCGTTTTGACAAACGTTGGATCTCCATCGCCTGCATGGCGGGGCACTCCTCCGCATTGCTGCTGCTTGCCTATGCCGCCAACACCACCATGCTGGTCGCATCCGCCGTTATCCACGGCATTGCCTGGGGCGCAAGAGGCCCACTAATGGTGGCGTTACGTGCTGACTATTTTGGCACCCGGGCGTTTGGCATGATCATGGGCATTTCATCAATGGTCATCATGTTCGGCATGATGGGCGGCCCCATCGTTGGTGGGGTTCTTTCAGACTATTACGGCAACTATGTGAACGCGTTCGCAATCCTCGGGCTAGTGTCGTTGCTCGGCGCAATCTGCTTCTATTTTGCGACCCCACCCACACCGCCTCACGACCAAATGTGACCTCCGACGCGGCAGTTTTCTGACAGGCCACTAGACTGATCTCCGTTCGCAACCGACGTTAGTCACGGAAACAGAGACATGTATCGCCCGTCAATCAAAACCACTCTTTCGCCTACCATCGCAGTGGCCATTACACTCGTCAGTGTACTGATCGCTCCAACCAGTGTTAGTGCTGACTATCAGCAAACTTTGGCTGCCCGGGGCGCTGACGCCTTCGCACAACCGCCGATCACGATCGATATCGACAACAAAGCTCTTGCCGCGACCTTCGCCAACAACATTGTCGAAGCAAATCCCGCGTTAAGCGATCAGGAAGTCATGATTGATCTGCAAGCGCGAATGTTGGCAGAACAACGTCTGGCCGAGGCTGCCGCCAACCTCGAACCCGTTGCACCGGCCGCAGAATCGGCAAACGAACTCGAAAGCGCACCCGTGGCCGTCGCAGCGCGCTAAAATTCGAGGTTTCCCGCAGATTTTCCGAGAGCTTGCTATGCTTTCAGCTGAAGCAGTGTCGGAAGAAGTAGATGAAATGGGTTGAGCGTCTCGCATTATTTGCGGTACTGGCAATCGTGACCATGATTGGCCTGCAGTACATCGCCTCTGAGACTACTGGTGAAGTTGTCGTGTTGACCACAACCGACGACGCTGGCACCACCCACGAGACCCGCCTGTGGGTGGTCGATAACGGTGCAGAGGTTTGGCTACGCGCCGGCATAGATCAGGCCGGCTGGTACAGCCGCATTCTCGAAAACCCAGCAGTGAGCTTGCGGCGCAATGACCGCTCAGCAAATTACACCGCTGTGCCCATACCCGCAGCAACCGCTGCTATTGCCAACCTTGTTCGTGAAAAGTACGGCTGGGGCGATGCGCTGATTTCCTGGGCTTTGGGTCGTAACGCATCCGTAGCCGTCCGTCTAGATCCTAGCGAACCGTAAAGTCGTACAACAACTCAAGCATAGCCGCCGTACCCTGCTTAAGATTTTCTACCCCAAGCCGCTCGTCATTGCCGTGTACTCCGCGAAAATCTTCTGCCGGAATCACAAAAAAACCAAGGCCATAGCTAGTGATGCCCATGTCGCGAAAAAAGTGACTGTCGGTGAAGCCCGTCGACACGCTCGGTATCACTCGCGCATTTTTGTAGCGACGCTGCGCCAGCTTTTCGATCTGTGACCACAGTTTGCCACTTGCCGGCGACACCGCAGGACTGAAACTCATAATCTTAGAAATCTCGATCTGCGGGTCGTTAACAATGGCCTCAATCTGTGCCAGAAATTCAGCCTCGTTCTGATCGGGCAATATACGACAGTCGAGCTCAAGAGCAGCCTGTGGCGGAATCACATTGATTTTGCTGCTGCCCTCGAGCGTCGTCAACGAACAGGTGTTACGCACAAGCGCATGCTGAAACGGGCTAACCGCTTCGAGGTACCGCACAAACAGATCGTCTTTTATCGCCTCACCAATATCTGCGAAGCCCGCTCGCAACTGGGGGTCGACTTGGTAAGGGGCGAGACCAGCAAACAGCTCCGCCACGGCCGGAATAGCACGCACCGGAAAACGGCTGTCAGCAAGCCGCGCACCGGCTCGCAATATACGGGTAACAGCCGTGGTTTGTGTTGGCGCAGAGCCATGGCCAGGTTGATCGGTTGCCACCAGACGCACCCAGACCGGTACCTTTTGCGTAACCTCAACCATAATCAGGGTGTCATCGCCTGCGGTGTTAGCGGAGCCGCCTTCGTTCAACAAAAAGCCAGCGCCGGCAAAGATCTCGGGGCGATTTTTGGCAAGCCAGCCCGCACCAAAAGCGCCTCCGGCTTCTTCATCAGCGGTGGCAACAAAGACCACATCACGCGACAACTTTGCACCATTTTCAACGGCTTGGTGTAACGCAAGAAACGCTTGCAGTTGTGCAATCGCGGTGCCTTTCATATCCAGCGCACCACGACCCCAGACGTAACCATCTTTTATCAGGCCTGCAAACGCATCGACGCTCCAGTGGCGAGGATCAGCCGGAACAACATCGATATGGTTCAGTAACACAATACCGGGCTGGCGCCCGCCCTGTATACGCGCCCAAATATTGCCTCGGCCGGGGGCTGACTCGGCGATCTCATATTCGATTCCCGCAGCCTCAAATATCGTGGCGAAAAATTCAGCACCACGCACCTCGTTGCCCGGTGGATTGGTTGTATCGACCTTTATGTAGGCGGCCAGTCGATCAGGAGCAGCGTCTATAAACGCCTGTGTAACTGAGGTACCAGAAGTATCTGCAGCCGCTGCGGCAGACCCGGGCGCAGCAGTCAAACTTGTTAGGGCCACTACCAGACAGGTTATTCGCAGCACTGAAAAGACTTGTTCGCTAAAGGTCACACTCGGGTTCCTTTTCTTTTTATTGAGATATGATGGTGACGAGAGACATCATCGATGCAGGGAACACTATGACCGATTTTCGTACCGAAGTACGCGCCTGGCTCGAAGCCAACTGCCCACCCAGCATGCGCACACCCATGCCGGCCGATGAGCATCCGGGTGGCGGCAAAAATGCGATTTGGAAAAACCCCGAGAGCAAACTGTGGCTAGACCGCATGGCAGAGCGGGGTTACACGGTTCCAACTTGGCCCAAAGAATATGGCGGCGCAGGTCTAGACGCTGCGCACAACCGCATATTGCAACAAGAGTTGCGCAACATTAACGCAAGGCCAGCCCACCTCGGCATGGGCATTAGTATGATTGGCCCTGCACTGCTTGAGTTTGGTACTGCAGAACAAAAAGCTGAGCACCTGCCAAAAATTGCGCGCGGCGATATCTGGTGGTGTCAGGGCTACAGCGAACCCAACGCCGGTTCAGACCTTGCAAGCCTGCGCACCAGCGCCGTTTCGGATGGCGATGAGTACATCATCAATGGTCAAAAAGTCTGGACCTCGGGGGCAGATCACGCTGATTGGATTTTCTGCCTGGTACGAACCGATCCCGACGCACCAAAGCACGACGGCATCACCTTCATTCTTTTCAACATGACCGACCCCGGTGTCACCGTGAAGCCGATTCTGCTTATCAGCGGGCTCTCCCCTTTCTGCGAAACCTTTTTCGACAACGTGCGCGCACAAAAGAAAAATGTGATTGGCGAAGTAAACAAAGGTTGGACCGTTGCCAAGCGGCTACTGCAGTACGAGCGCACATCGATTGGCAGCATTGGCCGCAGCAGTCAAAAGTCGGCGTCGATCGAAGAATTAGCCAAACAGTATGTTGGCGTTGTTGACGGCAAGCTGGCCGACACCTCAGTGCGCAACGACATTCTTGCTCACCGTATGAACGATGCGTCTTACGCGCTCACCATGCGCAGAAACGCAGAACAGATGAAGGCCGGCATAGCGCCCGGCGCCATTTCATCCATGTTCAAGTACTACGGCACCGAGCAAAACAAGAAACGCTTTGAACTGCTGCTCGACATGATGGGTACTCAGGGCGTCGGCTGGACCGGCGAGTCATTTGCCGGCGACGAAATAGACACCACCCGCGGTTGGCTACGATCAAAAGCAAACTCGATCGAAGGTGGCACGTCTGAAGTGCAATTGAATATTCTGGCCAAGCGAGTGCTCGAACTGCCCGAGTAAGCGCCCCCCTACATAACCGAACCAACCGGAGAATCTGATGCTTGAGTTTCATGACCCAAGAGCCGCAAAAGGCGGCGAGCCCGATGCGTACACACTAGGCATCGATCTGAGCCGACAAAATACGGCTCGAATCGTCTGCCTGGCCAACGGCTTTCCAGATTCGGATCGATTCCTGCAAAAAATCGAAGAGGTACTGCTTGAGCAACTGCCGACGGCCGACGTTTTGCAGTTGAACAAAAACAACGCTTCCAGCATTGCCTCCGACGCGATGCTCGATGAAATGGACGGCTTTCAAGCCGCCATTGCTGCCTACGGGCACTGAGGCAGCTGCACAACCGGCACCGTGCGTGACGGCATCAACATCGCAAAACGCGGCATTCCAGCCGTTGCTTTAGTCACCGAAGACTTCTGGCCCCAAGGTGACTTTGTGGCCGAGAGTTTTGGCATGCCTGACGTCCCGAGGGTTCGCATTCCACACCCTATTGCTGGCAGTGGCGATGCCAATATGCGGCGAGTGGCTGAACAGGTAGTTCCTGCCATCATCGACGCACTCAAACAGGCGCACGTGCCGCCCCAGAATCTATGAACGCTAAGAGCGCTATGAACGATATTGCCGTAACCCATCTATCCGCAACAGACGAGAGTGCGGCGTTGGAACAGCTGCATGAACTTGGCTGCACCGATGGTCTGCCCGTTATCATTCCAACACCTGAACGCGTGGCCCGCATGGTTCTCGCTTCGGGCTACGACGCTGAGCTCGCGCTGGGCAGCATGGGTCCGGGCGGTGGTGTTGCCAGCATAGAAAAGGTGGCAATCGCGGCCGTGATGGCCGGCTG
Organism: Pseudomonadales bacterium; assembly: GCA_023300545.1. Lineage (GTDB taxonomy): Bacteria > Pseudomonadota > Gammaproteobacteria > Pseudomonadales > Azotimanducaceae > JALZVT01. The sequence goes on from JALZVT010000002.1 coordinate 37,191, forward strand.
CAAAACCGACTACATGCCCATTGTGCTTGCCGCCGTACGTGCAGTGATTGATCCACAGTTCGACCTAACGGAAATGCAAGCCACCACCCACTGCACCGCGCCGTTGATTATTGTTAATGGTCCGGCTCGGCACAGCTGTGGCCCCATCGCCTGCAGCTTTGGTGCACTCGGACCGGGCTTTCGACCCAACGCAAGCATCGGCCGAGCACTGCGCCTCGCCATGATAAATATCGGCGGCGCAAAACCCGGCGTCTCAGACATGGCCTTGCTCGGACACCCCGGCAAGTTCACTTACTGCCTGGGCGAAGACGAAGAAAACAGTCCGCTGCCACCCCTGCACAGTGCTCGTGGCTTTAGCCCCGAAGACAGTACGGTTACCGTCATTGGCGCAGAAGCCCCGCACTCGGTGATGTTCAGCGGCGACGCTGACAACCCCGAATCACCCAACGCCCTACTCGACGTGCTAGCCATTGGCCTTGCTAACCTCGCCACCAACAACGCCATACTCCGTGGCGGCAATGCGGTGGTGGTGCTTAACCCCGATCACGCCAACGTGCTGGCCGGTGCTGGACTTGATCGCGCAGCGATCCAACAGGCGCTGTTCGAGCGCGCCGCACATCCGGTCGAAGATATGATGCGGGTAGCACCAGGCCTCGCTAGTCGCTCTAAAGACGGCGAACAAGCTCCCAAACGAGCCTTTCGTCAGGCTGACGATATCCTCGTATTGATGGCCGGCGGCTCTGGTCTGTACTCGATGGTCATGCCCAGCTGGTGCGCCGGCCCCAACAAAAACTCCGCCGTTACCGTGGCCATCGAAATCGATCAGTTTTGCGAAGTACCCGGCATGAGCAGTAACTGAGATCGCGGGGTAAACTCAAGGGCCGCAATCAAACGGTCCGATTGATGCTTGCAACGATCCACACCTCCCGTCATCTCACAAGCCTACTGCTGATCACGGCGTTACTGAGCGCCTGTGGTGGTCCTGCACAAGGCCCTGAACTCGCTACGCCATTGGGTGTGGCCCAAGGCACCTTTGCTGACGGCGTACACGTTTTTCGCGACCTACCCTATGCCAGCCCGCCAATCGGTGAACGCCGCTGGCAACGCCCGGCGCAGGTAGAAGCCTGGGAAGGCGTTCGCGACGCCACCAGCAACCGCGCGATCTGCGAACAGCCCCTGGGTGATAACGATCTGGGTGGCGGCTTTTTGGAGAGACTGTTGGCAGGTGCTGGATTCTCCAGCTTCGGCAAATTCATGATCGGCACCTTCGCGGGCCTCGCCGGCAATGAACCCATGAGCGAAGATTGCCTGACGCTCACCGTGCGCACCCAGTCTCTCGACACCAACGCAAAGCTTCCGGTCATGGTCTGGATTCACGGCGGCGCACACCGCTACGGTTACGGCAATCAGGGCTTCAGCGACTCCAATGCGCTGGCCGACAAAGGCGTGGTGCACGTTTCAATTAACTACCGCCTTGGCATTTGGGGCTTCTTTGCGCACAGCGAACTGGCGGCGGAAGACGCCAACGGCAGCACCGGCAACTACGGTTTGCTGGATCAGATACAGTCATTGCGCTGGGTACAGGCAAACATTGCCAGCTTTGGTGGTGACCCTGACAACGTCACCATTTTTGGCGAGTCAGCAGGCGGCCATTCGGTCGGGCAAATCATCGCGTCACCCCTGTCACGCGGTCTCGTGCACGGCGCCATCGCCCAGAGCGGTACCGGCAATCAGCAAATGCTGCACAACAGCGAACACGTCGAAGGCCTTTCTGGGTTTGCGGCAGGGGCTCGCTTTGCCGAACTGCAAGGCATTAGCGGAACCGATCAGCTAGCCCGTCTTCGCGCGCTTAGTGTCGAACAGATACGCGAGTTCGAAAATGCAGATACTGAAATGAGCCGCACCTATCATCCCCAGGTTGACGGCTATGCGTTACCTAAAACCGTGGCTGAAATTTTTACCGCCGGTGAACAGGCCCATGTGCCCCTGCTGCTTGGCAGCAACGCTGACGAAGGCTCCGTGCTCGGCTACATCATTCCTATCTCAATCGACGGAGTGGCGGAGTTGCGACCTAAGACCGTTGCAGGTTGGGACCGCTACCTTGCACAACACGCCCCCGAACTACACGACGAATACGCGGTAGAGAACGCAGCAGACTTACAGAACGCGCATTTTCGTTTGGTTGGCGACGCCATGTTCGGTCGGCATGCGTTTTACACCGCCGAAAATCACTTTATAACCGGCTCACCCACCTGGCTGTATTTTTTCGAACGCACACCAGATTCAGCCGAGCAAACTATCGGCGCCACTCACGCGCTAGAGCTGCAGCCTCTATTCAATAGTTTCATCCCATTCTGGCCCAAGGGCGATCGCGACGATGAGCTTGCGCAGCAAATGAGCTCTTACTGGACCAACTTTGCCAAAGTGAAAAACCCAAACGGCGAAGGCCTGCCAAAATGGCCCGGATTTGATCCAGCTCTTGCCCAAGAAATGGCGCTCGGCCATCAAGTCACGCAAGCACGCAGAGTCGCACGCCAGAATATTTACGAAGGCCTGCGTGCCCAACAAGAAACGCGCCTAGAAAAACTACAGGCTCTTCGCAGTCAATCAACAGGAGCACGCTAAATGCGCGGCAGACAGATATTCATGGACGCCCTTCGAGCTCACGGTGTCGACAAAATTTTTGGCAACCCGGGCACAACCGAAAACCCACTGCTCGACAGCCTGATCGACTACCCGGACATCGATTACGTCACCTCACTGCATGAGGGCGTCGCGGTGTCTGCTGCAAGTTTTTACACCCAGTCTGCCAACAAACCCGCTGTGGTAAATCTGCACGTCGCACCGGGCCTGGGCAACGGTCTTGGCGCGATTTACGGTGCGCTGAAGGCTCGCTCCCCCGTAGTGATTACCGCTGGCCAACAAGACACCCGCATGCGCATGCGCTCACCGCTGTTATCCCACGATCTAGTAGCGATGGCTGCACCCGTCACCAAGTGGAGTGTGGAACCGGCAAGCGCTGACGAAATAGGCCCCATCATGCAACGCGCGTTCAAGATCGCCCAGGAACACCCGGCGGGCCCCGTGTTTGTTGCGCTGCCGATCAATGTCATGGAACAAGAAAGCAGCGTTGCCGCCACAACAATGGGTCATGCTTTTGACGCGGTAACTCCAGACGCTGGCGGCATCGAACAACTGCAGGAGCTGCTTACCGCGGCACAATCGCCCGTGATCATCGCCGGCGACGAGGTCGCTCGCACCGGCGCGTTTCACACACTGGTCTTGCTGGCAGAACAGCTGGGCGCGCCGGTGTACAACGAGCCGCTGCGTGCGCAGGTCGCGTTCCCGAACAACCACCCCAGTTACGCGGGCCGACTTGGGCTTGAAGCCAGCAGCATCAAACGCGCGCTTGCCGGTCACGATCTGGTTTTAATGATTGGCGGCGTGCAACTGGAAGAGGTCTGGTACGACGACTGCGAACCCTTTCCAGACAATGCCAAGCGCGTTCAGATTGAATGCACCCGCGCCGAACTCGCCGTCGATCATCGCATCGACCTTGGGCTCTACGGCGATCTTGCAGAAACTCTGGCGCTCACCGTTAACGCCATTCAAACCCTACCCGGTGACTACGCCAAAAACGCCCGCGCTCGCAGCCAGCAAATAGCCCAACGCCGAGAGAAAACCCAGGCAGCGGCACAGGCAAGCCTCGACAAAACCTGGGACGCATCACCCATGGCGCCCGCGCGCGCACTGCATGAACTTGCAAACGCACTACCAAACAACAGCATTGTGGTCGACGAATCGATCACCGCATCGGTTGAACTGGCGCGAGTATTCAATTTCAAACAGCCCGGCGACTACATTGGTGGCCGCGGTGGCGGTATTGGCCAGGGCATTGCCGGCGCGATTGGTGTACAGGTTGCACAGCCTGATCGCGCTGTCATTGCACTCACCGGTGATGGCTCCGCCATGTACAGCATCGCCGCGCTGTGGAGTGCAAGTCATCACAACCTGCCCATCCTGTTTGTGGTTTTGTCGAATCGCGAATACCGCGTACTCAAGCACAACATGGATATCTATCGCGCGCGCTTCGACACCAACTCGAACAAGCCCTATCCCAACATGGACCTGACTAACCCTACGCTGGGCTTTGTCGATATCGCCAAAGGCTTTGGGCTAGAAGCGCAACAGATAACCGATGCAGATGACATTGGCGAACGGGTCAGCGCACTTCTTGCTGCAAAGCGTCCCGCGTTGCTCGATATTGTGGTTTCGGGCAAAGACTTCGGTATGGAGAACTAACGGCTCAACACCTGGTTGAGCCGATTAGCACTGAGCGCCATGCCGGGCTGGGCTGTTCTAAAACAGCAGCCGAGCCCCTAGCTCAAAGGTTCGCCCGGGCGCAGGAGCAAAATCTTTGATAAACGAGGTGTGACTGCGCTGTTCGTCGTCCGTTAGATTTTTCCCAGCGACGAAGAGGTTTAGCGAGCTCTCGCCGAACGGGAAAGTCGCGCCAACATACACACTCAAATCATCATAGTCAGACGTAGTCAGCTCATCAGGAGAAACGTCGTCCTGATCATCAACATGCAGATAGTCGAGGGTTGCCGTTAAAACACCGCTGTTCAGCTCGACACCAAAGCCGTACCTGAGTGGGGGAATGCGCGGTATGTTGTCATTACCACTCACATCAAGCTCTGCCTCAACAAAGTCAGCCAATACACGCAGTTTTGCATTACCACCTTCCCACTGCGCAACCTGCACACTGGCTTCCAGATCAACACCAAAAAACAGCGCATCTTCCTGTTGAAACTGGAACACCGGCAACCCATCTTCGATGCCACCTGTGGCCTGCTCGTAGATAAAGTCGGTAAAGCTGGTGACATAGGTGGTCACGGTGGTATCCCAAATGTCGCCATCGAACTTCAGGGTCGCGGCGATGCTAACAGCACGCTCGTTATCGAGATCCGGGTCGCCTAGTTCAAAAGCGTTGGTGACGAGATGGGGTCCGTTAGAAAAAAGCTCTTCGCTCACTGGTGCTCGTGATGAATAGTCCGCCACCACCCCAAGATTCCAACCGTCACCGAATGGTGCTACCACACCCAGTGAGACAGAGTAGGTGGTGAAGTCTTCGTCGTCGCCATTTTGTGGCTCGTGCTCGACTCGGCCGACCCGCAACCCACCTTCAAGATCGAAATTAGCAAAGGATCGTTCCGCTACCCAAAACACGCCGGTATCACGGGTATCAACCGGCGGCACAAACGCCTCTTCACCAATAGCTGAAAACTCCCGATCGGTGTGTTGGAAACCAATCGCTCCCGCCCAGTTGCCTTTTTCGTAGAGCAACTCGGTGCGCAATTCCCAGGCTTCATTGGAAAAATCTGTCGCCACCTCACCATTGGGTTCAATTTCTTGATGCTCGTAATCGTTGATGCCCAGACGGACATTCAGGCCCGAAAACACACCAAAAGGATTGCTAATGCCCAACTCCAGATCGACTCGAGTTTGCTCAAGCTCCAGCAGCGGGTTGCCTTCCTCTTCCTCCGCGCCTTCGTCTTCGCCTTCCTCTTCTGCGTGTCCACCCGGCAAGCCATATTCGGAATCGATTCGACCAACAGAAACCCCAAAGAAGCCACCATCAAATACGTAGGATGCACCACCTGCATAGGACGTAGACTCAAACTGCGAGCCCGGCAGAATTCCACGAACTTCGTCGTCGTCACCCTCTTCACCACCTGCTTCTGCTGCTTCAAGCGCTCGCAATTGAGCAGACTCGGCAAACCCCGGAATCTCATACTCATCGCCGTCTTTGAACGTACCATCCAGGTGCCAGGCAAACCGGCCACTACCACCGTTGAACTTCGCAGCAGTGCTATTGCCATTAGTGTTGGTGTCAAAGCGCGTTTCAATACCGCCAGAAATTTTATGTTCGGGTACCGCGTGAGGAATCCGACCGGTGTGGACATCAACCACGCCACCGATAGCGCCGGACCCATACAACAAAGTAGACGGGCCTTTCAGAACTTCGATGCGTTCCGCGATAAAGGGCTCAACCGACACGGCATGGTCAGCACTGGTCACCGACACATCCAATGTATCAATACGGTCTTCCATGATGCGGACCCGAGGTCCGCCCAAGCCATGAATGACGGGACGGCCAACGGCTTTACCAAATTGCGCAGAACGAATACCGGGTTCGCGGCCTAGCGTGTCGCCAATACTCGCGGAACGCTTGCGATCAAGCTCTGCACCCTGAAGCACCTCGGACGCCTGAGACAAACCTTCCCCCGACAACGGATGGGCCACAACAACAACTTCTTCAATAACATCGCTGCGCTCCTGGGCGCCCACTGGCCCAAGGGCCAAAATAGGTCCAATCAATGCCGCAGACAGCACTACATTTTCGATTTTCATCGATTTTCCTCGTTTACTACATAACAGCCAGACACTACCGCCCGGCATTCAACGCTTGGGTTCTCTTTGGTTACAAGTGTTGCTGTAGGTCGGGAGGTCCGCGGACGCGGGGAGCTGTGCCGGGTGCGCTGTTGATGCACACCACGTCAGCCGCAATAAACTCGGTTCTTGCGCAGAGAATAGCGCTCGGGGTTTGCAGGGAGTTTAGGGTCGGCGTGTTATCCCCATGCGCGCACACCAGACAGGACGTTGAGGTGTCCTCTGAGTGTACGTGCTGCTGGGCGAACACTTGGCTCACCAAGGTCGCCGTCAGAAGCAATGCGATTAAAAGCCGACTGGTAGTCATAGTGGCTACTGGGCATCTGGGGTGCGAAGAAAGCTATGCTACTCGCTCGGTATCTGCATTTCTACAGATCCGTTTTTGCGATCATCGGACAGTCGCCATCACCCAAGCGGGATCGACAGCCTGCGAGCAGACCTACCTTGAAGAGCCCAGCTACAAAACTCAGTACAATTTTTTAGTCGGCACCGTTACCCCTACAATCTGAAACCGAGCAATTCCACAGTCCGCAAACAAACACAGCAACGAAGGAACTCCCTGCATGAAAATCTACGGCGACAAGATTTCCGGTAACTGTTTGAAGGTGCTCTACACCGCTGACTATCTAAACTTGCCCTATGAGTGGGTGGATATCGACATCAGCACCGGGGGCTCGCGCACCGCTGGCTTCCTCGCCAAAAACCCCCAAGGCCAGGTGCCTATTATTGAACTGGACGACGGCCGGGTGCTGGGTCAATCAAATGCCATTATTCGCTATCTGGCTCATGACACGGCGTTGTTACCCACCGAACCTTTTGAGGCTGCCAAAGTCGACGAGGCGTTGTTCTGGGAGCAGTACTCCCACGAGCCCTACATCGCAGTCAGTCGCTTCCAGATGCTCTACGAAGGCAAGGCACCCAATGAGCGTGACAGCTGGCGCGTGGCGCGCGGCGAGTCTGCCCTGGAGCAGATGAACGCCCATCTGAGTAGCCGCGACTATTGGACAGACAGTGGTTTCAGCATTGCCGACATCGCCCTGCTGGCTTACACCCGGGTCAGTACAGAAGGTGGGTTTGACCTAAGCACGCGCCCGCATGTTCGCCGCTGGATCACTCAGTGCGAGAGGCTACTGCGTTTGTCTGCCGTTAAATAAAGGTACAGCGGTACCGCACACGACATACCAATCGTCAGATTGAGCAGCACATACATCCACAGCTTTGATTCACCACGCTCGTACAGATAGATCCAGAACACGAGGCTCGTGATCAACAGATCAGCCGTAAAGCCTCCCGCGGCGCCGTTCGCGAACAGCCCGCTGATAAAGGCGGGCAGATTGACGCCGTAGTCAGCAAAGAAGTCGAAAAAGAACAGATAGGGCACCACCGTGCCGATGATCGTCAGTAACAGATAGACGTTTTTCATGGGGTCGTCTCCTTCCGAGCCGATAACGGCTGGTTTAGTGAGTGGTGTTGGACTCGTATTGAAAGACCGCATCCACCGTGGTGCCGAACACCAAGGCTATTTTAAATGCGACTTCTAGCGAGGGTGAGTACTTACCTTTCTCGATCGCTATGATGGTTTGACGGGTGACGCCCACCCGCTCAGCCAGCACTTGCTGAGTCATTTCGTCACTCTCAAATCGCAATCGACGAATGTGATTGGTGAGGCTGGTTGGCTTGCTGCGCCCCACCGTTAACGCCGATAGCCAAGCAGCGCGACACCAAAACGGGTGAGTTCTGCACTGACAAGACTGGCAAGAATCAGGTGTACTTCGAATAACGGCCAGCTGAACAGGGGCTCCCCACCGGCCGCAACGCTGCGGGTGCTTAACAGGTGCGCAACCAAGGCCAAGAGCACGCCCAGCGCAAACACGCCGTAAGCCACTCGCGCCGCACGGGCTGCAATGGCCTCATCGCGCTCATCCATCGGCTCGCGCCGGCGGCGATTGCCAAGCACAAACACCAGTTCGATGCCGATCAACACCCCAGCGATTATCAGCAGTAACAACATTAGCCCGTCCGCGGTTAGCGGCGAACCCACAACAACACCGCGGAACACCAACGCAAAATACAGCGTATCGACCAGCGCCACTGCCAGCAGAGACACCCACAGACTTCGTTCGCGATACCCCATGCAGTCTCCTGTTGGTTCGGCCAAGTCAATTTTCTATCCAGGGTCAATGTATATAATTATATACTTTGAGTAAAGAATTTTAGACCAACACAAGCAGCAGATCCGACTGGACTTCCTACAACCATTGCTGGTCGGACTACCCTAGATCGCTTACACCAGACCCGGCGGGGCCTTTCCGGCTAGGCGCTACGCCCGTCTCAAGCCGGGGTCAGAATTAATTCTGACCCCTCCGTTCCGCTCAATCGCTAATCTGGCTCAACGTCCGCTTCAAGACTGGTGCAGACAAAGCTGTGTGCAATGCCAAGGCCGTCAGCAATGCGCTCGAGCACGTCAATCTCTTCATCCGCTGCATCGCCTTCAGCGCGCGCTACCAGACAAAGATCACGCAGCACTTGCATGGCTTGCGGCAAACTTGCCAGCTCTTTTACGGTTTCAATTCGCTCATCGAGGTCACGATCAAGCGCATCAAGATCCAGCCCGTCAGAAAATGCGCCCTTACCAAAGAATTTTTCGAACAACGCAACTTCTTCTTCGCTAATCCCTTCGTGCGCATTGGCAACCACCAGCGCACCTGCGAACAGCAGGCGGCGCATGGCTTCGGCAGTGTCAGTGCGGCCCTCGAGGTAGCTGGGCTCCATCAAACTCATCAAGCCCGTTACGCCCACTTCCAGATCAACGGGCTTGGTGCCGTCTTTCTTCATGAACGAAGACTCATCAAACAGCTTTAGCGCACGAACACGCAGTGGGCTGAACGGATGGGTAGAAAACCAGTCTTCCTTTGGCGCGCCTTGGCCGGGCTCTGCGTCTTCAAGTTGCATCTCGTCAACCTGCTTAAGAAAATCTTCCATATTGAATTTTATGGTTTTTGACGACAGACCCGATGCGAGTTTAAACAGCGCGCTCGCAACACCATGCATGTCTTGCGCGCAGTGAGCGCCAGCGCGGTCGGCAGAGATTTCTGCGTAGCGTGACCAGGTGAACAGCTGCATCGCGAGTCTAGGGTCTGGGCGTGTTTCACCACGAAGTATGTAACCGATCGGAATGTCGTGATGCTCATAAACGTGGTGACCTAATTCATGACCCATCACAAAGCGCAGTTCCGAATCGGTGAACGCCTCCAACAGGCTCGATGCAAACATCACAAACAATCGGCCGTCTTGAGGCTTAAAGCACATAGCGTTGTATTGCGGGCTGGCAAAAACGTAGAGCTCAAGAGGAATATCCATACCCAACTTTTCGACACAGCTGTCGGCCATCTTATGCAGGTCAGGCGCCATCCGCTGACTCAGGCGCACCGACGTGGCGAGCAGCCGACGTCGGACACCGCTAGGGGTTTTCTCTTCCATGCGGGTGATCTGTTCGTTCACCTTTTTGACCGTACGATCTTTCAGCAACAGCTCGCTGAGATCTCGATCGTTAACGCAACGGATAAGATCGGCTTCGGTGGAAATAGACATGCACAAACTCCTGAATGCTCGCAAAATTCAGAACAGATAATACCGGGTTAGCGCCGCCGGGGCGCGGCTGTCGAAATCAGTGACCAAAGCCTCCTCCAAAGACATTAAGAAAGGCCTTGTCGAGAGGCGCCAGCGCCAAACCCTGTGCTTCTTCAGGCAGATACCAGCCTAACGCTGCATGCTCGACCGCAATCGGCGCGCCATCGGAGTGCACAATCATAAAGTGCAATTCGAGGTTGCGCGGTCGATCGCGCTGCACCCCAAGCACCTCGCCCACCTCGACATCACGCAACACCAGCTCTTCATCAAGCTCCCGCGCTAGGGCCGCTGCCAAAGATTCGCCCGCATCGACCTTGCCGCCGGGAAACTCCCACAGACCAGCGTGCGCCTTGCCAGTTGGCCGCTGGGCCAGCAAATAGCGCCCACGCCGCTCAATGACAGCGGCCACCACACACAATGGGCCGTCGAGATGAGGTGTTATGGGAATGGTAGCGATAGCGGTTAGCCGTTTAATCTTCTAGCCTGTCTCTATGATAACCGCTTCAAAACTATTGCTTAAGCCCTTTGGCCTTGCCGTCACCACTGCCCTGTCTCTAACCGCGGGGTTTCTGAGCGCCTGCACGCCAGTGGCAACAGCACCCGAGGCGCTAGCGCTCACGCCACAACCTCCGTTCCTGATCATTGCTCACCGCGGCGCCAGCGGTTATCGGCCGGAACACACACTAGCGGCCTATCAGCTCGCCATCGATCAGGGCGCTGACTTTATCGAACCTGACCTGGTCCCCACTCGCGATGGTCACCTGATAGCGCGTCATGAAAATGCACTCGCGGTTGTCGAATTGACCAAGGCCGGCGAGTTGCCCAGCAACGGCAGCTGGGTTGTTCGCTCGGCCACCACAGACGTCGCCGAACGGGCAGAATTCGCCCACTTGCTGACCGTGCGAGAGATCGACGGCCGCCGTGTTGGCGGCTGGTTCAGTGAAGACTTCACATTGGCACAAATCAAAACCCTACGAGCGCGAGAACGCATTCCAACATTGCGGCCAGCTAATACGAATTATCTCGACGAATCGATTCCTAGCCTGCAGGACGTGCTGGCACTGACTCGCCAACCCGGCAACAGGCGTATCGGGCTGTACCCGGAGTTAAAACACCCCACCCACTTTCGTTATGGCCGCAGAGCCGGTGAGCACTCACTGCTCAACATCGACACCGCACAACTGCTGGTTGACGCACTGCAAGGCTCTGACTTCGCCCAGCGGCTATTTATTCAGTGTTTTGAGGTCGAGACGTTGCGTCGCCTACGCCACCAACTTCTACCTAAGGCGCAGTTAACGGGAGTGGAGGTAAAGCTGGTGCAGCTGTTTGGACCGATGCACGTGCCACCCGCAGATGTGGCTTACCACCAGCATGCGGCGACCTTTGCACAGGTGTACGGGCCACTGGCCGAACCCTTGTCGCAAACGCCAAGCTACGCAGGCCTGGCCGATGTTCTGCCAATCATTGCCGCAGACTACGCCAACGGCGTCGGTCCGCGCAAAGGCGACGCCAAGCGACTGGCCAAAACCAGCAGAGCTTTAAACCTCGAACTGCACCCTTACACGGTCAGAGCCGAGGCGTTCTTTCTGTCGCCGTTGCGCGGCGCGCTGGCCGACAGCGTCGCTGGTGAATTGGCTGCGCTGCAACAACTCGGCGCTACGGGAGTTTTCATCGACCAGCCAGATCTTGCGGTTAGCTGGCGAGCGGCCGCCGCCCGACAAACTGCGCCAGCGCCATCAGTCGATCGTCAGGATCAGTGATTTGAGCCTCACAGGAATGCAACACCTCCAGTGACTCGCAGGCCGCCGCTAACTCGCCGGGCGCCAGCCGAAAGCGCTCACTACCCGGGCCACCCACAGCAGCCGTAAACAGCTCACCACCAAGATGAGCTTCAACCACCAGCACGCCACCAGGCGCTAGCTGCTCCAGAAGCGAGCTCACCAGCGCGGTATCAGCGTAACGAATCAAGGTGATCAATTCGTAGGGCGGCCCCGCGGGTAAGGGCTGATCCAAATCGTGCTCATGCCAGTTGATTGCAAGTCCTGCTGCTTCTGCCCGCTGGGCGGCACGCGCAAGGGCTTCGCTGGAGATATCTACCCCATCAACAGCAAACCCACATTCAGCAAGATAAAGCGCGTTGCGACCGGCACCACAGGCAACGTCAAGAGCTCGCCCTCGCGGCGCCGCGTCTGCCCAGCTCGCAAGCAACACAGCAGGATGACTGCGTTCGCCATAAGCGCCCTCAGCGTAGCGCGCGTTCCAGCGCTCTCGATCTCGTTCACTCATCGTATTGCGTCACTATCTGTTCAACTCTTAGCCTTTGCGCAGCCTCGAAGGCGGCGACTGTTGCATTCACAGGCCACGGCGGCATCATTGCAAACCTCTGCCGTCAAACCAACTTAAAGACCCAAACAACTACAGAAGAGCGTGTAACCGTGCCGTTGGATAGAGATACCGCTGATATGCTTCGCCAGCTCGAACTAGCTGGCATGCCAGAACTGAGCGAACTGTCGCCTATTGCGGCTCGCGGTCTGTCTTTTGCCGCCCCGCCGGATGAGCCTGTGCCCGTAGCCAGCGCCATCGACCGACTGATTAAGGCCCACGAACTGCCCGGCAGCAATGATCCGAGCATAGCCTCAGAGTTTCTTGGTCCCACCAAAAACTATCCAGATATTCCAGTACGCATCTACCGGCCGCTGGTACCCACCGGCAAAGGGGCACTCGTGTATTTCCATGGCGGTGGCTGGATCTTGGGCGACCTAGACAGCCACGACGACATCTGCAGACGACTGGCGGGTGGCGCCGGCATCACCGTGATCTCTGTCGACTATCGACTGGCACCCGAAACACCCTTTCCGGGCCCACTTAAAGATTGCTACGCGGCAACTCGATGGGCGGCACACAACGCTGCTGAACTCGACATCGACCCCCACCGAATTGCCGTTGGCGGAGACAGTGCCGGCGGCAACCTTGCGGCGGCCGTTGCCTTGCTTGCACGCGACGAGTCCTGGCCTACCATTCGTTTTCAACTGCTGATCTACCCCGTCACCGACGCTCGGTTCGACACCCCGTCATACCGCGACAACGCCCAGGGCTATCTACTGACTCGACAAAGCATGAAGTGGTTCTGGAATCACTACGTACCCAACGAAGACGATCGAACGCTCGCTTACGCCTCTCCCCTGCGTGCTGACTACTACGGCGCACTGCCCGAAGCTCTGGTACAAACGGCGGAGTACGACCCGTTACGTGATGAAGGCGAGGCCTACGCAAACGCGATGCTCAGCGCTGGGGTAACGGTTAAACACACTCGCTACACCGGGCTGATTCACGGCTTTTTTGGCATGTCTGAAACAGTGGCCGCAAGTAGGGCGGCCATTCGCGAAGCCACCGCGGCATTACATAACGCGCTGTCCTAACTCTGGTGGCAAACCACAGTTTCTGGAGCGATCCGCCTTGGGCTAACGGCCTCGGTGGATACCAGATGGGACTAACACCATTTGAGTTAAAGCATTGGTGTGCACGCCCCATCGATCCCCACGAACTCAGCGCAAAGCTCAGTCTCCTGCAGCACAACTACGCAGAGGTTGTGCAAGCCACACCCGGCTCTACTGACGCGCAGAACCTGCTGCAGGAACACATTGGCGCGATACATCCTGAATCGAATGCCCACAGAGCATTCGGTCAACTCCCAAGTGCCGCCAAGAATCGTCCGCTGCTAATAGCAGCGCTCAGCGTGCCGGAAGACCTCTGCCTGCTGCAGCGTGGCAACAACGGGTACACCCTTATCGCTGGCTGCGTTACCGCTCCGTCGTATTGGCGTTTAAGTGATAAGTTAGGCAAAGACTTAGCTGCCGTGCACAACAACGTCCCAGGCCTGAATGATGCGCTGGGACAACGTATGGCTGACTTTTTTGAACGCCTCCCTCTAGAGCGTTGCCTGCTCAGACGTAACTGGTTTTTCCACGGCTCAAGCGAACGGTTTCAACCCCAACCAGAGCACAGAACCCGCATAACGGATGCCACTGTTGCGGCCAAACTGACGCTGCGCAGTGAAACCCAAACCTTAAGACGCTTGAGCGATGACGTTATCGCTTTCACGATTGCCGTTGATTGCTATCCATTGCAAGAAATCGAGAGTTATCCGGCAGCAGCGCGCGCACTGCATCGCGCGCTTCTGAGTCGCGTAGCGCCGGAGCAGCTTGCAGCCAGTCAGAGTTATTACGAAACAGGCGTACTCGCCTTTCTAGAACGCTGCTTCCCTGTCGACTCTGCGTAAACTCTCACAACACTAACTGACAATAACGACTGCTGACTGGGCCAGCAGCCATGCACACTTCTCCCATGAAAACCCACCAGCAAATTCTTTACCGCTTAGCCTGCTTTGTCACTAGTGCAGCCGTGATACTGCTGGTCAGCGAGGGAGATTCTTTCGCTAGTGCACCCGCTAATGGCACCACAGTCTTTCGTTGCATCGATATCAGTGGGGTAGTGAGCTTCGCTGATGCCCCCTGCAAACACAGCGCCTCAACTCGCCTGCGCATCGAACATTCAATGATCCAGAGTGCGCCCATCAGCATGGGCGAGCAACAACGCTTGCGAGCATTGGAACAACGACTAAAAACCAGTCGCGCTGCCCGAAAATCAAACAATCTGAGCGACCATAAACACAAACTGGCAGCTGCCCAGGCGAGCAAAGAACGCTGCCATCAAGCGACACTCGGGCTTGAAGAAATTCGCTCGCGCAAGCGCCACGGCTACCCGGCAAGCCAGGCACAGCGCATCGACAACGAAGAACAGGCGTTGCGAAACGAAATCAGCACCTATTGCCCGAAGTAAATTCCAGGGGCCAATTCGCACCACCATCGTTAGTCAATTTGCAGTAGGCTCAATGGTTCGCGATATTGCCTGAGGACTCCTGTTGGAACGTCTGGCCTCCCGGATTGCACGCGGTGCAGCCAAGCCCTTTGTTACCTTTGTCGAACGTTATTACCCAGACCCGTTTGTCTTTCTCATAGCGCTCACTTCAATCACGTTTGTCTTGGCGGTGCTGCTCACAGACTCGACGCCGATTACCGCGCTCACCGCCTGGGGCGAGGGGCTGTCAGGGTTACTCAGTTTTATGGCGCAGATCGCCATCACGCTGTTAACCGCCCACGCGCTGGCGCACACCGACGCCGTTAGCAACGGCCTGCAACGACTGGCACGAATTCCACGCACGGTGACCGGCTGTTACAGCCTGGTGGTATTGATCTCCTGCCTGTCGAGCCTGATGGCCTGGTCGTTTGGCCTTGTCGCGGGCGCGCTCATCGCCCGCGCCGTCGCGCAAGAAGCGGTGCACCGTGGCCTGAGCGTTCACTACCCCTTGCTGGTCGCTGCCGCGTATTGCGGCTTGGCCGTGTGGCATATGGGCTACAGCGGCAGTGCACCGTTGCTGGTCGCCACTCCCGGACACGCAATGGAATCACTAACCGGCCTCATGCCCGTCAGTGAGACTCTGCTAACTCACTGGAATCTGCTGGCGATCGTTGCAACCATCGCAGTGCTGACGGTGGTCTGCCCGCTACTACACCCGCTAGAGCACGACGTGCGAGGCATTGATATCGACGCACTGTCGAGTCCTGACACTGCGCCAAGCCCGGCAGAGCCCAGCAACCTTCCGATCAGCACACCCGCCAACCGTCTCGACAATGCCCGCTGGCTCACTACCGGGTTCGGCATTTTATTAAGCGCTTATCTGCTGAGCTACTTCGCGCGCGCGGGCTTCGCATTGAATCTCGATATCGTCAACTGGACGTTCCTTGCGCTCGGACTCTTACTGACACGCTCTCCCGCTCACTACGTTGAGCTCGTGTTAAACGCCGGGAAGACGGTGGGTGCCGTGTTTATCCAATACCCCTTCTACGCGGGCATCATGGGCTTAATGGCAGGAACCGGGCTCGTGAATGAAATGGCCAGTTGGTTTACCGAAATCGCTACTGCAGAAACTCTCGGTTTCTGGGCGTTTCTCGCCGGCGGTCTGGTCAATCTATTTATACCCTCAGGCGGTGGCCAATGGGCAGTACAGGGTCCGATTTTTCTGCAGGCGGCAGAAGCGCTCGGAACCGACCCTGCGGTTATTGTGATGGGCATTGCCTATGGTGATCAGTGGACAAATTTGATCCAGCCGTTCTGGACCATTCCACTTCTCGCCATTGCGGGTCTGCATATGCGCGACATCATGGGTTATTGCTTTGTTCTGTTTCTGGCCAGTGGTGTCACG
Source organism: Pseudomonadales bacterium (assembly GCA_023300545.1). GTDB lineage: Bacteria > Pseudomonadota > Gammaproteobacteria > Pseudomonadales > Azotimanducaceae > JALZVT01. The sequence continues at coordinate 53,536 of JALZVT010000002.1, forward strand.
CTGGGTGGCGCTATTCTCTACGCAGGCGCCCTATAGTGGGTGGCGCAATGGTGGTTGGCGCACATTAGGCCCAAGCATCCACTAAAAAACGCGATTTCGTTTCAAGGTTTAGCAACCAGGCATCAGCTTCCGCACTAGTTTGCCCGATAGGTTTGCCAGCAAAGCGTGCATCGTACTTTTGCGCAAGACCGGCAAGCGTACGCCGCACGTCAGGCAGCATCTTTGCGGCATCTCCGCAGACGTAAATAACTGCTCCTTGCTCCAGCAAACTCCAGACCCGTTCGCCTTTGGTTTCAATCGCGTTCTGCACATAGCCGCCAATTTGAAAATAGTCGGCGGTTGGTAAGGGGTCATCGCCCATACGAGAGTAGGCAACCGACAACTCCACCAGGGATGCCCCGTGCGCTCGTTCCAGTTCTTCTTGATACAGAAAGTCAGCATCCGGGTGTCGGCAACCAAAAAACAACATCGCGTCACCCAGATTGGTAGCACCGCTTTGTTGATGCCACAGACGATCTTGCAGAAAACCACGAAAAGGCGCCAAACCGGTGCCGGGGCCAATCATGATGATGGGTGTTGTCAAATCAGACGGCGGCAGAAAATGCGAATCCACCGAACGCACGCGAGCCGTCACATGACTCCCTGACTTACGCTGCGCCAAATAGTGTGAGCAGGAACCAGCAAACATCGCGTCAGCATCTTGCTCTACAGAAGCAGAAAGCTGCTGCGGCGAGTTGAGCACACTGATCGTCAAGTCGACACTGCGAGGCTCAACAAGAGCACTAGAAGAAATTGAGTAGTAGCGCGGACGCATCGGCGCCACGTATTCAAGGAACAGCTCAAACGGCAACTCGCACTCTGGCGCCGACTCCAGATATTGCAACAGGCTCACTCGCGGGGCAGCTATCTCCTGCTCAAAGCGCTCGCCGTCAGCGGCCAATGCCTCTGCTTCGGCTCGCCGATTTGGGCAACCGATGTGGTCAGCCAACTTTTTTAGAATCCGCATTGAGAGTGGATCTTGCAGCTCGACATAATGCCCAAGCAATTCCGCAATGGTGAGTTCTTGCCCAACCGGTAGCGGATCGTCTCCCGGCGTATTGCGCATCACGGCCAGCATCTGATCGAGCGGCATCGAAAATCGTTTAGCAACTCGCTGCACCAGTGCCGAACGATTGCGTGGCATCACCAGCAGATGATCACCCGTCTTGTAGGAAACATCATCAGGCAGACGCAAGCTGATGTGATGCTTCGCTTCACCAAAGGCCGCACTGGCTTCTGCCAAGCGTGCATTTTCAACAACCTCGAGCGAGTCCATGTCAGGGAAGCGCTGCTCTTGGGTACCTTGGTGCAAGGTGTCCACCCGATATCTCGAAATCGCCTGGGCGGGCGCAGCCGTTGCTCCGCTCGCATCCAGCAGATCAAAGCTGACAGCGGCCGCGTGCCAAGCCTGGGGCACAAAGTCGTCCACCTGGCCAAAGAAATCACTGCGGGCATCCGCTTCGCCGCGCGGCAGAAGGCGTTCGCTTCCTGCGCGCTCAAACCAGTCGTCGAGCAATCTTGGCACCCGTTGATAGGTGGCGGCCCAATCTTGATTACCCACCCCTAGCACCGCAAACTTAAGCTCTTTACTGATCAAGGTTGTGTTGCCGGCTGTCGTCGCTTCAGCCTCTAGCCAAGTAAAAAACTCGTCTGCATTATCAGGTGGCTGGCCGTTGTAGGATGCACAAACCACAAGCAATACTCCGCTCATCGGCAATGCGTTGACCGAGTCATTAAGAGTGGCAAGTGTTGTCGCATAACCCTGAGCGTCACCTTCGTCGGCCAAGCGCTGCGCAATCTGTCGTGCCGAACCCATGTTCGAACCATAGAGAATAGTCAGCGGCGTCCTATGATCGCTGCGTACCGCAAGCGCTGGATTTGTCGCCTGACTAACTTGTCGGTCTGTCGCTTCCAACACTTCTTCACGATCGGCATCTGAACGCTCCCGCACCTGCAGGAAAAAATTGTCCGGCTTAAACGTCAGCGTTTCCTTAATTCGCAATTGGTAGTCGGTGTGGTCGACCAGATTGAACCGCTGCAGCATCATGCCAATCACTAGCGTCGATTCTTGCATGGCAAACTGACTACCAATACAGGCTCGCTGGCCGTTACCAAACGGCTTAAACGAGTGCGGCGGCCGACCTTTTTCCCTCGCAGGCGTAAAATTCTCGGGATCAAACAGGTGCGCGTTATCGCCCCACACCTTCGGGTCGCGGTGCAGCTGCGTGGTTAGCGCCAACAACGGATAACCTTTCTTAACTTTGTACTTCCCACCAATCACAGTGTCTTCGTGTGGGGTGAGCTGCATCGCAGGAGCTGTCGGATGCAAACGCAACGCCTCATTTAGTATTTGTCGAATATAGGCAAGCCCGGCCACATCGCGCAGTGTCGGCTGCTTGGTCAAATCGTGCCCCAGCACACGATCCACCTCGGCTCGCGCACGGGTCATAACCGCAGGGTGCTTCAGTAGGTGATTAACAGTAAAGGCAAGCAGGCCACTGGTGGTTTCATGACCTGCAATCAAAAATGTAATGATCTGATAGCGAATGTTCTCATCAGAGAGCCCGCTTGCCGGGTCTTGTTGGCTTTGCAGCATAAGATCGAGCAGGTCGCCAACCTCACCGACCTTACCCGTTGCTTTGCGCTCTTTGATGACTGTGTCGACCACTGAGTTCATATACTCAATGCCATCTTCGTAAGCCCGATTCTTGTTCACAGCAAGTTTGGTAAAGATGGGCAGGCGGACGCTGCGCGCCATGGCTTCGCCCAGACACAGCCCCATCGCAGCAACAAAGGGGTGGGCGTCTTCTCGACCAAACGAATCAAATCGATAATCAAACCCACATAAGCCAATCACTTCGAGTGTCAGGCGGACCATTTCGTCAGGCACATCTACTGACTCACTGTGATTCAGCCGCTGCCAGCGATCGCACAGCTGCGTCGTGACATCCAGCATTTTGGGAAAATAGTCTTGCATCGACCCCATAGAAAAAGCGGGCGCAAGCAACTGATGAGCGCGCTGCCAATTGTCTTCCCGCGTGTGGGCGGTAAACAGGCCATCGAGTGCAAAGTCGCGAATTTTATACAGCGCACCACTAACCATTTTGTCGAACCGACTCTCGTCGCACAGTTCTTCAATAAGCTGCTGGCTGGACACGACCACAAGCTCAGCTCCACCTGGAAACTTAAGCTTGTAGATTTCGCCGTACTTGTTGGCCAGCGCCCCCATAGATTCGATGGGTTTATCCAGATCCAGCAGATGCGCATGTCCACCGAAAGGGCGCTCACCATCCGGCTCTGGAATTCTTTGGGTCTGCTGGCCCGTCGCGTTTGTGGGAGAGCCCAATAATTTATCGTTCGCCATTGCGATCAACCACAGTAATTTCAGCAAGGCGTATTGTAGCTGGCTCAGCGGCGCCTACTAGAGAAATCGACCGATCCACCCAGACACGCTAGTTGCCGACGTATTGTGCGGCGGGACGAATGATCCGACTGTTATCCCGGCTTTCCAGTACATGCGCGACGTAACCAAACACCCGCGCCATCGCGAACAGTGCGGTGAAGGCTCGATCCGGCGCCCCTAATGCGCGGTACACAACGCCTTTATAAAACTCGAGATTGGCATGTAACGCTTTGTTTTTAAGGCGCATTTCTTCGGAAAAGGCGGCCTCAACCGCCTCCAGAGTCGCGTAGGTAACCTCGTGCTGCGTGCCCTGAGATACCTCCCGGGCAAGCGCTTTTACGTGCACCGCGCGGGGGTCGACAACCTTGTACTCCCGGTGCCCCATACCCATCACTTTTAGGCCGCTGGCAAGCGCCTGAGCCACAAAGTCTTTGGCCCCGGCCGGGTTACCCACCTCGTCCGCCATCTCAATCGCCGCCTGATCAGCCCCACCGTGCAAAACCCCCGACAGTGCGCCAAAAGCGCCACTCACCGCGGCTGGCAGCGAGGCCTGAGTGCTCGCGACCACCCGGGCGGCAAAGGTGCCCGCATTGAGGCTGTGCTCCAGTTGCAATATTTGCGTGACCCGCAGCGCGCGCAGCTGCACAGGGCTGGGATCTGTCACGCCAAGCATCTGCAAGAAACGTTTGATGTAATCCGGCTGGTTCGGATAGCGGGCCACACTCGTCGTCCCTGACTCAGCGCAAGCATTGATGAGCGTGGCAACCACCTGAGGTAACTTCGCGGCAATCAGCACCCCCGCCAACGCCTCACGCTGCCGAGCGCTGGTCCAGCCGTTGCGCGCAGCGAGCTCGTCCGCCTTGTCGAGCTCAAGCAAAGGTACAAGACTCTGCAACACGATCATTGGGTGGCGACGAGGCGAATCGCCACGGACTTGGGCCCGCACAAATGCTTCCTCGGAGGGCGACAGCTCACCCGTTTCAAACAGCACCTGGGCAAGATCAAGGTCGATCCCCAGCGCTGGTAAATCCAGAATGGCCGCCGCGGCAACAGAAAATTCCTGTTCTACCCAATAGTCGATAGAGCGGCCGCGATAGCGCAGGTCTCCCACCTGTCCGCGGACATCACAGATCGCAGTGGCCGCAACGGTGACGCCGTCTAGGCCCGTGTTTATCGATGGCTGTGCTGTGTGCAAAGGTTGGCTCGTCATAGGGCTTCTACCTGAAATTGTTCACGAGCTACCAGCCTAGAATCGCACGCGCACAAATCCCATCAAGCTGCACTTATTGGGACATAAGCACGGCTTACCGACGAGCGCGCGAGGTTACGTTAAGCTGGGCCAGTACTGTGAAAGATGGCCAACGTGACAACCACCGAAAAAACCGACCCACAAATAGAACGCCAAGAGATTCGTGTGTTTGCCGCTGTTGTCGAGTCCAGCGGGTTTGGCCGGGCGGCTGAGCAACTCGGCCTGTCGCAATCCGCGGTTAGCCAGACCGTTGCAAAACTGGAGCACAAACTCTCCACCGTGTTGCTGTTACGTAAAGCCAAGCCCGAACTAACCGAGTCTGGATTGCGCTTTATGAAGTTCGCTCAAACCGTGATTAACGAAGAAGCCAACACCCTTGAAGATCTGGCCTCGCTGCGTTCCGGCGCGCTATCAACGCTGAACCTTGCAATGAACAGCATGGTTAATCGCATTTATGGGCATAAGTTGCTGCTGGAATTCTGCGACCAAAACCCACTAACGCGCCTGAAGCTCGACGTCGCACCCAGCCGGGAAATTATTTACGGCGTAGACGACGGCCGCTGGGAACTTGGCTTTGGTCCGTTTTTACATCGTATGCCAGGGCACTTCACCAGCATGCCGTTTTTTTCTGAACAGCGAACACTTGTGGTACACGAGGCGCACCCGTTAGCGAGCCAGCTCAAAAACTCACCGCAGCAGGTACTGGGACAAGTGCCACTACTCACCTCTTATCTTGACGACGCCGCAAAACGCCCCGGACTTGAACGCCTGCGCAATCAGTTCGCCAGCGTGTGGGAAATCTCTAATCTAGAGTTACGTTTGGCTCTGGCCGCCTCGGGCAAGGGCCTGGTGTATTTGTCGAACCATCTGCTGCAGGAGCTTGAAGGCTTTGAGCCCGTGCAGGATCTGGACATTTCACTAATCGAACGTGAGGTCGGCCTGTGCTACAAAACCGACGCAGCCCTTAGCGAAGGGGCAAAGCGCTTTATTGGAATTTGCCAGCGGCGCTTTCCACCACAGCTATAACCTCTGACCAACGCATACTGCGCGGCTCGCGACGCCCTTCGATCACATCCCGGGCAAGTGTCTGCAACAATTGGTTGTAGGGTGTTGCGACATCGTGCAAACGACCAAGCAGCACAATCTCGCCATTCAAATAGTCGGTTTCCACGTCAGCCGCGCCGCGTTGCAAACTCTGCAGCGTTGAACCGCCCGCTCGCGGTGCATCGGCTAAATCAACCGGCGTGTAGAGTTCGCTGTTGCGTGCTACATAGTCTCGCAGCGATACAAAATCTATCTTTGCAGCGATGTAACAGGCCTGAGCTTCGGTACGCAGCATGCGCCCGGCATCGCGAAAATCGGTGCTATCGTCATTTCCTGGCACCAGCACAAGCTCAAGAGCATTACTGAGGTTGCTTAACAGTTTTGCATATTTTTGACTCATCACCGCCGCGTCTGCACTGGCTGCAAAGCCTGCACGGCGTAAGCCTGCACATATTTTCTCGGCAACATCGTCAACGCCTACGGGGTAGCTGCCCGTATCGAGCACACCACCCGCGGCGGTTGTCGTACCCGCATAAGTCGCAACAACTCCAGGTTCGAGGTGCATCGCGGGCAGATTTACCACACTGGTGTAAACGCGGCGACAAAGGCGTGCTGCAAGGCGCTCGTTCGCCACGCCATTTTGCACACAGACAATCGGCAGATCTTGCAAACCAAGCGAGCACAGGTCAGCGAGCGCCGCTGTGGTGTGCTGTGTTTTCATGCACAACAGTATGACGTCGTCATTGGCCGCTGTTAGCTTGTCTGGATGATCCACTACCGGAATATTAAGAAATTCGTTACCCAGTGGGTGAATGAATTGCAGCCCGTCACTGGCTATTTTTTTGGCGTGCTCACCACGCGCAATCAGAACGACATTTTCACGAGCCTTGTACAGACGCGCACCAATGGTGCCGCCGATCGCACCTGCTCCGTAAACTATCCAACGCAATTTTTTATCTACCTTTTGGTTTTAGTGCGGCTATGACAACACAGCACTAGCCGCTCAACGCAATAGTAATGGGTAGTCGAGCGACGAGCCCCACATTTGTTGCGCGACACTCGCGTAACGATTTTCGCTGGCAAAACCATGGTGGCGCAACACCTCCATGTCTCGTACCAATCGAGCCAGCTCGCCGCTCTCGTAAATCCCAGAGGTACCCGCCGCATCCGCCACCAGCCGAACGGCTTCGGCTGACGCCTGTACGCCATGGGTTCCGGCCAGATAGAGTTCAGCCCGCTGCGTGTCGGTTGCAACCTCACCGCGAACTGCGCGCTGCCAGACCGTGTTCAGGGTCTCGAAAAAATACGTTCGGGCCGCACGAAATGTAGCGAGTGCACGACCAAACTTTAGCTGCGCAATCTGTCGCTCGCGGAGCAGCCCCGACGCCGCCGCCGGTGTTTTTACCCGCGCCAACTTATCGAGTTCATCAAGCGCCCGCCCGGCGACAGCCAATGAAATGGGCACGTAAGTCGCGAACAAAACCCGCCCAGGGCAACGATACAGCGCACCGCTGTAATAAGGGTTAGCCACATGCAGTTGCGCCGCTATCGGCGCGGTGAGACTGCATGGAATGACCACCTCGTCGAGCACCACCGAATTGCTGCCGGTACCGCGCATACCCATTACCTGCCAATCGTCTTCGATGTTGACCAGTTCAGCGGGCACTAAAGCCATGCAACGCAACCCAGTGGGCTCAACCATTTGCGCCGGAGCGCCAATAAAATCCGCGTGATGACAACCGCTGGAGAAACCCACCTTGCCACTCAAAACCACATTGTCGCCGTCAATACGCCCCGACAGCATGGTGTGCCCGCTCGCGGCGATCAGGGTATGCGGGTTATCAAGCCAGAGTCGTTCTACCAACTGCTGCGGCCAGCTCGCGGCCATTAGCCGCGGCGCATTGGCAACCATGACAAACCAGGCGGCAGCGGTATCGACCCGAGCAATGCGCTCAGTAATTAATGCACAGGTGACAGGGTCAACCTCTTCACCGCCCAGGGATTGGGCGAGAAACAGGTTGTCTACGCCGTGTTGGCGCAACGCCGCAACCGCTTCAGGCATTAGTTTACTGGCCTGCTCTGAGGCCTGCGCGTGACGTCTCAGAATAGGTTCAAGCGCGTCTAGGCGATCAGCCCAATCGCCTTGCAGTTGCTGCTCCCCGGCCCCCAGAACTGTTCCCCTATTTGATGAAAGAGTGGCGCGTTAAAAAAAGATTACCACAGCCACTTTAATGCCAAGTTCTGCCACTCAGGGCACAGAGTCGAATGGCCTGTTTGGCTAACCTGTTCTAATGACGATCGAATACCATATTAATCAGCGTGACGAACTCATCACGTTCACGATGAAAGGCAGCATCAGCCCGTCTGAAGCCTGCGTGCAGGTTGACGAAATGCTCAACGATGCCGATTTCGATGCCAACCTGCCCCAATTGGTTGACCTACGAGAAGCGCACATCGCAGGATCAAAAACCAACCGATTGCGCTTTGAGAAGTTTCTTCTGGGTGACTATCGGCCGCGGCTAAAGGCCAGCGTTGCCATTGTGGTCAATCCACAATGGGACGAGGACACCTGCGCCCAGGCTTTCCTGCTGAGTTGCGCTCTGCACCGCGCCGAACTCTTTGACGATTGGGGCCAAGCCTGCAAATGGTTGATCAAGAAAGAGTTTTCTTCCTCACTGGCTGACATTGATGCGATCGTCAATGAGCCAAGCGACAGCCTGTCTAACAGTGACGAAGACCCAGACAACCCTCCGGAAGATTCAGAGCATCAGGCTGAACACAGCCATTAGCACCGCCATGACCAACCAGAACAGGTAACGACTGAGGTAGGCGAGGGTTTCATCGCGGGTTGCTGATGAATTGGCAAACGGCTCTTTGGTGTCTGAAATCGGAGCGTTGGACATGAGAAGCCTTTCCTGATGAAGGGCAACAGTCTTGCTCGTAAAGTTATTTGCTTCAATCCGATCTGGTGGGGATCTTGTCTGGTCAATGTAACTGACAAGCCCGTGAGCCCGTCTGAGTTACTGCATACATCACCTGGCAAACAGCCCAAATTCCCTCGCGCACCCCTCTGAAATAGACCAGATAGGCCCTCAATAAGGCGCCTTAAATGCGCAAAACAAGCGACCTAACAGCCGCTAAAAGTGAAAGAACTATGGAACCTTGAACCAAGAGCGTTGCTAACGCATTGAAGTGGCAGAGGATTTCAAATGCTGGGAGTTAGCTAACATAAAACGGCTTTTTTTCGCCGAACAGAGGCGCTATATTGAACGCCTCACTAGCCGGGACTGTATGAATATACAGTGTAATTCTCCTCGGCAGGGTAATGACACCACCGTACAGCCCGGCTAGTTGAGGCCACTCTTTATCATAAGCCGCCGCAGGCGCTCTATCTTAAGCCGCCGCTTTCTATCATAAGCCGCCGCAGGCGCTTTCCTTATACAAGCCGCCGTCGCTAGTCGGGCGGCGTTAGGGTCGGTAGCCGGCTCATCCAATCGTAGCTTGCATCACCTAAGGCGAGAAACTCTGGGTTTAGCAGAGAATCTTTGGTGTTGTAGCGCATCGGCTTGCCATCAAACGTCACCACGCAACCACCCGCAGCAACCAGCACGGCATCCGCTGCAGCAATGTCCCACTCAGAGGTTGGTCCAAGACGCGGGTAGATGTCCGCCTCGCCTTCCGCCAGCGTGCACAACTTCAGCGAGCTGCCCATCGGCTTGCGATCGACACCACCAAACTCGGTACTCACTGCGTCCAGATAGGCCTCCAGTCGCTCACCGCCATGACTACGGCTCGCAACTGCTGTGACACTTGAATGCTGCGCAATCTGGGTCTCTGCCTTACGGCCGGCCAACGGAGTTTGCTTGCCATTCTGGAACAACAACGCCTGACCCGAGTTGACGTCGCCAAAAAAGACGCGATCCTGCACAGGTACGCCCACCACGCCGAGAACACTCTGGTGGCCATCGATTAGGGCAACGTTAACGGTGAATTCGCCATTGCGGTTCACAAACTCCTTGGTGCCATCTAACGGATCAATAATCCAGTAACGCGACCAACTCTGTCGTACCGCAAACTCCGGCGCCTTCTCCTCCTCTGACAGCACAGGGATATCCGGGGTGAGCTCTGCAAGACCGGCGACAAGCACGTTATGCGCTGCGAGATCAGCCTGGGTGAGCGGTGAATCGTCCGCTTTGTCCATCACCTCAAAGTCAGTCTCATATATTGCAAGAATGGCGCGACCCGCCTTCTCAGCCAGATCTACCAGCTGTTGCGGGGTTGGTAAGTCAGTATGTGTTGTCATGTGAAATCCTTTTTTCTTATGTTGATTGATCGGCTTGGGCAGAGAGCGCTTCGGGGTAAGTGGCTGTATTTGCAAATGGCGCCCCCTGAACAAGGCGGCGTTGGGCGAGATGCACAGCGGCGAGCGCCCGCGCCTCGTCAAACTCTTCACAGTCGTAAAGCTGCTCAATGGCCGCCAGTGGCCAGGGCACCAGCTGTAACTCTTCAGGCTCATCACCCACCAGAGGTGCGGCGTACAAGCCCTGGGCAAGAATGACGTGAATGGTAAAGCCCATATGACTAGGGGCGATGTTCAAGTGGCGTAAATAGGTGAGTTGCTTCGCGCCAAAGCCTATCTCTTCGCGCAACTCGCGCTGCGCGGCCTGCTCTAGCGTTTCGCCTTGTTCACTGGTCCCTTTAGGCAATGTCAGCTGATAACGATGCACGCCCGCTGCATATTCTTTAATCAGCTGTAGATTGTTGTTGGCGTCGATCGCCACCACAATGACGGCCTGACGACCGCCTGCTGGCAGGCGCTCGTAGGTGCGCTTAACACCGTTAGAAAATTCCATGGCCAGCTCTTCCACGCGAAACAGGTGCGTGCGTGCACACTCCACCGAACTGACCACGCGGGGCAATTCATGCCTATCGGGCGGGACCGTTATTTGTGCCCGACCTAAAGGAGCAGAGGCAGGCGCAGGCACGCTTCCCTCTAGCTGAGACTTGGCTGTGGTTAGATTGTCAGATTGATCGCTCGGCACAGTCTTTCAGGTCTTCTGTATCATAGGCTGCATGGGCTACACGGGCTGCTACTGCCCAACTGAATCACCCGACTTCTCCAAAGTACATCGAAGCGAGAGACATCCATTGACAGGACAACTGATAGATTGGTCACAGATCGACACGGTGCTGCTAGACATGGACGGCACACTCATCGATCTCCACTTCGATAACACGCTATGGAACTCTCACCTACCTGAGGTGTACGCGCAAGCCAACAAAATGTCGACAGATCAGGCCCGCGAACTGCTGTTCGATCACATGCGTGAAAACCTCCGTACGATAAAGTTTTACTGCCTGGATTACTGGGCGGAGTTCACCGATCTGGATATTTTGCAGCTGCACAGAGATATGTCGCCCTTACTACGTTACCGAGAGGGAACTGAAGACTTTCTGCGTTGGTTACAAACCCATTCCAGCCGCACGATGCTCGCCACCAACGCCCATCGCGACAGCGTCATGATTAAAGATACACATTTGAACTTGCTGGGTTATTTTGACGAAGTCATCTCGAGCCACGATTACCAGCAAGTGAAAGAATCCCAGGACTTCTGGCACACGCTAACCAAAGCGCACAACATCGACCCAGACCGCGCCCTGTTTATCGATGACAACGAAGCCGTACTCGACTCTGCGGCACGCTTTGGCATTGCCAAAGTGCTCTGTGTCGCCTCACCAGATTCGCAGCGCCCGGCACGTGCAGAGTCTGCTCACCCCATCATTCATAACCTGCATGATCTGGTGCCGAGCGCCTGATGAAACAACCTCTCAAACGGGTTCGCCTCGATCGCTGGCTGTGGGCAGCACGGTTCTTCAAGTCCCGTGCTATGGCCAAGAGCGCCGTTGAAGGCGGCAAGGTAGAGCTGGATGGACAGCGCGGCAAACCCGCAAAAGAAATCATGGTCGGGCAGCAGATAACGGTACGGCGGGGTGAAGAGCTGTTTGATATCGAAGTGATCGCCTTAGCAGACAAGCGCGGCAATGCGACCATAGCCGCAACCTTGTTTAGCGAGAGCGAAGACAGCATTAATCGCCGGGCGGCAGAAGTTGCACGCCGCAAGATGGAACGCGCCGGCTTGCGCGTTCCGGAGAAACGTCCGGAGAAACGCGACCGCCGGGCATTGGCAAAAATGAAACAGGCAAACGAAACGTGAACGACAGTATTTCCCGATTTACCTTTCAGCAGTTACCCGTTAGGGGCCAGTTTGTACGCCTGACCAACAGCTGGTTACAGGCAACCGAGCAGCAAAGCTACCCAATGCCCGTGCGCCAAAGCGTAGGCGAGGCGATGGCCGTTGCCGCTTTGCTGGCTGATGGCATCAAATTCGAAGGCCGAGTTGCCCTGCAAGCCAAGAGTGATGGGGTGATCAATACACTGCTGGGTGAGTGCTCAGAGCAACACCTGATCCGCGGCATCGCCCGGTTTACCGAGGCTGCCTTTGATGACACGACCACAGACTCGCAACCGCGACTAGGGGTTGGCCGCTTAGCGATTTCCTTGATTCCAGATCAAGGCGAAATGCACCAAGGTATTGTCGAGCTGATGGGCGATTCGGTCGCCCCCGCTGTCGAGCACTACTTTGAGCACTCCGAACAACTGCCTACTCGAATTCAAATTGCGAGTGATGAAAACGGTATTACTGCGATGCTCTTACAGCGGCTACCAAAAACGTCGCCTCTGCCGGACGGCCGGGTAGTGGAAGGCCAAACCGTGGATCTCGAATGGGAACGGCTTGAAACTCTGTTTGGCACGGCCAAGCCCAGTGAGTTGTTGAACTTACAAGTAGAAGAGTTATTACACCGCTTCTTTAATGAAGACGACATTACTCTGCTGCCCAACCGGCCAATCGCATTTGGCTGCGGCTGCTCAAAGGAACGTAGCGAACAAGCCCTCAAGCTTCTTGGCAAAGAGGACCTTACCGCGCTTAGCAACGAAACTGACGAAATCGAGATCAGTTGCGAAATGTGCGGCGCAACCTATCGCTGGGACAGCGTAGAGGCCCACGTGTTGTTCGAAACAGATGAACCAAAGTTGCATTGAAGCCACTTTAAAAATAAACGTTGTGTTTGCACCTGCCGGCAGAACGTCGTCAGCAAGCGGAATCGATTCAATAAACTGACATCTACTCAGATAAATACTGCATAAATCGGCCGATTTCCTTACATCTTGCTCATGCGGGTGTTTACCCCCTCTGGCATAATTCGCAGTCACTTGAGGGGCCGAGAGCTACAAACTCGTAACCCTGCGAAGCTCCAGACGCCGGTGTTCACAAAACCTCCGGTCTACAGAAATACAGGAAGCCCATCATCATGGCACTCGATATTGATAACACGTCAAAGCACCAACGGTACGTCGACGTAAGCTCAGCAGAGCTCGCAGAACTTGCAGTGGTACGTGGCGAAGGTCGTTTTGCCAGCACGGGCGCCATCGTTGTTGAAACGGGTAAACGCACCGGACGCTCACCCAACGATCGTTTTATTGTTGATGAGCCGAGCACTTCTGGCGAGATCCACTGGGGTCCTATTAACAAGCCCGTTGCCGTCGACGTGTTCGATGCGCTGTGGGAGCGCGTACAGGTGCACATGACCGAGCGCGATAGCTTTTTGTCGCACCTGCACGTTGGCGCGGATACGGGCCACTACCTTCCCGTTGAAGTGAATACCGAGTATGCCTGGCACGCCCTGTTCGGACGTTCGATGTTCATCCAACCCGAACACTACAACCCACACAACAAAGAAGCATGGCAGGTTGTTAACGCACCGCTATTCGACTGTGTCCCCGAGCGCGATGGCACCAATTCTGAAGCAACGGTCATGATTAACTTTGCCCAACGTAAAGTACTGATTGCGGGCATGCGTTACGCCGGCGAAATGAAAAAGGCCATGTTCTCTGTACAGAACTTCCTGCTGCCAGAAAAAGACGTACTGCCAATGCACTGCTCGGCCAACGTTGACGCCTCCGGAGACACCACCTTGTTCTTCGGCCTGTCCGGCACCGGCAAGACAACCCTCTCAGCAGACCCTGATTGCTCATTGATTGGCGACGACGAGCACGGCTGGGGCAAAGGCACCGTTTTCAATCTGGAAGGCGGTTGTTACGCAAAATGCATCGATCTTAGCCAGAAAAATGAACCCGTCATCTGGGATGCGATTTCATTCGGCGCCATCATCGAGAACGTTGTTATCGATGAAGACAAGCGCTTGGCGGACTACACCAACTCGACGCTTACTGAAAACTCACGCGCCTGTTACCCGCGTGACAACATCGAACTAAAGGTTCCCGATAATCGCGCAGGCGAGCCAAAGGCCGTTATTTTCCTTACCTGTGACGTTAGTGGCGTGTTGCCACCCGTTGCGCTGCTGTCAAAGCAAGCGGCGGCGTACCACTTCCTGTCGGGTTATACCGCAGCAGTAGGCTCAACCGAAGTGGGTTCAACAGAAGCCTACAAGGCCACCTTTTCTACCTGTTTTGGCGCGCCCTTCTTCCCGCGACCTGCAGGCGTCTATGCCGACCTGCTGATCAAGCGTATCGAAGAGTTTGGCTCTAACGTTTATCTGGTGAACACCGGCTGGACCGGCGGCGGCTATGGCACGGGGTCACGCTTTGACATCCCCACAACCCGCAGCATCATTACAGCCATTCAAGCTGGCAAGCTCAAAGACGTCGAAACCCACTCACTGCCCGGCTTCAATCTTGAAGTGCCGATATCAGTCGATGGCGTTGAAGACGGCCTGCTGAACCCACGCGACACCTGGTCAGACAAAGCTGCCTACGATGCTGCCGCCAGAAGCCTCATTGGCAAGTTTGTCGAAAACTTCGAAAAGTTTGAAGTAGATGACGGAATCGTAGCGGCAGGTCCTGACGGCACCTATTAGGGCCTGTTTGCGAGGTTACAGATGCGGGGTCAGGTTTTCTAACCTGCCCCCTGCCCCCTGCCTCTGACACCACAGCTACCTCACTCTCATAAATCGCCCATACCTACCGGGTTCAAAAGCCGCTACGCTTAAGAGCTAACCGCGGTCTGTGCGCGGGCATCGACGGGACATGAAGAGGTATCACCGTGCAAGCTCTCCTTAAAGCACTATCACCCAACGCTCACCTGCTCACTCAACTTGGTCACGGCATCGAGAAAGAAAGCCTGCGCGTCCAGCGCGACGGTCAGTTGGCCGCAACGCCACATCCTGCGGCCCTGGGCTCGGCTCTGCGTCATCCGCACATCACCACCGACTTTTGTGAAGCTCAGCCCGAATTGATTACGGGCGTACATCCCTCCGCTGACGCCTGCATCGAAGAACTCGACGATATACATCGCTATTTGCACGCCAACATAGATGACGAGTTGCTGTGGGCCTCGAGCATGCCTTGCATGCTGGGAGACGACAAAGACATTCCCGTCGGGCGTTACGGCACCAGCAACATCGCTCGCGCCAAAACAGTCTATCGACTCGGGCTTGGCAACCGCTACGGCCGACTGATGCAGACCATCTCTGGCATTCACTACAACTTTTCACTACCCGATGACTTTTGGCCAGCACTTGCCAAAGCCCGCAACGAACCCTTCACCGACGACTACGCCACCCTGTGCTACCTCGATCTGATTCGAAACTTTCGCCGTGACTCCTGGCTGTTGATCTACCTGTTTGGTGCCTCTCCAGCCCTGTGCAAATCGTTCGTAAAAAGCAAAGACCATGAGCTTGAAGATTTTGGCGAGGGCACACTGTACCGACCTTTTGGCACTTCACTGCGCATGGGCCGACTGGGCTATACCAGCGACGCACAAACCCAGTTGCACGTGTCATACAACACGCTTAGCGACTACGCGAAAACCATTCGCGAAGGACTCAGCACCAGCTACCCCGACTACGAGCAGTACACCGGGCAGGTCGATGGTGAGTACCAACAGCTAAACCCTGCGCTGCTACAAATCGAAAATGAGTTCTACGGCACGATTCGACCCAAGCGCACCATCCATAAAGGCGAGCGCCCGTTAACGGCACTACTCGACCGCGGCGTTGAATACGTTGAAGTACGCTGCCTCGACGTAAACCCCTTTCTTCCGGCTGGCATCGACGCCATGCAAGCGCAGTTTCTTGATTTGTTCCTGCTGAATTGTTTGCTCAAACCAAGTGCGCCTGATTCACTGACAGAATCGGAAGCGCTAACCAGCAACCAGCTCGCCGTTGTTGAACGGGGCCGCGAACCTGATCTAACTCTGAACCGCGATGGCCGCACGGTAAAAATGCAAGATTGGGCAAACGAATTACTGGACGGCTGCGCAGAGATTGCCCAATTTATTGATACTGAAGCCGGGCGCTCAGATAACAGCGCAGGCCACGACGAGCACGCCTTTGCTCTCGCTTGTCAGCGCAAAAAAGTCGCAGACTCCGAGTGCACTCCCTCGGCGCGAATTTTGGCGCAAATGCGCGACCAGCAGATTCCATTCTATCGATTCGCTATGAATGCTTCGCTTGCTCACAACGGCTACTACGCTGATCACCCTTTGCGCGATGCGCGGCTAGAGGAGTTCCGTCACTTTGCGCGCAACTCCATCGCTGAACAGTCCGCCATGGAAGACAGCGAAACGGAGAGCTTCGAAGAGTTTCTGGAGCATTATCTGGCGTTGCCGTGAATTTCTTAGCGCACGCCGTTCTCGCAGGTAGCCAGGCTGACATCGTAGCGGGCAGCGCTGCCGGTGACTTTATCAAGGGTGTGCTCTACGACGACCATTATCCCAAACGGTTTCTGTTTGGTGTTCGCCTGCATCGCCGAATAGACGCGTTCAGTAATCAAGAGCCGTGCCTGCGAGCCAGCGCCAACCGGTTGCCTAGCCATCTGCGGCGAATCGGGCCACCTTGCATCGACATGATTGCTGATCACTTTCTGGCTCGGGCGACAGAGCGGGAACCACTGACCTATCTACCAACCCTCCCAAGTGCCACGCCTGTCACCAACTTGGAAGAATACGAAGACGGGCTACACCGTCTGCTCGCTGATCACTGGCAACAACTACCCCCTGGGGCCCAGCGGTTCTTTACCCATGCCAAAACTACTCGACTGTTTAGCAACTACGCAGACTTCGACCGAGTAAGCCGCGGTATCCGTTATGTTTGTGAGCGGTTAGGCCGCGCCGAGGACGGACCCGCCATGGTCGCGGCCATGGCCACACAGATAGACGCGCTGGAGAGCGACTTTACGACCTATTGGCCGGCGCTACTGGGAGAGGCAGAGCGGTTTTTTCGGGTCAATGGTAGCGAGGTTCGCGAAGGCGGGGGGTAAGCTGCAACCTGATCCCACCGGTTGCAACTCTCCCACTCCCACTCCACGGCTAGCTGCTTTATCCTTCTATCCACCAGTACTCTTTGGAACTCGTCAATGAAAGCCGTTCTCTGTCACGAATTTGGTCCACCTGAATCCCTACAGCTCGAAACTATCGAGGCGCCGACTCCAGCCGACAAAGAAGCATTGATCGATGTCGCTGCGACCGCGCTCAACTTTCCCGACGTGCTGATGATCGCCGGCAAGTACCAGTCACGCCCTCCGTTTCCCTTTTCGCCAGGCGGCGAGATCTCCGGAGTCGTCAGCGCGATCGGTTCTGCGGTAACCAATGTGGCCGTTGGTGACCGCGTATTTGCAGGCTGTGGGCATGGCGGTATGCGCGAGCAGCTTTGCGTGCAGGCAAAGTTGTTACGGTCTATTCCCGAAGGTATGTCATTCATCCAGGCTTCTGGAATAAGCACCACATATGGAACCTCTTATTACGCACTGAAGCAGCGAGCCAACTTGCAGCCCGGGGAAAACCTGCTGGTACTGGGTGCCGGCGGCGGCGTAGGTATTGCAGCCGTCGAACTCGGCCGAGCCATGGGCGCACGCGTAATCGCCGCAGCCAGCACCGAAGAAAAACGTGCCGCAGCACTCAAAGCCGGCGCGCATGACGTTATCGATTACAGTGACGGCGACCTGAAAGACAAAGTGAAAGCACTCACCGACGGCAACGGTGCTGATGTCATTTATGATCCGGTTGGCGGCGAGTTGTTCGACCAGGTAATGCGCTGCGTAAACTGGAACGGCAGAGTGCTGGTTGTTGGGTTTGCTGCTGGTGACATTCCCAAATTGCCTATCAACCTGGTACTGCTAAAAAGCTGTCAGGTTGTTGGGGTGTTCTACGGCGCATTTACCACGCGCGACCCCGAGGCCACCGCTCAGAACTTTCGCGAAATACTCGACTACTACACCGCCGGAAAAATCGATCCTCTCATTGGTCAAACCTTTCCTCTCACCGACTACGCGGATGCCCTGCGCTGTCTGAGCGAACGCCGAGCCATTGGCAAAGTCGTAATCGAACTATGAACGCCATCGCTCGAGCGCACGAGAACAGTTACCGCGATGGAGGGTTGGCCATTGTCAGCCTGATCGGCGTGTTTCTCACAACCGCCCTGATCCTCGAGTTTGTCTTCGACATGGAGCCCTGTGCCCTGTGCCTGACCCAACGCCTGTTCTTCATGCTGGCTGGTCTGATTGCACTGGTGGGCATGGGTGCACGCCAACCCAACCGGGCCTGGCCCATCGCAACCGCGCTCGCCGCGCTCATCGGCATGGGCTTTGCGCTGCGGCAACTGTACCTATATGTGCTGCCGCCCGAACTGGTGCCATCCTGCGGCGCACCGATCAGCCGGCTGATTGAATACGCCCCCTTTATGGAGGTGTTCAACGCAATGACCCAGGGTACAGGCAACTGTGCACAAGGCTCTTTTCCTATCTTTGGCATGGACATGCCGGGCTATTTCATACCGCTTGCTGCACTGGCAGGCTTTTTGCTCGTTCTGGCGCTAGTAGGGCGCCAACTCAAGCGCGTTTAGGTCCATTGGATACCCTGAACTGAATAAAGTGAAGACAAACTGGAACTTCATGAGGTTTCGCCTGTAAGTACCCGGGACGCTTTATAATGCAGACACGAGCCGCACAATTTGCTGACAGCATTCAAGCTCTGCGTTTGACAGACTGAGTGCCCAGTACAGGTTAGGTGTCAGTTTAAGTTACTACCGAGACGTGGCGTTAGATCACGCTCGGGGACACCGCCAAACAGGTACCGGCTAGAAAATGAAAGGGACAACCGCAATCGAGCGTATCAAGGATTGATCATCGCGCGTTTGTGAGCGAATAGAAGCTTAGTCGTAGCGCCGCGAGTTATGGATGTTAACGCGGACGTATACGACCTATCAGCGACTGCAAATCATGAAGACACTGCTGTGAACGACGTACGCCGGGTACTCATCATCAACGGTAAAGGCGGGTGTGGAAAAAGCACCATTGCGACCAATCTTGCCGTCAGTTATAGCCAGCGCGGACACCGCACCGCACTAATGGACTACGACTCTCAAGCCTCAAGCACAGACTGGGCCGCACTAAGAGCAAGCAGCCCCGATCCCAAAACACCGCTTCACGTTGTACCTATGCACAGCAAAGTCGGCATGTATCAAACCAAGGCGTTCCAGCAGCAACTGCCGCCTGATATCACGCGCATTGTAATCGACACGCCCTCAGGCGCTCGCGAACGCGACATCGACACACTGATCAAACAGTGCGATGTCATTCTCATACCGATGCTGCCGTCGCCGCTCGATATTCGTTCCGGCTCACGCTTTATTGCAGAGCTTCTGACCCATCGAGGCTACCGAGCCAACCCGCGAGCCATTGGGGTTATCGCCAACCGCCTGCAAAACAATCCAGCCAGCCAACAGAAGCTGATGCATGCGCTTGAATGCCTCAACGTGCCTTGCGTTGCGAACTTCGCTGACTCAACCCTGTACGGTCGCGCGGCCGAAGACGGCGCGGGCATCACCGAACTTAAATTGAACGACGCGGCGTCCCAAGCGGAAGCCAGTAAATGGTTCGACCTGATTGACTGGGTAGAACAACAACCTCGTCGCGCTGCGCGAATCGCCGCACCTCCCAAAGCAGGCACTTCGTCTGTAACATCAGTAGCCTCAGCCAAAACCAAAGCAACCAGCGACCACGTTTAAACAAAAACCGACGAGAACCTCCGCTTTGGTCTCGGCATCACGCGCAAGCCTACTCGCGCTGACCACTGCTAAATAGGCCAACCATCGGTGTTGCAACTCCAAGATATTACGCTGCATCGCGGCGATCGACTGTTATTCGATCGCCTGAACCTTGTTGTGCACGCTGGCCAAAACGTATCTCTGGTCGGCAACAATGGCGCTGGCAAATCCACACTGTTCGAAATGATCCGCCAACGGCTACTACCCGAGGAGGGCGACGTGAAGTTGCCACGCACTTGGCGCGTCGTACATCTTGATCAGGAAGCACCTGCCACCGATCGACCCGCACTCGCCTTTGTCCTCGATGGCCACGCAGAGCTTCGCAATGTGGAAGCTGAAATCGAGCAGGCGGCTGACGACGGCAACGACTTACGCCTAGCGCAGTTGCTGCAACGCTACGAAGATCTTGACGGTTATCGTGCGGAAGCCAATGCTGCAAAAATTTTGCACGGACTGGGTTTTGCAACAGAAGAACACCAACAGCCGGTACAAGATTTTTCTGGCGGTTGGCGTGTCCGCTTGGCACTCGCCCAGGCGTTAATGACCCCAGCCGATCTACTGCTGCTCGATGAGCCCACCAACCACCTCGACATGGAAGCAACGCTTTGGCTCGAACGCTGGCTCGCAAACTTTCCGGGCACAATGGTCACTATTGCGCACGACCGTGATTTTCTCGACCGCGCTACCCAGTACACGGCGCACCTTGAAAACGGCCGCCTGCAATCCTACACCGGCAACTATTCCTCGTTCGAAACCCAGCTGGCCGAACGCGCCAATCTCGCCGCCGCCCAAGCCAAAAAGGCGGATCTAAAACGCGCTCAGATCCAGGTATTTGTCGACCGATTTCGCGCCCAGGCCACCAAAGCCAAACAGGTGCAGAGTCGGCTGAAAGCGCTCGAGCGATTGGGCGCAAGCGCCGTGATGCAATCCCAAAGCGCTTTTGAATTTGGCTTTACGAACGCGGCAAAGGTGTCAAAGCCGTTGGTCAAAATCGAAGAAGCAAGCCTCGGCTACCCCGACGCGACCATTCTGCAGAACGTATCGGTGCAACTACAGCCTGGCGCCCGAATCGGTGTGCTCGGGAAAAACGGCGCGGGCAAGTCGACGCTGCTAAAAACGTTAGCCGGCGAACTACAACTGAAATCTGGCGAGTTGCACCGGGGTAAACATTCTCTGGTGGGCTATTTTGCCCAGCACCAGATGGAGTTACTCGACGACAAAACAAGCGCCATGAAAGCGCTACTGAAAGAGCATGGCGATCGATTCGCCAACGAGACCGCAGCGCGCAGCTATCTGGGCGGCTGGGGTTTTCGCGGCGACGATGTTTACCGCTCTGTACAAACCTTTTCTGGTGGCGAGCGCGCCCGACTGGTGCTGTCGCTGATCGCCGCCGCCCAACCTGCCCTGCTGATTCTCGACGAGCCCACCAACCACCTCGATCTGAACATGCGCCAAGCTCTGGCATTCGCGCTGCAGGAGTTCAACGGGGCGATGCTGCTGGTTTCCCACGATCGACACTTATTGCGCCAGTGTGTCGATGAACTGTGGTTAGTCGCCGATGGCAAAATCCGCGAATTTCCCCAGGACCTTGGCGCCTATGAACGCGGCGACTATGGCGAGGCAACGCCCCAAGCGACCCCCGAGCAATCAAAACAACAACCGAACGATCGTTCAGCCAACCTGAAGGGCGAAACAACCACATCAAGCGACCCTAAAGCACCACCAGGCAGCGCCGCCGAACGCCGCCAAAATCGCGCCCAAGCCCGAGCCGCAACGCGACCATTGCGACGAGAAATCGATCGTTTAGAGGTTGAAATGGACGCTTTGAACGAAGAAATAGCGACTTTGGATGAAAAACTATCCGACAGTGCCACCTACCAGGAAGACAGCACGACGCTAAATACTCTGCTCACTGAGCAGGGTCAGGCTCGAACTCGACTGGCCGACGTCGAGCAATCCTGGCTGTCTCGCCAGGAGGCACTAGAAGCAGCCCTCGCCCAAGCAGAAGCAGACGCGTCTGACACCTAGGCGACATTCGCCCAACACCTCGTTAAACTAACGAACGTTCGGTTTTTAGCTTTTCTAAGCGTAAAGCCCAACCCAGCGCATAACGAGATAGATCAGGCACCCGTGACCGCAGCTCCCAGCCCAACCCATATCGCCAAGTCTGCCATGCCCGCCGAAATGCTGGATGCCCTGCTAGCCGTGTTTAGCGCCAAGGGCTTTGATGGCGCCTCGCTCGCCCAGCTGTCCCAGGCCTGTGGCCGCAGCAAGGCAAGCCTGTATCACCACTTTCCGGGCGGCAAAGGCCAAATGATTGATGTTCTGGTCACTCGCTGCGCTGACGACCTTGACCAACGCGCGTTTCAACGATTGGCCCAGATGCTCAACAAAAGTACCAGCGGCAAACCCAAAGCCCAACGCGCCAAGGCAACCCAAGCGCTCGAAGTGTTCCTCGATGGTTTTGCAGATTACCTCCACAGCCATCAAGGTAACTGCCTGCTAGCGACACTGGCGCTCACCCAACCCAAATTGCTGGGGCCCCGGCAAAGCGATCGGGTTAACACCTGGCTGAGCCAACTCGCCAGTGCGTTCGAGCTAACCGGCTGCAAACCCAAGGCCGCACGCCGCCAAGCACAGGCCCTACTGGCGCGTTTGTACGGCAGCCTGACAATTACAGCGATGGGTGCAGACCTGTCCTTACAACAGACGTTCAAACGACTGAAAAAAGACCTGCAGTCAGAGATGAGTTAGACCGGCACTAACCGGGTAGACTTGGCAGCGCTCGCTTTCTGGAACCCGTAAATGACAGACCGAACCTTTCCCAATACGCGCCTTCGACGCACCCGCAGCCAAGAGTTCATGCGCCGGCTTGTCCGCGAAAATGCACTCTCTACCGACGATCTGATCTACCCGATGTTTGTGATCGAAGGTCAGGGGCGCCGCGACCCCATCGACTCAATGCCTGGCATCGAGCGCTATTCCATTGACCAGCTGGTTACTGAGGCGGCGGATGCCTACCATCTGGGAATCCCTGCGATCGCCCTGTTTCCCAACATTGAACCGTCACTGCGCTCACTGGATGGCATCGAAGCTTGGAACGATCAGGGCCTGGTTCCGCGTTCCATACGGGCAATCAAGCGAGAGGTGCCAGACCTCGGGATCATCACCGACGCGGCACTAGACCCCTACACATCACACGGCCAAGACGGCGTAATTGACGAAAATGGTTACGTGTTGAACGACGAAACCGTCAGCGCACTGTGTCGCCAAGCTGCTGTTTGTGCAGCCGCAGGTGCAGACGTGATCGCACCGTCCGACATGATGGACGGTCGCATTGGTGCGATTCGCAAAACCCTCGACGATCTTGGTCACATCAATCTGGCCATCATGGCTTACGCGGCCAAGTACGCATCGTCATACTACGGCCCGTTTCGCGAAGCAGTGGGCTCCGACCAACTGCTCGCCAGTGGCGATAAACTCAGCTATCAGATGGACCCTGCCAACACCGACGAAGCTGTGCAGGAAGTGGCAATGGACCTAGCCGAAGGCGCTGACATGGTCATGGTGAAACCCGGCATGCCCTACCTCGACGTCGTGCGACGGGTAAAGCAGGAATTCAAAGTGCCTACCTTTGCCTATCAGGTGAGCGGCGAATACGCGATGCACATGGCGGCCATCGAAAACGGCTGGCTCTCGCCACAGGTTATTGCAGAAAGCCTGCTGTGCCTGAAACGCGCCGGCGCCGATGGCATCCTGACCTATTTCGCCAAGCAGTTACTTGAAGAATAAGCAGTAAACCATCGGCTAAAGAAGCAGATCGTCGAGCTGCAGATCAACATGCGCCGACTTGAGCTGCTGGAACTCTTCCGCCAGCTCCTGTTGGGACAGGGCGTGCTGATCCAGCCAGCCTTGGGGCAGTTCAAGCACAAGCGAGTGCTCATTGACTCGCGCACTCAGCGGACTCGGACTTTCCGCATCACTGCGCGAGCGCTCCAGAATAACGGCCAACCGTAACAGCGCAGATAGACGCATCAAACGCAAACCGTGTACCGCCTCAAACTGCCCGAACGCGAGCCCAGGAAAACTGCGCCGGTGACTGCGCACTAACAACGCAAGCTGCGCTTGCTGCTGTCGGGCAAACCCGCGCAACGCCCCGTTAGCGATAATGTAACTGCCGTGCCGGTGGTAATGCGTAGCCGAAACTTGCGCACCGATCTCGTGCAACTCACAGGCCCATCCAAGCAGTCGCCGGTATTCTTCAGCGTTACCAAACCAGGGCACACGACACGACTGCCACAACCGATCAGCCGTGTTGCGCACGCGCGCCACCTGCTTTTGATCAACGTGAAAACGCCGGCTGAGGTCACGCACTGTGCGCCACTGCACATCTTCGACTCGTCGCCGCGACTGCTCATAGAGCATGCCTTCTTGCATCGACGCATTGGCGTAACGAATCGCTGGCAACTTGAGCACATCAAAAATCGCACTGACCAGCGCCACGCCAGCCGGAAAAATATCAACGCGGTTAGGCGTCAGGCCCGGCAGGCCAATGCCAGGTATCCAGCGTTGATCGCAGATGGCCGCACGGATATCCGCAAGACTCTCTGGAGTAATCTCATTGGAGCTCCAGCCGTTGGCGTCAGCCACCTGGACAATCGATTCAATCGTGCCTGAGGTACCTAGCACCTGCTCTGCCTGTTGCAGATCGACCATAGAGACCGAGCGCTCAGCCAACACCGATTGCAATGATCGCACCGCCGTCGCGCGCGCGCGCTCAAGGGATTGCTCTGTCACCATCTGGTCAGGGAAAAACTCGTCGGTATAAGACACACAGCCCATATCTACAGACACAGTGACCGAGGGTGCAAAGCCAGTACCGTAGGCAAACTCACTGCTGCCACCCCCAATATCAATCACCAAACGGGTGTCGTTGTTAGTTGGCAAGTGATGCAATACGCCGCAATAAATGAGCCGCGCTTCCTCTTCCCCGCTAATAATTTGCAACGGCACGCCCAGCAGCTCCTCCGCGGCAATCACAAACTCAGCCGCGTTATCGCTCTGCCGCAGAGCATGGGTACCGCACACCTGAATATTTGCGCGATCGAGGCTACTCAAGCGCTGACGAAACCGCTTGATGCTCTCGATGCCCCGCTCAATAGCGGCCGGGTCAAGGCGGCCGTTGTCGCTACTACGCAGCAGCTGAACCTTTTCCTTGAGCTTCTCGCGGACAATCAGTTCGCCATTCTCTTCGTCCGCCAGCAGTACCCGAAAGCTGTTGGAACCGAGATCAAGTACCGCTCGAGCTACCAACGGACAAGCACTTTTTCGGGGTCAGTTGCACACCCCGGAACGCAACCAGAAAACAGGCAGAACGCCTTGCGAATATCCATATTTCTCAATCTCACTTGAAACCGCGTGGTCTCGACCCCACTATTGTATCCGGATTCAACGAAACTACAGGCCCAGCCATGAGCGACAACATTACCCACACCACCGATGACGCCTTCGAAGCAGACGTTTTAAAGGCCGATCTTCCCGTTCTCGTGGACTACTGGGCTGAGTGGTGTGGCCCCTGCAAGATGATCGCACCTATCCTTGACGAGATTTCCGGAGAGTACGCGGACAAGCTGAAGATCTGCAAAATGGACATCGACGCCAACCAGCAGACGCCGCCAAAGTACGGTATTCGGGGCATTCCGACGCTCATGTTATTCAAAAACGGCGAGTTGCACGCGACCAAGGTCGGCGCGTTGTCCAAATCCCAACTCGCGGAATTCCTCGACGACAATATCTAGCGCGCTAGGTGGCTCCTTATGAGGCTCCCTGGCTGAGCCTCTGTGAGGGCCGGTCTAGGCAGCAATCCAGAGCGACACACAATTGGAGAGAGCACCCCTCCATCATCTCTAGCGCCTGCCACTTGACCCTGAGCCGCTTTCCCTTACACTCTAACTAGTCGTGCACTTCGCGCGCTTTCTGCTGATCTCTGTCTGACCATCTATCCGTTTCGATCTGAGTCCTGCTCATACCAACCTTTTTAGAGTTTGTTATCAGCCGGCACAACCTCAGACCCAGACGTTGAAGCTTCGACAGCGACAGCAATAAACCTGTTCCAGACCTCTAGATCCCTGATCTACCAACCCTGTAAGCAGCTATATACGCGGAAGAACCCCATTAAAAAGAAGTTCAAAGCGCCTCACCTCGCACTGGCTCACGCACAGACGGACCCTCTCCCTCTTTGCAACCTGTAGCACTGGCCTGACACAAGAGATTACTCATGAATTTAACCGACCTGAAACGCAAACCGATTGGCGAACTGATCGACATGGCCCGAGAAATGGGCCTCGACAACCTGGCGCGAACGCGCAAACAGGAAGTGATTGCCGCCATTCTGCGCAAACAGGCAAAAAACGGCGAAGACATTTACGGCGACGGCACTCTGGAAATTCTCCAGGACGGCTTTGGCTTTCTTCGCTCAGCCGACAGCTCTTACCTTGCGGGCCCCGACGATATCTACGTATCACCCAGCCAGATTCGCCGCTTTAATCTGCGCAAAGGCGACAGCATTGCCGGCAAGATTCGCCCCCCCAAAGACGGCGAGCGCTATTTTGCCCTGCTGAAAGTTGACGACATCAACCTAAGCGAACCGAACGCCAAGAAACACAAAATTCTGTTCGAAAATCTGACGCCGCTGTTCCCTGACGAACGCATGGTGCTCGAGCGCGGTAACGGCAGCACCGAAGATCTGTCTTCACGCATCATCGACCTCGTCGCCCCTATTGGCAAAGGTCAACGCGCCCTGGTGGTCTCACCACCCAAAGCCGGTAAAACCCTGATTCTGCAGAACATCGCCCAGTCGATTGTTGCCAACAACCCCGACGTCACCTTGATCGTGTTGTTGATCGACGAACGTCCGGAAGAAGTAACCGAAATGCAGCGCTCTGTGCGCGGTGAAGTGGTTGCCAGTACCTTCGATGAGCCACCGTCACGGCACGTTCAAGTGGCCGAGATGGTTCTCGAAAAAGCAAAGCGTTTGGTCGAACATCAGAAAGACGTGGTTATTCTGCTCGACTCAATCACTCGCCTGGCACGGGCCTACAACACAATCGTGCCATCATCTGGCAAGGTACTCACCGGTGGTGTTGATGCCCACGCACTCGAACGCCCGAAGCGTTTCTTTGGTGCCGCCCGAAACATCGAAGAAGGCGGCAGCTTGACTATCGTTGCCACCGCGCTGGTAGATACTGGCTCGAAGATGGACGAAGTGATCTACGAAGAATTCAAAGGTACAGGTAACCAAGAACTGCACCTGGAACGTAAGATTGCAGAAAAGCGCGTCTATCCGGCGATCAACATTCGTCGCTCGGCTACTCGCCGCGAAGAATTGTTGATGGGTGAAGAAGAACTTCAACGGGTATGGATTCTGCGCAAACTGTTACATGACATGGACGATCTGTCAGCCATCGAATTCATGATCGACAAGCTGAAAGAAACCAAAACCAACGAAGAGTTCTTTAACTCGATGCGTGGCGCGCGCTAAAGCGCGCAGGGGTTAATTTAAGAGCGCCCCAGGCGCTCTAAATTCCTAGC
This sequence comes from Pseudomonadales bacterium, assembly GCA_023300545.1. Taxonomy (GTDB): domain Bacteria; phylum Pseudomonadota; class Gammaproteobacteria; order Pseudomonadales; family Azotimanducaceae; genus JALZVT01. The sequence continues at coordinate 80,982 of JALZVT010000002.1, forward strand.
TTCCGGAACTACGCGGCAACGACCAGCCCAACAAAATCCCCGAGCCTCGCGCAGCGAGCGCTGCCAGCACACCAGCCCATTCTGCAAGCGGCCACCCCAAACTCACAAATCCTCCGTACACCAGAGCGCCCAAGAAGGCGGCGGTTGCGTATATTTCTGAGCGCAAAACCATGGGCGGGTCGTTGGCAATCACATCGCGAATAATGCCGCCCGCAACCGCACTCACTACCCCCATCACCACAGCAACCACGGCATCACCTGTAATATGCAGTGTTTTAGCCGCACCCAGCACACAGAACACCGACAGCCCTACCGCGTCGAGCCAGACCAACGGCCGCGTCGCACGCTCGATCTGCCGGCAGCCAAAAAAAGTCAGCACGGCGGCCATAAGGGTCAGCAAGAGATAGTTTTTATCTTCAATCCAGAACACCGGTACATCGAGCACAATGTCGCGAATTGTACCGCCGCCAATGGCAGGCATTAGCGCGAGAACAATAAACCCAAACAGGTCCATGTCTTTACGACTGGCAAGCAATGCCCCAGACAGGGCAAACACAAAGACGCCCAGATAATCCAGGGCATCGAGCACTTCAATCAAGCGGCTTCGTCGGTTGTGCCTTCTTTAGACTCGGCAGCAGCGGTGTCGTCGGGTGTAGCGCCTGCCAGCTCACAACGGGCGATCTCTGATCGCGCAGCTGCAGAGGGCGATGCGGCTTCACTTGCCTGTGCGTGCTCCAATGCTTTTGACCAATTGCCATCGCGAGCAGCCGCGCGACACGCGAGCAGTTGCACGCCAGCGTCTTTGGCGTGAGCTTTCAGCCAGCTTTTGGCTTGGGAAGCCTGATGACTTTCGATCTCAGGCAAATCGATATAACGAGCCAGCAACGTTTGATTCCAATCGTCACCTAAGGCATCAACCAGCATCTCTCCGGCTTCAGTGAAGGCACCTGCCGCTGCGAGGGTACCGGCAAAGTCTCCAACAAACGCCACATTGTTACGCACGCCCTTATCGAGTCGCTTCCAAACCGCAACCGCGCCCTTCGCGTCAGAATCTTTGGCAAATGCATCAAGCACTTTATGGCGGCCAATGGCTGTTTCCATGCGGGCAACATCGTTCGGGTGCTCTTTGCGCATGCGCTTGAGTTTTCCGAGCTGAGACTCCAGCGCAGAGAAGTCGCCTTTTTTCTCGTAACCGCGCGCCAGAAACTCACCAACAATCTGATGCCGGGGCGCCTGATCGCGCAAACTAACCAGCTTCTCAATGGCTATATCTATTTCATTGCCGTCAGAATTCGTAAGCTGCATCCGCGCCGCCGCAAGATCAACAGCAAACTGCGCACCTGGCGTAGAGTCAGATGCTTTCTTCAACAATTCATCGCGCCGTTTAATTTGACCCAGCTCATTGCTGGCCAATGCAGCCTGCAAGAAATTCAGCATCGGTGCGCTCGCGCCGGCTGCCCCGCTCAACAAAGACCGACGGGCATCAGACCATTCTTCTTCGGCCATCAACAACAAACCCATTTCAGTTTGCCGCTTCGAACCCGAGCGTTTGCGACGCGCATTCCAACGACCAACCAATTGGCCGCTAGAGAACAACGACGCGATCAAGCTAAAAATAAGCCGTACCAGCAACCAAACGGCAATCACACCAAAGAGCGCAAACCACAGGCTAGTAACAATTTCGTGACCGCCATAGGACAGCAGCACGTAACCTGAATCGCGGCCGGCGAGCGTGCCTAACAGCCCGGCTATCACGAGCAGGCCAACCAATAAGATGATGCCAACCAGAACCTTCATGCTTACTCCTCACCGCTATCGTTGTCGCGGCCACGGCTCACCGCTTCCAGTGCTTTCAGAGACCCGGAAATATCTGGAATGGGCAATTCCAGCTGCACGTCGAGTAACTCGACGATCTGACCCAGCGTTTGCGCAACGGCGGCGTCTTCACCGTCGAGATATTCACCGATCCATTCTTCAGCAGTTGTCAGGCTCTGCTCATACACCAGCTGGTTACGACGCATCAGTGCAAGCTGACTGCGTTCAAGCATCAGTCGTAAATTCATCTCTAGATAAATAGATTCGTCTGGGCTGAGTAGCGGTCGGCGGGTTTCGTTGCCATCAATCTTTCGGTACTGGAAAAACGCGGATAAGCGCCCCCCAAGTTCTTGCCAAACGCTCTGTTCAGCCGTCGGCGCGTCAGCCGCGGTTAGATCATCCTGCATCGCCACTTGCAGCGCGTCACCCGGGGCAACCTTTGCTTCGGTGTATTCGGGTGGACGCAGCGGCAGCGCCTTCACACTTTTCTTGAGCGCCTCTATTTGCAAATACAAACCCTGCAAATCAGTGCCTGTCATCGATTTAACACTAAGAATTTCATCAGCCAATCGGGCGCGGACATCAAACAACGAGAAGTCGCCAATCCCAGCTAGCACCCCATCTGCGGTTGCAAGCAATTGCCCTGCAGTCAGCGGATCGCGCTCCATCAATAAACGATGGTTCGCAATGCGCAACAGATATTCCACTTCAGCCAATTTCCAGTCACGGCTGGTTGGCGGCTGGGCAGTAATAGATTCACCAAGTGATTCAGCAAGCGCCGCTGTTGCGGCTTCCATGTCTTCTTGCTGAGCAGCAAGTTCTGCGCGCAGGGTGTCTGACTGCTCGCTTTGCGTGGCGCTTTGGGTCGCCATAACCGACTGCATTTCTTGTCGCAGCGCATCGGTCTGACTAGAGACCTTGCCGCTGTTGGCTTCAGTCTGCACAGCTAGCTCATCAATGCGCTTTTCGAACGGCGCGAGCGGATCCTGCAACTGGGTTAGGAAATACAGATAGCCTGCGAGACCCAACCCACACAGCCCCAGCAACAACCCCAAATAACCAGGTACGCGTGACGGCATTTTCTGCACTGGCGCTGGGTCTGCGCTAGCGTCATTAGCTTCTACCACCTCAGGCTCCTGCATCTCTTCTTCATGCATTTCTTTTTGCCCTTCTGGGGAAAGCTCTTCAGCCTGAGCATCGGCCTCAACATCTGCCGAATTGAAAGCATCTTCAACTGCGTCTGCGCCATCTTCTGGCCGTTGATACTTGTCGCTGTCCGTTCCGGACTTATCGTCATGATCACTCATCGCGCTTGTGTCTATTCCGTATGTTTAGTGCTGTTCTAAAAACCTGTTTGTCTCTTGCCTGCATCAGAACCCTGAGTGCGGCGGCCAGAGCCCCTGTTGTGACAACCCGGCGATGGTTGCCTGAGCGCTCGCCCCTGGGCAGTTTACCGGTTTCAGCCAGCCCAGTTTTGTCGCCAGTTCAAAGACCCGCGGCGACGGTACACACACCGGCACCTCTAAGCCACCTGAGCGGCTCCGACTCGATGGAGCACCCGCACTCGCCAACCATTGGCGAGTCAATAATTCGAGCCCCTGACCAGAGGACGCAACCAACGCATCCACAGCGTCAGCATTCGGCCAGCTAGCTAAGGTTGGCAACTGCTCAACCCGTCGGTACACCAGCCAGGAGCGCACTGTTGCTCCCCGGGCTTGTAAGGTGTCCGCGAGTAACGACCGACCGGCCACTCCCGCAACAATCAATACCTCGTCGCCTGCAACATGCTGCAGGTACTTGCTGTCCAGCAGACCCTCACTACGGGCCGGCTCTGGCACAACGGTCTCCGGGGCCTGTGCTGTGGTCTGCGCAAACGCTGCAGCCAAAGCGGCATCAGTCGCCGGACCGATAGCATACCACCGCGCCTCTGGCGCTATACCAACCAACCCTCCTTTCAGCGGCTCAAACACCGCATTTGCATGGATCACCGCGTGCTCAGAGACAAAAATTACATGGTCGTAACCTTTTGCCGGAAAGACGTCTTGGGTCGGCTGCGCCGTTAACAGGGGTGCAACTAGGGGCCGCATACCCACGGCCGCCAATTCGCCGGCCATACGGCTGGCTCCTGGTTCTGACCGGGTGATGAGAATGTTCAATCGAACTAGCCGGATTTGGTCGTTTTGGCCGCTGCTGAAGCCGCCTGCAGCCGTTCCGCTTCGAGTTTTGCGGCAGCTAGCAAGGGGCCGGCCCCAGCTGCCAGCAGAGCCTCTGCCGCCACTGCACCAATAGCCGCGGGATTAGTTGCCGCTCCAGAGCGCGCTACCTTGACCAGCTGGCTGCCGTCGAGAGCACCCACCAGTGCCTGCAGCTCAATGGTATCGCCATTTAAAACGGCATGAGCCGCCAGCGGCATGGAGCAATCGGCCCCTAACGCCGCACTAACCGAACGTTCGGTCAATACACACCGAGACACATCATCGTCGTTAAGGCCTGCAACAATGGCCCGCAATTCCGCCGGAATATTCACCGAGCACTCAACCGACAGCGCGCCCTGCCCCGCAGCGGGCAGACTGTCAGCAACCGAGAGATGTTCTGTAATACGACCCGCCAAGCCCAATCGATCGAGACCCGCGGCCGCCAAGACTAAAGCGTCATAGTCACCAGCATCCAACTTGCCCAATCGGGTGCCCACATTGCCACGGACGCTCGCCAACCGCAGATCTGGCCGCCTCGCCAACAATTGCGCGCCACGTCGCAAACTACTGGTCCCCACCCGCGCGCCCTGAGGCAGGCTGGCAAGGTCTGTGTATTTTGTACTGACCAGAGCGTCGCGGACATCTGCTCGATAACCCGTCGCCACCAATTCAAACCCCGGTGGCATTTCTGCTGGCAGGTCTTTGCAGGAGTGCACGGCAATATCAGCTCGGCCATCAAGAATCGCCTGCTCCAGCTCCTTAACAAACAAGCCTTTACCCCCAACCTCGCTCAGAGGTGAACTGAGCCACTTGTCGCCCTTGGTGGTCATTCCCAAAAGCTCAACCTCGATTCCAGGTGCAAGCTCGCGGAGTCGGTCCGCCACAAATTCCGCCTGCCACAACGCAAGCGCGCTCTCTCGGGTAGCGATAGTTATCTTTTGCATGGCCAAAACTTCTCACAGATCTGGCGGGTACTCTACATGGAACGCACAAACTTGCGCACGCCAGAGACGTGACGACGAGAGATCTCAAGCAACTCCTCGATGCCTTTCAGACGCACACTGTGGTGACCATCTTCGCTGCGCTCTAGGCCTTCAATGGCCCGAGTTGCAACCAGTGCGTTGCGGTGGATGCGAATAAACGCCTCACCAAATTCCTGTTCAAGCTCACGCAAGGTTTCATCGATGATCAACTCGCCGCTGGCGTGACGTACGGTGACGTACTTTTGATCCGCCTGGAAATAACAAATCTCATGCACGGGCACTAACTCAATACCCCGCCTGGTTCGCGCAGAAATATGCGTACGACGCTGAGCGCCGTCGTTGTCAAGGGCCGCCAGCTGAGCTTTATTCAGCCGATGAGCTGCAGCCAACACGCGAGCCAAATCATCCTTGCGGACCGGCTTCAACAGATAGCCAACGGCCTGCACATCAAAGGCCTCTATCGCGTGTTCTTCATACGCCGTACAAAACACAACAGCCGGCGGTTCTTCGAGTTCCATCAGGTGTCGCGCCGCCTCAAGACCATCCATACCAGGCATGCGTATATCCAACAACACCAGGTCAGGGCGATCGCGCCCAGCAATCTCGACAGCCTGAATACCATTAGCGGCCTCGCCAACCACACTGTGATCGTCAAAGTCATTGACCATGCGCACCAGCCGATCACGCGCCAGCGCTTCGTCATCTACAATCAGTACTTGCATGGCTTAAACCTCCAGCGCGTAAGGATAACTTAGCGTCGTAACAAATCGATTGTCTTGCTCTTGGGTGTCGAGTCTAGCGGTCTTCCCATAAAGCACCTCAAGCCGAGACCGAATGTTATTCAACGCCATGCGGTTGCCTTCGGTTGCCGAACCGGTGCCATCACCGATAGTGGACTCGGGTATCGGATTAGTTATAGACACGTTGACCCGTGCATTGTCGTACCACAACCGCACTGTAATCTTGCCGCCGTCCGGTAGGGGCTGAATACCATGGTAGATCGAATTCTCAAGCAGCGGCTGCAGCGTCAGCAGCGGTATGCGTAAGGTGCTTGGCACATCCTCGATGCGCCAATCCATCTCAAGCCGCTCACCCAACCGCAGCCCTTCAATGCGCACGTAGCTCTCACACAGCGCCAGCTCTTCCGAGAGTTTCACCTGGTTCCCGACGTCGTTGAGGCTCGCCCTGAACAGAGCTGACAGATCTTCAACCACTGACTCCGCTGTATCGGGGTCTACAGCAATCAAGCTCGCTATAATATTCATGCTATTAAAGAGAAAGTGCGGTCGAATACGCGACTGCAACGCCTGAATGCGCGCCTGCAACTCTGATCGCTCTTGCTCGCGCAGCCGCTGCTGAACGTAAAAGTAGCGCAGCACCATGCCGGTAATAATGCCCGCAATGGCCTGCTGTCGAAACACGGCACCCCAATCAATAGCGATCAACAAATCTCCACCGCTCAAGGCCCGATCACTCGCAATGCCCACAAGCAACGTCGAAATCATCACCAACAGAAAGCCAAGAGCCGCCCCCTGGAGCAACGTCAATCGCAAAAATACCGGTCGGGCAAAGCACAGTAACCCCGCGCTAGTCAGCGCGACCCACTGTACAAACAGTGACAGCAGCGCAAAGCGCCGCCAGGAGAGTTCCGAGCCTGACAGCAACAACACGAGCACCAGCAGTTGCGCCACCAGAATGACAACGGTGAGCGCCGCAACGTTGCACAGCTCGGGAATGCGAAAATGGGCTGCACGCCCACTGCCAACCCCGTCGCCGGGTCGGAGATTCGACGAATTAGCCGTTGCCGTAGATTTGCTCACTTTGCTGGACTCTGTAGGCCGTAAAGAAAGTGCGGCATTGTTATACTTTTGGCCCGCTAAAGGCAAAGGCATCTACCCAGTGAGTACCAGCGACAGATGAGTAACGACGACAAACTATGGGGCGGACGCTTCACCGCCCCCACCGACGCCTTCGTGGAAGAGTTCACCGCGTCTGTCAATTTCGACAAGCGCCTCTACCAACAGGACATTCGCGGCTCCATCGCACACGCCAATATGCTGGTTGCAGCTGGGGTGCTCACGAACGACGAACGTGATCAAATTTGCACAGCGCTTGCGCAAATTGAGGGCGAAATAACTGCCGGCACCTTCGAGTGGTCGGTGGCGCTCGAAGACGTGCACATGAATATAGAGGCACGGCTGACCAAACTCATTGGCGAAACCGGCAAAAAGCTGCATACCGGGCGCTCCCGCAACGATCAGGTCGCGACCGACATTCGTCTTTACCTGCGCGACAGCATCGACGAGCTAACCCACGTTATGGATGCACTGCTCGACACCCTGCTGAATCAGGCCGAGCGCTACAACGACACAGTGATGCCTGGTTTCACGCACCTGCAAACCGCCCAACCCATCACCTTCGGTCATCATCTACTGGCGTGGTTTGAAATGCTGATGCGCGATCGCGAGCGCCTGCAGGACTGTCGCCGACGCACCAATCGCTCGCCCCTTGGCGCGGCCGCATTGGCGGGCACCACGTTCCCGATACTGCGCGACCAAACCGCCGCAGAGCTTGGCTTTGAGGCCGTTGCCGAAAATTCACTCGACGCTGTATCAGATCGCGACTTTGCGATCGAATTTTGCAGTACAGCAAGCCTTACCATGCTGCACATGTCGCGTTGGTGCGAAGAGCTGGTGCTGTGGTCGTGCCAGCAGTTCAACTTTATTGAGCTGTCAGACAGTTATTGCACCGGCTCCTCGATCATGCCGCAGAAGAAAAACCCCGATGTGCCTGAGCTAATTCGCGGCAAGTACGGCCGCGTGGTGGGTCACCTGGTTGGGCTGATGTCCCTCATGAAGGCGCAACCGCTGGCGTACAATAAGGACAATCAGGAAGACAAAGAGCCGCTGTTCGACTCCATTGATACCCTGCGGGACTGTCTGCGCGCCATGGTTGGGCTGCTGGGTGAGATGACCGTTAAAGAGGCGCCGATGGCGGCCGCTGCCGAGGCTGGTTTTGCCACCGCCACTGATCTTGCTGATTATCTGGTCCGCAAGGGCGTCGCTTTTCGTGATGCGCATGACTGCGTCGGCCAGGCCGTCGCGTACGCCATTGGCCACAACTGTTCGCTGTCAGAACTGTCGCTAACGCAGCTGCAAGAGTTTAATCAGACCATCAGTGACGATGTCTTTGACGTGCTCACGCTACAAGGCTCGGTGAACGCCCGAAATCACTTTGGCGGCACAGCGCCAGCACAGGTACGTTTGGCTGTCGGCCGGGGCCGGGATCGCCTGAAGGGGCTTTGAAGCCACAGCGGCTGAGCACCCTTTCCATGCAGATAGCACCTGAGCGCAAGGAGCGTATACTTCCCCGCTGATTTTGCGGCGTCTAGGAGGCGTTGTTGTGCGACTGACGCTGGTAGTTTTGCTAACCACCCTCGTGGCCTCCTGCGGCCAAAAGGGGCCACTCGAACTCCCTCAGGCCCTCGGCGCTGAATTTGAGCTCGAGGCGACTACCTATGTCGGTCCCTGAAGCGATCCGCGAATTTGATGGCGTTGACCTCGCAAGCCTCGCGGACGCCTATGGCACACCCTGCTACGTCTACTCTGCCAGCCATTGCCGCGCACAGTACGAGGCGTTGTCGAGCGCACTGGCCAACACCAATCACACCATCTGTTTTGCCGTAAAGGCAAACTCAACATTGGGTGTGCTGCGCCTGTTTGCTGAACTGGGTGCCGGCTTCGACATTGTCTCAGGTGGTGAACTGGCACGCGTTCTGGAAGCTGGCGGCACGGCCTCTAAGGTGCTGTTCTCTGGCGTTGGCAAGCGCACCGACGAAATCGATTTTGCGTTGAAAGCGGGCATTGGCTGCTTCAATGTCGAAAGCGTACCGGAGCTTATGCGCATAGAAGCCCGCGCACGCCTGCTGAATCGAACGGCACCAATCTCTGTTCGAGTTAACCCAGAGGTTGATGCCGAAACCCACCCCTATATTTCAACCGGCCTAAAAGAAAACAAGTTTGGCGTGCCCGCGGCCCAGGCCAAAGAAATGTACCTGCACGCGCGCGACAGCGACGTACTGAATGTAGTTGGCCTCGACTGCCACATCGGCTCACAAATCACCAAGCTTGCGCCCTTTCAGGAAGCGCTTGCCAAGATGGTGGAACTGATCGACGAGCTGCAGCATGCCGGCATCGAGATCAAGCATCTCGATTTAGGTGGTGGCCTGGGTGTCGACTACGACGGCACAGCCGGCATCAACGTTCAGGCGTACGGCAAAGCCATCGCTCAGGGCCTCGAGGGTCGCAAGCTGCACTTTATGCTCGAGCCTGGTCGGTTTCTGGTCGCCAATGCCGGACTGTTGTTAACACGAGTCGAATATTTAAAGCCAAGTCCGGCCGAAGGTTATAAGAATTTTGCGGTAGTAGACGCCGCTATGAACGACCTTATTCGGCCGGCGCTGTATGAGGCCTGGCACGAAGTTGTGCCCGTCGCCGATTCTATCGATCTTTCCGAAGCTCCAGAGGCTGCAAAACTCGCTAACTGGAACCTTGTAGGGCCAGTCTGCGAAAGCGGTGATTTTATTGGCCACGATCGCCAACTTGCGCTGCGTGAAGGAACTCTGCTCGCCGTCCGCTCTGCCGGTGCCTACGGCATGGTGCAGGCATCGAATTACAATAGCCGCACCCGAGCTGCAGAAATATTGGTGGACAACGGCTCGCACCACAGTATCCGCGATCGCGAAACTCTCAACGATTTACTCGGCCCGGAACGCGCCGCGCTGGCTCGCAAAGACAAGGCCGACGCGCAGCAATCACCGACAGCAACACCTATCAGCGGTAGTAGTAACTGATGCGGGTTCGCTTTAACAAAATGCACGGACTGGGCAATGACTTTGTGGTTCTCGACCGGGTAACCGCAGAGTTTGAACTCAAGCCTGAACGCATTGCGCAACTGGGCGATCGAAAAACGGGCATCGGCTTCGATCAGCTGCTTATTGTCGATCCACCTGATGAGCCCGACTACGACTTTCGCTACACGATTTACAACTCCGATGGTTCGACGGCCGAGCAGTGCGGAAACGGCGCACGCTGTTTTGCCAGGTTTGTTCTCGACAACCAACTCACAACAAAAAAACAACTGCGCCTGCAAACTAACACCGGCTCAATCACCACATTGGTGCTCGAAAATTCTCAGGTCGAAATAGACATGGGCGTGCCTAGCTATTTTGGCGACGACCTGCCATTCCCTAGCGCAAACTCCGCTACGCCAGAACTGCAGACCATTACCCTGACTCCTGAGTCAGACGACGCACCAGCCCAGCACGTAGACTTTATGCCCGTGTCTATGGGTAACCCCCATGCCGTCATTGAAGTCAACGACGTTGCACAGGCCCCGGTCGATGAGATCGGGCCTGCACTGGGTGCCCACGATGCGTTTCCTGCCGGGGTTAATGTCGGCTTTTGCCATTACATTGACGAGAACTTTGCCCGACTACGAGTTTTCGAGCGCGGTGCCGGCGAAACTAGAGCGTGCGGCACGGGCGCCTGTGCCGCGGTTGTTGCGGGTATTCTGCGCGGCAAGCTGTCATCTAAAGTAAAAGTTTCACTTCCAGGCGGTAAACTGCGCATCCTATGGAATGGGCACGGCGAGACAGTTAAAATGATCGGCCCCACAGCGACGGTTTTTCGCGGCGAATTCAAGATCTAACAGCCCACACGCCCTACAAGCGTTCTCATTCACGGATTAACGAGAGAAACAGCGTGCCAAACACCAAATTATTTACAGATTCGTCTGACAGCTCTCGCGGCGATAAGCCGCGCGCGATCACCGACACCACAGCACCACTCGAAGCTGCGGACGTTGTCGCATGGCTACGCACCCACACCGACTTCTTTCTGGAGTACCCAGATCTGCTTGCCGTTCTGGCGTTGCCCAGCGAAAGCGGCACCACCATCTCGTTCGCCCAACGGCAGGCCTCGCTGCTGCGCAAGCGCAACTCGGATCTCCGCGGTCGATTGCAGGCACTGCTTGCCAACGCCCAAACCAATGACGCTCTGTTCGAAAAAACTCGAACGCTAAGCGTCATGCTGCAACGTGCCGAGTCCCAGGCGATGTTCAACGCAGCGCTTGGAGAAGATTTGGTAGAAGCCTTCGCCGCTGATCACCTGGCCTGCTATTTGCGCAGCGATATTGCCGGCCCTTCGAGCGAAAAGATGTCTGCCGCCGGTCACACACCAAAAAAGAACAACATGCTGCACTGGGTAGAAAATTACCCCCTGCAAGAACTGTTCGACCCGGATACGGCGCGCTGCGTAACCCTGCGAACTCGCGAACTTGACCAGCTGTTCCCAGCCAGACAGTCTCGCGACGAAGGCTCAGCTGTGTTGATACCGCTACCAAACAGCAACGGTATGCTGGCGATTGGCAGCGACAATCGAGAGCGCTTCAACAACGACATGGGCATGCTGTTTGTAGATTTCATTGGCGAACTGGTAGATGTGACCGCTCAACGTTTATTGCGTACCCCTGCACAGCCTATATTCGATAACGACGCTGACAGCCCGGCAACGCTCAGCACACTCGAAGGCTAACTCCGAACGCTGGCGTTTATTTGCAATGGCTGAACTCCAACAGTTTTACGACTACCTGCAATTCGAGCGCCGCTACTCGGCCCATACTATCGCCGCGTATCGACGCGACCTGACCCAGTTTTGTGAGCTGAGCCAGCTTACAAAACCGATTGACGGTAGCGCCGCCGAAATGCAGTCGTTTGTAGCGCGACTGCACGCAAAAAGCCTCTCCGCGCGAACTATTGCACGCCATCTTTCCAGCCTGCGCGCCTACTTTCGATTTGCACAACGCGAAAACCCGCAACTGGCAGATCCAACGGTTGGCTTGAAGGCGCCAAAGCCAAAACGAAAACTGCCAAAAAATCTGGACGTAGATCGCGCAGGCCAGCTGTTCAGCAACACACAAAACACCAACGCCACACCGCCAACAACTGATTTTCCAACTAATCTTCCAAGTGTCGCCGAAACTAATCGCAGCAAGGCAGCGCTCAGAGATCGCGCCATCGTAGAGCTGCTATATGGCAGCGGACTTCGCTTGAGCGAACTGGTGGGCGCCAACATTGAAGACCTCGATATGAGCAACGGCTTTATTCGAGTAACCGGCAAAGGCAGCAAAGACCGGGTTGTTCCCATTGGTGAGGCGTGTATGAGCGCGCTGCAGAACTGGCTCGAGCACTCAACAGATGCAACCACAGGGTTGCCGCGAAACACAGGACCATTGTTCACAGCGCGCGGCACAAAACGAATTAGCCCGCGCACCGTTCAGACCCGACTCAAACAATGGGGACAGGCAAAACTGGGCAGCAACGATCTACATCCGCATATGTTGCGGCATAGTTTTGCCAGCCACCTGCTTGAGTCGAGTGGCGATCTGCGAGCCATTCAGGAACTGCTGGGACATTCGGACATTTCCACAACACAGATCTACACACATCTTGATTTTCAACATCTCGCCAAGGTGTACGACAACGCTCATCCACGGGCACATTCTCGTGCTGAGTCCGATGACACACCAGCAACAGACAAGGTGGACGGCTAACGTAGTGATAAAGCTAATTACCTTTGATCTCGACAACACGCTGTGGGAAGTCATGCCGGCAATTGTCGCGGCTGAAAAATCCATGCGTAGCTGGCTACAAGATCGTGTACCCAACTACAAAGAACAGATCAGCGGCGAATTTATGGCCGCGCTGCGTGAGACAGCACTGCGGGATGACCCACAACTGCGCTACAACATCTCTGACATGCGCGTACTGCTGCTAACGCAAGCACTGCGCCACTGCGGCCTGCCTGAATCTGAAGCACACACCAATGCCAAAGACGCATTTGCGGTTTTCATGCAAGGCCGCAACGCTGTGGAGTTTTACCCGGACGCACTAGAGGCTGTTACCGAACTGGCCAAAACCTATCGGCTGGCCGCGCTCACCAACGGCAATGCAGACATCAGCGTGATGCCGCTTGCCACTCATTTTGAGTTCAGCATGTCACCCGACGTTGTGCAGGCACGCAAACCCGAACCGAAGATCTTTGCCGAAACGCTAGCCAAGGCAGGCTGCAACGCGCATGAGGTTGTACACGTTGGCGACAATCTGCTCGAAGACATAGACGGTGCTAAAGAAGCTGGTTGGAACACCGTTTGGGTGAACATCGCTGGCGAAGATAGACCTGCAACGCCAAATTACACGGCAACTATCTCGCACCTGAGTGAACTAACTGGGGTCATTGCTCAGATCGACGACAGAACTTAGCCCTGCTGAGTAAAACTACTCGAACCAAGGGTGCATCAACGTCAATCGAGGCAGACACTGGCTCAACGCAAGTTCCTAGAACAAATGCGCTTCCATATAAGCGCGCACGGCCGCATCGGTTGCTGGCAGTTCCACCAGTCGCTCCGGCATCGCCTTCAGGGCATCCAGCCGCGGGTGTCTAGCATCCACACCAGGCACAGCCTGGCGAATCGCATCTGGAAACTTCGCCGGATGCGCCGTTGCAATGCACACCATGGGGCGCTCGCGGGCAGTAGGTGGCGCCAGCAAATCTGCAGCAGCAACGCCAACCGCAGTATGTGGATCAAGTACGTAGCCATGCATTTGATGCACGCGCGCGATGGTTGCAAGCGTTTGCTCGGTGTTAATCGCGGTTGCGGTGATCGGCTCGTTTGCCAGAATTTCTATCGGCACGCTGGCAGTACCCGCTTGGGCAAACTGCTCCATGAAGTTGGCAACCTGGGGGCCATCTTCACCAAATCCAAAGTACAGAAAGCGCTCAAAGTTACTGGCGACCTGAATGTCCATTGACGGGCTTATTGTGTGGTGGACCGCACCACGGGTGTAGTCTCCGGAATTAAAAAACTCAGAAAGAATGTTGTTTTCATTCGTGCCAAGCAACAAGCGCCCAAGTGGCACGCCCATTCGTCGTGCAACATAGGCCGCAAAGATATTGCCAAAGTTGCCCGTCGGCACACTAACGTCAACGCCATCGCCCTCGTCACATTTCAACGCAGCGTAGACGTAGTAAACGACCTGTGCCAGGACGCGCGCCCAGTTAACCGAATTCACCGCACCCAGATTGTGTTGAGTTTTAAACGGCACATCAGCGAACGCGCGCTTCATGATCGACTGGCAATCATCAAAGCTGCCATCAATGCTCAAACAGTGGACATTGGCGTCAGCAATAGTTGTCATCTGCAACTGTTGCAATGGGCTAACGCGGCCGCGTGGAAACATCACCGCAATATTTACATTGCCTTTGCCCTGCACGCCTGCAATTGCCGCACTACCTGTATCGCCACTAGTGGCGCCAAGAATGTTCAGCCGACCAGAGCGTTGACCTAAGGTGTAATCAAACAGCTGTCCGAGAAATTGCAGCGCGATGTCTTTGAACGCAAGCGTAGGTCCGTGAAATAACTCAAGCACCTGGGTTTCACCCAGATCAATAAGTGGAGCGACGTCAGGATGATCAAACGTGGCATAAGCTCGCTCAACGATGCCCCGCAAATCCTCAGGGGGGATGTCGTCGATAAAACACCCCATCACTTCGCTCGCAAGCTCGACAAAGGTCAGATCACGCCACTCGGGAAGTTTCGCGCTAACATCAGGAATACTGGCGGGCACCAGCAAACCACCATCGGGAGCGAGCCCCGTAATGATCGCGTCTTGAAACGCCATGGGCGGTGTTTGCCCGCGGGTGCTGACGTAGCGCATGTACCTAGTCCGTGTCTGAGCCTGATTTGAGAGGCCAGAGTTTAGACCGCTATAGCAGCGCTGTCCCGAACCGCAGAAAGAAACAGCCTTGAGCGGACTTTCTTAATAAACAGCCTTGAGCGGATTTTCTTAATAAAAAGCCTTGAGTGGACTTTCTTAGCTAAATAGATCCTTTGCCGTAGTTGTTTTGCGGTGCCCGAGGCAGATCTGCACGGCAATTGGCCGCTAGGGTTTCCACCTTGCCGCCCTGGGCTAAAAACGCATCAATGTCAGCGCGCAACTGTGTCCGCTCTTCCTCACGGGCGCGAACGCTGTGCGCGTCCACCATGGAGTGCGGCTCGTTGCTCAGAGGGACGTAGTCGCCACCTTTGCTGTCCGCGTCGTCGGCAACATTACCTGCCTGAATCATTTTATTGTCGTAATTCATAACTTACCCCGTCACATTAGTATCGCAGTAGTTATAGAACAGGATTCGCGTTGTGCAAGTTTCGGCGCGCTTAAGGCTCGCTTTAGACGGCGTCAGGGCCCGTTTCGCCGGTGCGAATGCGCACGACATCAGCCAGATCCATCACAAAGATTTTGCCGTCACCAACCTTGGAGGTATTGGCAGCATTAGTGATAGCCTCTATCGCCTGGTCGAGCAAACCATCATCAATGGCAATCTCTACCTTCACTTTGGGTAGAAAATCGACCACGTATTCCGCGCCCCGATAGAGCTCTGTATGACCTTTCTGTCGACCAAAACCCTTCACTTCAGTAACGGTCATACCCTGCACGCCAATGCCCTGCAGCGCCTCACGCACATCGTCCAGTTTGAACGGCTTGATGATCGCGGTAATTAATTTCATGTTCTAAGTGTCCTGATTGGGGTGTCCCGAGTTGGCGATTGGGTAACCTGCTGTCTTACGGGAACAAGAATAACGCGGGTCTGGCAGCCTGTGTTGCCTAAATAGTGTCGGATGTCACCACTGAGACCAATGCCGACTACAATGGGTTGCCCGCTCTGCCTCGTACTACGATTAATGCAGAGTCCATGCCAGATACCGGGGCGCGCCAAAACAATGAAACCCAGCGCTACTGCCCTATTCACAGGGACGGGCGCCCCAATATGACGCCTCGCCTGCACCAATAGCGGCAAGTTGCACTTTTTTAGTGCGCTTTTCAGGACAAAGGAAAACGTAGATGCCAACAAACAACAATCTGCTCGAAGATCTGGTCAGCCGGGTGCTCGATGTACTGGGACGGGTGCTGCCTGCCTCGACACTCGAAAAGCTGGGTGACCAGATACGCCCTGCCATCGACTCCGTGCTCGCGCCTTTTCAGGTGGTACGCCGGGAAGACTTCGAGGGCTATCTCGCGCAACTGCAACGCCTACAAGACGAGGTCAGCGAACTGCGCGCTCAGCTGCAGAACCCAATACCGCCCGCCGAGCACTAGGCGCACGCACCCAGGGGCAACCCGCGCACCCCGCGCAATAACCCTGCCGTGCATAGTGAGGGCATGACCACCGCCCTTGTTCATTCCCGCGCGCAACTCGGCCTGTCGGCTCCAGCAGTCAATGTCGAGGTACACCTGCCCACGGGCCTGCCGGGCTTCACGACCACGGGCGTGAGCGGCATCGATCTCAGAGATCGGGTGAAGAGTGCAATCCTAAACAGCGCTTTTGAATTCCCCAAAGGTCGCATCGTGGTTAATCTGGGACCCGCCGACCTGCCGAAGTCGGGCGGCCGCTACGACCTGGCCATTGCTGTCGGAATTTTGATTGCTAGCGAGCAGCTGCCGACCAACGCATTTACCCAGTACGATCTGGTGGGCGAGCTATCCCTGTTTGGTGACGTTCGATCCATTCGCGGCGGCCTGACCTGTGCTCGCGAAACGACAAACGCAAATCGCTCGTTAATTTGTCCGGCCGCCAATGCGGACGAATTTACCGGCAGCACCGGCTTGCGCGTCAAACTCATTGCACACCTTGATGATCTAAAGAACGGTCTGCAATTGCCTGAGCCACAAACCCGCCGCGCCCCGCAAACTCAGCGCGAGCAAGACCCACTCCGCCAGGTGGTCGGCCAAGTACGAGCAAAGCGAGCGCTTACTATCGCTGCAGCTGGCGGTCATCATATGCTGATGACAGGACCACCGGGAGCCGGCAAAACGATGCTGGCTGAACGCCTGCGCGGTCTACTGCCCACACTGGCGGCCACGGCTCTCGCCGAGGTGGCAGAGGTCTATTCGCTTAGCGGGTTACCCGCACCCACGCACGGCAACCCACCGTTTCGGGCACCCCATCACAGCGCGAGCGCAGCAGCGATTACGGGTGGTGGCTCACCGCCCACGCCCGGTGAGATAACCCACGCGCATAACGGCGTGCTGTTTCTGGATGAGATGCCGGAATTTCGTCGTGACGCTCTTGAGGCCCTGCGTGAACCCCTCGAAAGCGGCAGTATTCGCATCGCGCGCCGGGGGGTCGCCATTGAATACCCCGCCCGCTTTCAACTGGTAGCGGCCATGAACCCCTGCCCGGCGGGTTTGGTCTGCAAACCTAGCAACTGCCGCTGCGCGCCCGAACAGGCGGAACGCTATCGCAATCGAATATCGGCCCCCATTCTCGATCGCATCGACCTGCACATCGACGTTGAGGCCGTGCCAGTAACCACCTTGTTGAAAAGCGAATCTGCAAATGGCCCTGATAGCTCAGAGCACAGTGGGCTAACGACAGCACCTACCGCACCTCCACTCCCAACCTATGTCGGCGTGATAGAACGGGTGCGGCAACTGCAGTTTGAGCGCACCGGGCACCTCAATGCCCATCTGACACAAAGCGAAACCGACGTTCTATGTCATTGCGATCCCGAGGTGCAAAAGCTGTTGGTGGCGGCCGCTGAACATCTGGAGTTAAGTGCTCGGGGCTTCTATCGTGCTTTGCGGGTGGCAAGAACGATCAGTGACATGGCGCAATTCGAAAGCACAGGCGGATCCGACTCGCCAAACGCTGCCATCACCAGCGCCGCCATTGCAGAGGCGCTCAGTTATCGGGCCCTGGCCCTGCGTTAATTTGCCTGTGCGTAGAAGACAGTGTCTAGAAGACAGTGTCTTGAATCGGCGCTGTCAGAGAGCCCCTGCTGGAGACTACTTGGCGCTGTCGACCAAGAAATTCATGCTCGCGCGCAGTTCGTCGTCGCTGCAATTCATACAGGTACCTTTTGCGGGCATCGCGCCCAGGCCGTTCTGCATCGTTCCCCAAAGGGAATCCATACCTTTGGCAACTCGTGGCTCCCAGGCGGCAACATCACCAACAAGGGGTGCACCGCCAACGCCGGTCGCGTGGCATGCAAAACAAAACGAGTTATAAACTTCTTCGCCTGAGCGGGGCTCGGTCGGCGCAGCAGCAACGACAACCCCGCAATCATCACCGGCACGGCAGAGCTGGGCGACGGGCTCGAGACGGGAACGAATCTCATCTTCCGTACCCGGCGCAATGGCACTGGCAGTACCAACTGCGGCACAGACCAGCAACAGACCAAGGCCCAACCGCTTTAGGAGTGTTTTAGGAGTGGTAGCGGACATCGTTTAACACCTGTTTTGTTACAGCGCTTGACTAAGCTATGATGCGCTGGATGATTAACGACTTAGTATGCCAGCGAATGCTAGGAAGGTCGAGATTACGATCACGCTGATAGCCTCCTAACGCGTTGATTCTTCAACTGTTTTACCCCTGGCAAGCAAATGGCCTAACCGCCAAATCGATGGCCAGAGGCTGCATCGCGAGTAGTATAGAAAGACACCAGTGGCCGCAGGCCACCGCACACAGAACACTCTGGCTGCTTGCAGCCACCGTCTCAAACTCAGAGACATACCGTCCGACCAGATACAGGAAAAACAATGACTAACCAGCGATTGCTAAAGAATGCACTGCGCACCCTTGGAGTAGGCTTCGGAATAGGGCTGACCGCTCCGCTGCTTGCCCTTGAAGACAACACCAACACTCTGCCCAACGCAAAAGCGGGGGAGTGCTACGCCAAGGTAATGGTACCCGCCGAATATCGCGACGAAACAACGACGGTTGTAGTTAAGGAAGCCACCCAGAAGGTGGAGATTATTCCAGCCAAGTACAACATCGTCGAAGAGCGTGTGCTGGTAGCCGAAGCCTCCACCAAACTGGTGCCGGTTCCCGCCGTTTGGGGCACCGAAAAGCAGGTTCTGGAAATCAGCCCAGCTAGTACCTCCTGGGTAACCAGCACCCTAAACTCCAAGGTTGCGGTTAACCCCACTGTGTTGCGTGCCGCAGCCGACGGTGGTGTGAACCCGACAACCGCCAAATCTGGCGTGTGCTATCACGAGCACTATCAGGCTCCAAAATTTGAGAACAAAGCCGAGCGCGTTCTGACCGCACAGGCCTCCAACAAGCTGACCGTGGTTCCAGCCAAGTACAACATGGTGGAAGAACGCGTTCTGGTTAAGCCGGCCTCTAAAAAGCTGGTCGAAGTTCCCGCTGTGTACGAAACCGTTGAAGAGCGCGTTTTGATCGAACCGGCTAAAACCGAATGGAAGAAAGGTCGCGGTCTGGTTGAAAAGCTCGACGGCAGCACCGGTGAAATCATGTGCCTAGTTGAAGTACCAGCAAAGTACAAGGTTGTGAAGAAGAGCGTTGTGAAGAGCCCAGCGTCAACCAAAATTGTGGAAATTCCAGCTGAATATCAGACTGTAAAAGTTCGTAAGCTGGTAGCCGACTCAAAAGAAATTCGCACATCTGTCCCTGCGAAGTACGAAGAAGTAAACCGCAAAGTCAAAATTTCGGAGGCCAAATACGTTTGGCACCCCGTTCAGACCCCAGGCGAATTTGGCCCCAAAACAGGCAACGTCATCTGCAAGAAAGATATTCCGGCAAAGAGCAAAACCGTTGTTCGCAAGGTTGTGAAAACTCCTGCAACGTTCACCAAGGTTTCTCTCCCTGCAAAGTATCAGGTGAAGAAGGTTCGCAAGCTGGTCACCGACTCAAAAGAAGTGCGCACCAAAATTCCTGAAGAAACCAACCAGGTGACCAAACGGGTTCAGGTTGCAAACTCTCGTTTGGAATGGCGTTCAGTATTGTGCGAAACAAACATGTCTCGCGACGTAATCGCCCAGGTGCAGCAAGCACTGCAAAGCGCGGGCTTCGATGCCGGCACAGCTGACGGCGTAATCGGACGCCAGACATTGATCGCTGTTGATGCTTACCAACAGCGTAAGGGCCTACCCACTGGCGGCCTGACAATGGACACCCTGAAGTCGCTGGGCATTCGCCTCTAACAAAGCACTCCACAGGCCCTAACCGGCCTAGATAAAAAAGCCCGCCTCGTGCGGGCTTTTTTTTACCAGGAGTAAGCAGTATGACCCCCGCAGTTGTTGTCGCTACCAAAGCCGGGATAGATTTTCGACTTCACGAATATCAGGCGACGGGAGACGGTGTTGGTCGCCATTGGGGCCTTGAGGCAGCAGGCGTACTGGGTATCGACAGCAAGAGGGTGTTCAAAACGATTGTTGCACTGATCGACAACCAGTCACTCTGTGTTGCGCTCGTGCCCGTTGCCTGCGAAGTCAATCTAAAAGCACTGGCGAACGCCGCGGGTGGCAAGAAAGCCGCACTTGCTCCAACAGACCAAGCCCAGCGGAGCTCCGGCTACGTAACGGGCGGTATCAGCCCGCTGGGTCAACGCCAGCTGCTACCCACGTTCCTAGATATCAGCGCGCTGCAGTTTGAAACAATTTTTGTGAGCGGCGGAAGGCGGGGGTTGGAGATTGAGTTAAGTGCTGACGATTTATTGCACTTAACCAATGGGCAGGCTGTTGAGGTTAGACGGTCTTTACCAACTCATTGATCGGGCAAGCGCCAGATTTTCTGGCGTTCCCGCATCCAGACTGCCAATTGCTGACACGGGTACCGCGCGCACTCTGAGGTCCGCGTGCTGAGCAACTCATTCGGGACAGCATCACACTCGACAGCACCGCCCCGGAAGCACTCTCGAGCGGCACGATCTCTTTGCTAACAGCTCCCCCTAAGCGCGTACCACGACCTGCCATAGGCACCACGCCAACAACATCAGCCGGATCAATTCTGCGCCTAATCACAAACGACTGGCGAGCGTTGGTATCTGCTGACTAACACACCAATGCCTTGCGCAACTGCATCGCCTCAATGCCAGCCAGTATTCCTGATGCACCCAGACCACTGCGACGCAACCCACTCAGGGAGAGGCGCACAGGCAAATGGGACGGATTCGAATTCGCCACCACCGCTGACGCGTCTAGCGCACCAAACAGCGTCTCTAAAGTCTGGTGTGACTGGGTGAATACGGCAGCCACTAACGCATAAGGAAGCGCGTTGGCGCGATCGCAAGCTTCGAGCAAATCGCCGCAGGCATACACGCACAAAACCGGTCCAAAACAGGGTTGCGTTGACACCAGCGAATCGATTGGCGGATTCAACAAAACGGTTGGCGCATAGCACCGCTCGCTCAGCGCTACTCCGCCACACAGCAGGTGCGCACCAGCCGCAACCGCCGCAGTTACCCAGCTGTGAATACGCTCCACTTCACTGGGTCGAATAAGCGGTCCAACCTTTGTCGACTCGAGCAGCGGATCACCCCAAGGTAAGGCTTGGGCCGCAACGGCAAGCTCTTGAGCAAACCCCTCTGCCTGTGCCGCGAGCAGGTAGACACGCTGAATCGACAGGCTGTCCTGGCCTGCGCAACAAAACGCCCCATCTAGCAAGGCAGCCTGAGTTAACGCAACGTCGGCGTCGCTCGATACTATGGCTGGGGTGACGCCACCATGGTCCAGCATGCAGCGAGTACCGGGAGGCAATTGGGAACGCAGCGACCATCCAAGCGACGCGGCACCAACAAAACACAGCAAAGCAACCCGAGGGTCGCCCATCAAACTCTGAGTCACCTCGTCACTTTGGGTGACGACGCACTGACTCCAAACATAAGGCAGCCCTGCTTCATGCAACATGTGTACGAGCCGCAAACAGGACAGCGGCGCATCCGCTGAAGGCTTGATAATAATTGGACAGCCCGCAGCGACTGCCGCAAACAGGTAGCGCGCCGCGAGTTCAAGTCCGTGGTTTGCTGCCAACACCGCCACCACAACGCCGCCCGGTTCGGTGCGGCCAAACACTGTTGGCTCAATAGGCTGCACTGGTGCTTTCAAGTCCGCAGGAAAAGATTTGTCCTGATCACTTTGCAGATGCGCAATAGCAACAGCGGCGCAATCGATCGATCGCTGTACTTCTCGACGAGCATCAACAATAGGTTTACCGCTTTCACGCGCGCTCTCTATGGCCAGCGTCTCGCGGTTGTCTTTGAGCAGGGTAGCAACGTTTTCCAAGAGCTCGATTCGTCGAGCAAGCGACAACCACCGATCTTTTTGGCGAAACATGGAGAAAGCCGCAAACAACGCATCCTGCACATGGCGTTCGCCAGCCACGTCAACCTGGGCAATCTGCGCGCCATCCCAGGCTGCTGTGACGTTTAATTTACTAATGACCTTTTCGTCGCTCGCAGCGAGTAACGGCCAGCTTGATCGAAGCAAGTCAAAGCTTGGGGCCACGCCCGTCATTCTACGTCCACTAGCTGGTTTGCAGTTTTTGCTCGCGCGCCCACTGCGTCGTATCGTCCAGCGCGCCACGAAACTTGTCGAACATCTCATTAACGTGAGAGTCGTCGATAATAATCGGCGGGCAAAACGCCAAGGAATCACCAAGGTTTCGCACAATCAAACCACGCCGCTGGGCCGCGGCGGCGCAATAAGCCCCAACACCCGCAGTCGGAGAAAAGGGCTCACCGGTCTCTTTGTTGGCAACAAGCTCGATAGCGCCAATCAAGCCTTTGCCCCGCGCTTCACCCACAAGGTCATCGCCGGCAAAACTCTGCAAGCCGGCTTGAAATGGCACAGAGATTTTTGCGGCGTGGGCATACAGGTCGCGCTCTTCATAGATTTCGAGCGTGCGTAACGCAACGGCGGCGCAGACAGGGTGACCGCTATAAGTAAAACCATGGCCAAAGTTTCCAAGCTCACGACTTGCATCGACCAACGTTTCGAACAGAAACTCTGGAACCGTTACCGCTGACATCGGTAGGTAAGCCGAGGAGATGGCTTTGGCAAAACTCATCGTATCGGGTTTTATACCCATCGCTGTTGCGCCAAAAGGTTCGCCCAAGCGGCCAAAGCCATTAATAACTTCGTCATCGATAAATAGAATATCGTGAGCAGATAACAAGCCCTGTACTTTTTCGTAGTAACCCTCTGGAGGCACAATGACACCACCTGCACCAGGCACTGGCTCTGCGATGAACGCAGCAATAGTGTCAGCGCCCTCCCGGTGAATCATTTTTTCAAGATTGCTGACGAGCCGATTTACAAACTGCGGCTCCGATTCACCGGGTCGGTGCCCACGATAGTAGTGCGGCGCATCGGTATGCAAAATACCATCAATTGGTAAATCAAAATGTTTGTGGAACGCTGGCAGTCCGGTAAGGCTACCCGACGCCAGCGTCACCCCGTGATAGCCCCGGTTACGCGCAATAATTTTCTTCTTTTCTGGCTTGCCTCGCGCGTTGTTGTAATAGCGCATCAGCTTTACTTGTGTGTCGTTCGCGTCAGAACCTGAAAGCCCAAAAAACGCGCGCGCATTTTCCATCGGCACCATGTTGCAAAGCTTCTCAGCCAGCAACACGCTCGGCTCATTAGTTCTGCCTGCGAATAACTGAGAGTAGCTGAGCTTACGCATCTGCTCGGTCGCAACTCGAATAAGCTCTTCCTCACCATAGCCAAGAGCGGTGCACCACAACCCTGCCATGCCTTCCAAATACTGTTTGCCGTTGTCGTCGTAAATGTAGACACCCTCAGCACGGGCAGTAACCGTCGGGCCATTTTCAAGATGCGCCGCGAGATTGGTTGTCGGGTGAAGCACGTACTCAAGGTCTTTAGCGTGCAGAGAACCTGGTGGAAATTCGTTGTGCAGCAGCTTGGCCATCTTGATTACTCCGCGCTTAACGGCGGGAACAGATCATCGATGTTCTTCGCCTGCAGGTTAAATTCTTTCATCACTTCATCTGCGTAATCAATGCGGCCGGTTAACTCTTTCGAGTCCCCGTGAACCAATCTCAAACACGCCTCAGCCATGTGCTCAACTGGTGTAGTGGCATCGCGATTGCTGTCGTTAATTAGTTTGTGATGCATCACCCCAGGCGTTGCAACCAGGCCCGGCGAAATGACATTAACGCCAATGCCGTCACCATAGGTTTCCTGAGCAAGTCCTGTGGTAAAGCGTTCGAGTGCTGCCTTGCACATGCCGTACACCGTGCCGCCACGACCAGCGACCGTTTTGTCAGGGTGAATAGCCGCGCCAGATGAGATGTTCAATATACGTCCGTGACTGCGTTCGCGCATACCGGGCAACACACGCTGCGCCATATGAAACGGCGCCCATACCTGCACGGCCATCATCAGGTCGTAGTGCTTTTGCCGAAACTCGGCGACCGGCGTGAAGTAGGTAATGGCGGCATTGTTAACCAGAATATCGACCGGGCCCAACTGCGCCTCGGCTTGCTCGATTAACGCCTCGGCATCAGCCTGCACCGCGAGATCTGATTTGATGGCAACCGCCTCGCCACCAGCGTCAACAATGGCTCGCACGGTATCGTTGATACTGCCCGGCAGGTAATGCTCGCCAGACTCAACAGTGCGCGCAGACACCACCACTCGCGCGCCTTCCATAGCGTAGCGCTTGGCAATGTACTCACCAATGCCACGACTCGCGCCAGTCACTACAGCCACTTGCCCGGCCAACAGACCCTTATTGTTTATCTGCATCTTTTTCCCCTGCTTAGTGGGCCTTGGTGAGCTTGCTAATGCTGGCCCCGACTTGGGCTTAAGACGTGCTCTGATATTCCCAAGTCGGGCGTCTACCAAGACCACAAAGCACTTCCAAACCAATTGTGCCGGCCCATTGTGCCACTTCGTCCACACCGATATCGGCACCCAGAAACTCGACCCATTCGCCAACACCGGGTGGCTTCGGCACATCAGTGACATCCACATGCACTACATCCATCGACACCCGACCGATGATCGGTGCACGCGTACCCTGAATGCTGACCTGACCTGTATTCGACAGCATGCGAGGCAGCCCGTCAGCGTAGCCCAGCCCAACCACCGCGACCTCAGTTTGGCGCTGAGTTACAAAACTGGCGCCATAGCCGACGGCAGTATTGGCCGGTATCTGCCGCCGCTGCACAACCTGACCGTGCAGGTGTACAACGGCCTGCATTGGATTACCCGGGATGCGGTTTTGTGGGTGGCCGCCATACAGCCCGATGCCGGGACGTGACAGATCGCCGTGCCAACGTTCTGGCAACAGGCACCCAGCGGAATTTGCGATTGACGTTGGCAACTGCCCAAGCGCACGCGGCAATAATTGCCGCGCGGCCGCGAAGCGTTGCAGTTGGATGGCGTTCATAGGGTGTTCGGGGTCATCTGCACAGGCCAGATGGGTCATGACCATGGCCAACTGATACCCCGACCAATCAACCGCGGCCAGGTCCTCAGGCAAAAACCCAAGACGCTCCATACCGGTATCGATTTGCAGCGTCGCGGGCTGCTCGCGAAAGGGATACCACAGCGCTGTCTGCTCGAGATTGTTGAGCACCGGTTCGATGCTGGCCGCAGCCGCTGCAGCCGCTGCGTCAGCACTTGTCAGGCCGCCCAGCAACAACACGCGAGGCTCAGCTAGATGACCCCCAAGTTCTGCAAGCAAGCCCTCTGCCCACAGCTGGCGCAACTCAAGCGCCTCGGACAGAGTAGCAACACAGAACACGCGGCAGTCGACACCAGCAAGCGCTCTTACGACCGGCGCTATGCCCAAGCCGTAACCGTTGGCTTTCACAACACCCGCGCACTCACCTGCCGAGCGCTCACGCATCTGCACATAGTTGGCCGCAAGCGCCTGCAAGTTCACCTGAACTCGAGCCGTGTTGACGCCTGCGCCTAGCGACGACCCCTTAGCTGTCAAAGGCGCTGCAGAGCTAAGTGCCGGCCCGAGTGGGCTGCGCAGCCATAGACGAGCTGATAGACGAGCTATGTGACGCCCCCTGGGGAGTCACTGTAGACGCCGAAGTGTCGCTAACCACGTCCAGTGTGTGCTCGCGGTCTGATGGAAGGCGGAACAATGCACGCAATACCATCTTCCCTCGGCCGCGCAATGCAGCGAGCCAACCCCGGTGCTGCCGACGATCGAGCGCCATACCGACTCGGCGGGCACGTGCTTCGAACACCGGATTACGCGTCCTTCGGCGCTCTGTTCGATTACGCCGGTCGTCCGGAAGGTTGACAGCTTCATTGACCACGATGCCATCGCCCGCATCGAGCGCCTTAAACTGGCCAGTAATTGACTGTTCGTCGATGTCGATTGTACGACGTCGCGCAACCGCTTCTGATGATTTGAGTCCTTGCAAAAACAACCTCGCGTTCTTTCTTTGTGCTGTTATGTTTCGTCCTTTGATGACACTGCAGCAGGGGTTTAACGCCTCGTGCTGGCACTCCGACTCTTTTCCTTAAGAACCTATTTCAGCCGCAAACCCTGTTACTCAGAATCCCTTTGAGACCACTGTAAACAGAATTTTACAGACTTGTGCAACGCCCACTGTCCTTGATTTTAAGCAGGATGACAAATGCGGTCGTGTCGGAGACCATGGGCGTTCCGTACTCTGCAGCAGCAACAAGGACTCCCATCATGCGCTACAACAACATTCTGGAAACAATTGGCAATACACCGATCGTTCGGTTGAACCAACTTGCACCCGAAGGCGTCGACATTCATGTGAAAGTTGAGTCCTTCAACCCCATGGCTTCGGTAAAGGATCGGCTGGCCTATGCCATCATTACCGACGCTCGAAACAGCGGCGCGCTAAAGCCCGGCCAAACCGTTATTGAAGCAACCTCCGGCAACACGGGTATTGCGTTGGCGATGGTCTGTGCCGCTCTCGGCCATCCCTTTGTCGCCACCATGGCCGAAACGTTCTCCGTAGAACGCCGCAAAGTCATGCGGGCAATGGGCGCCAAAGTCATTCTGACCCCCGCGGCGGAACGAGGCTCTGGCATGGTAAAACGCGCTGAAGCGCTCGCCAAAGAGCATGGCTGGTTTTTGAGTCGACAGTTTGAGAACCCAGCAAACCCGGCTTATCACCGCAACACCACCGCGCCGGAAATCTTGCGTGATTTCGCAGGCGAGCGACTGGACTACTTTGTAACGGGCTGGGGTACTGGCGGCACGTTGACTGGCACTGGCGAAGTTCTAAAAGCAGCACGCCCAGATATTCAGATCGTGGCGGTCGAACCCGAAGAGGCCTCGCTGTTGTCGGGAGCCGAGTGGAGCCCCCATAAAATTCAAGGTTGGACACCAGACTTTATCCCAGGGGTACTCAACAAGGACATTGTCGATCAGCTGGTCACTGTTAGCGGCGATGAAAGCATTCACTGCGCACAGCAGCTCGCAGCGCAGGAGGGTATTTTTGCGGGTATCTCCGCTGGCGCCACCCTGGCAGCCGGTCTCAACCTCGCGCAGTCTGCTCCCAAAGGCAGCGTGCTGCTGGTAATGCTGCCGGATACTGGAGAACGTTATCTATCTACACCACTGTGCGCAGATCTGGAAGAAGGCTCTGACGACGACTGGTTAGCGTCGTTATAATCCGTCAGCAAGATAACCAGACATCAGTGGTTGTCTTATCAGACGCTGTCAGAGGTAAGATGCGTCTGCCAAAACTTCTGACTCACCTCTAGAAAGCGCCTTGCGAGAGCACCATGGAATTATTCAGCGTCGACAATCTTATAACCCTGTTTATGTTGGTATTGCTTCAGGCAGTGCTCGGCTTCGACAACTTGCTCTACATATCACTGGAATCCAAGCGGGCACCTGAGGCGGATCAAGCGCGCGTGCGCAAGCTGGGCATTGGCATCGCCGTTGTCCTGCGAATCGTACTGCTGTTCCTGCTGACCAGCATGATCAGCTATTTCCAAGACCCCATCTTCTCGCTGCACATCGACGGCATCATCCATTGCACCTTTAACCTGCATGCCGTCATCGTGCTCTTGGGCGGCGTGTTCATCATCTACACGGCGACCAAAGAAGTGCTGCACATGATGAGCCTGGACGATCTAGAACTGGAGAACCGCGAATCGAGAAGTGCGGCATCTGTGATTACCTGGATCGTGTTAATGAACCTGGTGTTCTCGTTCGACTCGATTCTTTCGGCAATGGCCTTGACCGACGTGTTTGCCATCATGGCTGTGGCGATCATTATTGGCGGCCTCCTAATGATATTCCTCGTCGATACCGTCTCCGACTTCCTGCACAAAAATCGCATGTATGAGGTGCTAGGCCTGTTTATTCTGTTTGTGGTGGGCATCATGCTGCTGACCGAAGGTGGCCATCTTGCCCACCTCACGTTGTTTGATGAAGCCGTCCAGCAGATGAGCAAAACAACCTTCTACTTTGTTATTGGCACACTGGTACTCACAGATATCGTTCAAACTCGATACCAGAAACGACTGCACCGACTGCACGAGATAAGCTTGGCACAAAGCAAGAAGGTCAAAGAGACTCAGGCCTGAGCCTAGGTCAGTCGTTTTATGCCGCTTGTAGGTAACTGTAAATTCTAGATATATTCGCGCAACAAGGGCTATAAGAATCCTCACTGCCGAAAAATTTAGTAGATAATTTAGAAGATAATTAACGAACGGGCCCGGCAATGCCGGGTCTTCTGCCGACAGACTTTTATCCACAGACTTTGCGGAGAACTGGCCCCAATGGCTGCGCTGCTTAAAAATCGTTTCCCTATTCCTTCTTGGCCTAACCTGACTTTGTTTGGCGTGCTAAGCCTCACAAGCTTGACCGCGATTGGCGCTGAACTCACCGTTCAAATCGGTGCCTTTGGCGATCGACCCAATACCCGTTTTGCCGAAGAGGCCGCCGAATATGGCGAGCTGCTGGTGCTCCGCGGAGACGATGGCATCACCCGCGTATCCATTGGTCGCTATGACACCAAGTCAGCCGCTCGCGAGGCACTGCAACGCTTGCAGATTGCAGGCTACACCGACGCCTATATCTCAAACGTGCGTGGCCGCGACTCCCAGATGTCCGCACCGGCGGCAGGCTTACCAGCAGCACCAACCGTTAATATTCCGCAGGCTGAGCCGAGCTCAATCAGCAGCCGGGAGGCGACCACAGATCGTCCCTTCCCGACAACACCTGAAGGCCGGCCGGTTGTCGCTCCCAAACAACCCACTGGCGCCACCGAAGCCAGCACCACCCAGGCGGGTCGTTTTCGCTTGCGCACTCACGATACCAAAAGCGGCCAGACCAGCGATGTTCGGTTAACCGATACCAATACAACCTCGGGCGGCATAGAGCCTGTTATCACCGGGCTGGGCGCGAATGACGTTCCACAGCACCTGCGCGATAAGCTGGTTTATCTAGACGGAGTGCCGCACATCAAAGATGGCGAGCAGTTCGTTCCATTGAATGATGCCATCGACGGCAAGTAACTAAAGCGGCAGGTTTTTGTCGTTACGACGATCACCGAGCCACTTCAATACCCGCGGATACTGCACCGGCAACAGTCGGTGCAACAACGCTATAAACGCCGCATCCTTACCCACTAAAATTCTCGCCTTGTTGCGCAGCACTCCGCGCAAAATAATGTCAGCCGCTTGATCCGAGGTCAGTCCGGCGATTTCTTCAAACGACGCTGCCATGTTCTCTTTAGTCGGCGCTGCGTTATCTTGCGGCGTATAGCGTGAGCTATTAACAATATTCGTTTTGACCCCACCCGGGCAAACACAGCTCACACCAATAGACGTGTCCTGCAACTCCTGGCGCAATGCTTCGGTAAATCCGCGTACGGCAAATTTTGATGCGTTGTACGCTGACTGCGTGGGCACCGCGATAATCCCAAAAATGCTGGACGTATTAATAACGTGCCCATGAGTGGCTGTGTGCAAGTAGGGCAAGAATGCCTGGGTGCCATGCACCACACCCCAAAAGTTAATGCTCATCAACCACTCGAAGTCTCTGAAACTCAGCACATCAACATTGCCTGTGACCGAGACACCAGCGTTGTTGAAGATGTAATTCACCTTACCAAAGTGCTTCTCCGTCTCAGCCGCCCAACGTTCGACAGCCGCCCGGTCAGCAACGTCGACAACGCTTGCAACACACTCGCCCGGCAAACCGGCAAGCTCCGCCATAGTCGCCGCCAGTGCCTCTTCACCAACGTCACAAACCGCAACATGAGCACCCACTGAGGCCAAGCGCCGCGCTAGTGCGCGCCCCATACCAGAGCCGGCTCCCGTAATCGCTGCAACCTGCCCGGCAAACCGACTCATTGTCGCCATCAGAGAGCGGCCCCAAAATCAGTAACAGAGTCATGCAAGGTAAAGGTAACACCGGCGCGTTCGTGTAGGCGCTCGATCAGCAATTCACCCATCGCACTGGCCGGGGTCCACACACCACCACCAACCTTAAGGTCATCAAAGGCTAGGCAGACCGCACTCTCGGCAATCATTTTTGAGGTGCTGCCGTACCCTGGATCTTTATCGCCGCGAACAACAGCACGAACTTGAACGGCAGGATCCGCCGCACCACGCGCGCAAAGTTCTATTTCGAAAAAGCCATTCTCACGCAAATCCTCATCAGGCCCCTCACCAGGCTTGGGCACAACGCGTTGCAGAAGTTCTCGAAGGGGTCGTATGGCAGTTGCACCTGTCAGCAGCGCCGTAGTGGCCGACATGGCAAGCGACTTCGCAAAGCCAATTGGCCCCTCTCCCGCGAGGGTAGCTTCGTCGTAACAAAACATATGGCCGTACCGATTATTCATCAGTGCATTACTGCGCCGAACCACCCGCGTGTTTATTGCCGCCATTACAAACGGAGCGACGTAGTTGTCAAAGTCTTTATCATATTCTGGTGTGACCTTGTCAGGGCCATCCAAACCACGAGCACCATCGGCTGGGTTCAGCGCGTATGGATCGGCCAGCAAATCAGTAAGGCCCGGGTCTTGCTCGGCCTCTTCCATCATGTTCATCATGCTGGCAATCGTGCCGCCGCTCATACCGCCTTTAAATTTTGAGGCGCGGTATTTCACAAAGCCGCAGTCGTCATTGGATTGCGCACGCATCGCGTTATGCACAAACAGCGTTCCAAGATCGGAGGGAATACTGTCGAACCCACAGGTATGCACAATACGCGCACCACTGGCTTCAGCCGCCACCTGATGCTGATCGATCATCTTGCGCATCCACTGCACTTCGCCAGTGAGGTCACAGTAGTGGGTGCCGCTGGTCGCACAGGCTGCGACCAGCTTGGAACCGTATTGCGCGTAAGGACCAACCGTTGTTAGCACGACTGTAGTTTTGGACACCAACTCTTCAAGGCTCTCGACATCATCGCTGTCAGCTACCAGAATTGGCACCGGAGCGCCCAAGCGCTCTTGCAGTGCAGCAAGCTTTGCCGGGTTACGCCCAGCAATCGCCCAGCGCACGACCTCAGGGTATTTGCCTGCAATGGCCGGCGTGGCGTCTACGCCAGGCAACCCATAAGACTCCAGCAAATAGTCAGCAACTAACTCCCCGGTGAAACCGGTCGCACCCCACACAATGACGTCGAACTCGCTTTTGGCGTTTGGCATTGGTGTCTTCCCCGCAAGGGTCGGCTATTAATCCACCATTGTGGGCGTGCGCCTCCATAGCCGCAAGAACCTGAACAGGTTCGGCGGGTACTGGAGCGCCTGCTAAGATGGTGGAAATATACAGAGAGGCCAAGACCATGTTCGATTTCGGTAAACTCCTGGGCTGGATCAAAGACGGTCTGTTCGAACCCGCAGCAATTTGGGATACGTACAAAGCCGAGGGGCATAGCTGGAAAACCACAGCGACCCAGTTTTCGCTGCCGCTAATTGTCGCCTGTGCTCTGCTAGCTCTCATTTTAGGCTGGCTGTTTGCTGACAGCTATCTGTTGGGTAGCGCAGGCGGTTTCAATGGGTTTATCGGCACCCTGATCATGAGTTTGCTGTGGTTTGGCATAGGCGGTTGGATCGCGAGTTTTCTCGCGGCGAAATTTGGGGGGGCAGGCAGCTTTGATCAAGCCTGGTCAGCGCTCACCTTTGCCAGCATTCCTGGTCTCATTGGCAACGTTTTTGGCACCCTGCCCTGGTTCGGCGGGCTACTCTCACTCGCCGGGGCTATCTGGTCGCTCGTGCTGTTATGGCAGGCGTTGCCCAAATTTCTCGACGTACCTGCAGAGCGGGCAGTAGGCCACTTCTTTGCAACGCTCGGATTGTCGTTGGTGGCCTTAATAGTTGTCGGCACCATTTTGGGCGCGCTGGGTCTCGGCATGGCAGGCAGCTCAAGTGATGATCGAATCGCCGACATTCGGCGCGACATCGAAGAGCGCTCTTCGAGTCGTTCAATAGACGCAAGCCAACCAAGCAGCAGCACAGGCCGAGCCAACGACAACGACGGTTCAATGTTCGGCTTCGGGCGCGAACTCGATTACCTCGAAGCCGCAGAGAACGACCGCTATTCTCCTCCCGCTGACGGCAAGCTAACTGAAGATCAGATCGAGAAGGCCGTGCATTACCTCGCTGTCGCCCAACGTCTTCGTGACGACTCTCAGTCTAATCTCGAAAAGTTGAGTGGCGATAACAACGAACCTTCGTTCGGTGACCTATTCAAAGGGGTCAAAGGCTTGGTAGGTGCAGGTACAGCGGAAATGCAGTCGGTGAAAAGTGCTGGCGGTAACTGGAAAGAGCACCAGTGGGTGAAAAAACAACTTTTTGAAGCCCGCCTGCACCAGGATTTGAACGCCACAACAACCCATAACTACGAACTCTATATGAACTACGAAACACAGTTAAAGGACTGGCTGTAAACAACTAACCGCTCGATCAGGCGCAAATTGACGCCAGCTTGATCGAGCCGGATGCAACATTGTCGTTTAGAATAACATCCGCTTTCGCAAAGGAACTGACAACCTATGGCTAACACTCCAGTTGACGGCGATGACCAATCTTGGGAAGAGATTGCCAAACACTATCGCGAAATTATCAGAGGGCTTGGCGAAAACCCAGACCGCGACGGTCTGCTCGACACGCCAAAGCGTGCGGCTAAAGCCATGCAGTTTTTGAATCGTGGGTATACACAAGACCTGGATACCGTGGTCAACAACGCGATGTTTGAATCTGACAACGAAGAGATCGTGTTGGTAAAAGACATTGAGCTGTATTCTTTATGCGAACACCACCTGCTGCCGTTTGTGGGCAAGTGTCACGTGGGTTATTTACCGAAGGGCCAAGTGATCGGACTGTCAAAGATCGCCCGCATCGTAGATATGTTTGCCCGTCGCCTGCAGATTCAGGAAAACATGTCTCGACAAATCGCTGAGGCGATTTCCACTTCGACGGGCGCTGCTGGTGTGGGTGTGATTATCGAAGCTCGACACCTGTGCATGTCAATGCGCGGTGTAGAAAAGCAAAACTCGATGATGAAGACATCGGTAATGCTTGGTGAGTTTCGAACGAATTCGGCAACGCGAATGGAGTTTTTGCAACTGGTTAGTTGAGTCTGTGAAGTGACACTCGGGGTCAGAATTGATTCTGACCCCTGCCTAACAACCACCGCATCACCTCAACTAATCCCGCAACTTCTCGATCTTAAAAACCGCCTGCACGTCTCGACGAATATCGATCTCACCACCGCTGAAGTCTCCCCCCGACGAATCGGCCGACATTGACCTTGCCATCATGCGTGGCTCTACGTGACCCGCCTGAACGTGTACCTCGCGCACTCTCCCGAGCTCTACATCAAACTGCTTCGCCACATGCGCTGCTCGCTTACGCGCATCAGCAATGGCAGCATCCAAGGCCTGATCTTCCAGGGCTTCACGTTTCGACGTATCAAGTTGCACGCCAGAGATTGAGTTAATTCCAAGTTCGAGGGCGGCATTCATAAAGTCGCCATAGTTATCGAGGGAGCGCAGAGTGACGCTAATTGTCCGCGACCCCTGCATACCATCAACCGTCCGACGCTTGTTTTCGTATTGATAGTTCGGGCTCAGGTTTACAACCGCGGCGGTCACGTCGCGCCGGGCAATTTTATATTCGTCGGTGAGCTTTAACACCGAACGAGTGACGCCATCAATCTGCTTTTTAACCGTGATAGCGTCCTTCGCTTGGGCGCTGACTTGCAGAGTCATGCGTGCCATATCAGGCTCCACTGCAATCTCTGCACGGCCGGTGACATGAATGCCTCGACTAGATTCCGCCATCGCGCTCTCCGCAAAACCGACACTGGCTGAAAACGTCAGCAGCGTTGTAACCAGGCAACCCACAGCTCGGGCCGACGACGCCATCAACACTATCTTCAACAACTTCTGCAACGCCAGGCTTCCTTATGTTGCTAACTGAGTGGAATGCGGATCTTCTGACCAGGGAATATTTTATTCGGGTCTTGAATCACTTCGCGATTTGCTTCGAAAATTTCCGGGTAACGACTGGCACTACCTAGGAACTCCTTAGCAATACCACCCAAGGTGTCACCCGACTCGATCACGTAGTACTGTGCTTCTGGCGCAGGAATCTCGCTAGCAGGAACAACGTTGGTGAGCGGCTCGGAAGCTGGCGGCAGAGGTGCGGGCGCGGTGAGGCCGTCTGCGACAACCGAGGTGACGCCTTTTACATTACCCGCCAGCAGCACGGCTTTGTCTTTGGCCAGCGCTGAATCAGCCATACCGGTTAAGGTGACCACACCGTCGTCGAAGCTCGCATTTATTGGGTTTACACCCGGATTGTTAGCCTCGATGTGCTTAACAATATTCATGGCCGCTTCGACGTCTGAGGTGAATAAGTCTGTGCCCATATCTTTAGCGAAATCGAGCAGACCGGTGAGTTTTCCAAACATAGCAATGTCCCTTTCCGAACAGTTGAGCAATTAGAGCTGTTGATAGTACACCGGATGGCGTTGGCTTAGAGCCTCAAGCCGGTTTTCTTGGCAAATTCCTTTGCTTCTTTAGGAGATATTTTGTTGCTCTGAGCGAGCAAGGCTAGAGCCGAAAAGGTAATCCAGTCGGCCGACACTTCAAAGTAATCGCGCAATTCTGGACGCGCTTCTGACAACCCATACCCATCGGTGCCCAGCACGCTGTAAGGCCCAGGTATCCAGCGCTCAATCGAGAGCGGCAGGGCCTTTTGATAATCGCTAGCCGCGACAAATACGCCACCAGCGTCGGCAAGCATGTTGGTAACGTAAGAAGCCTCAGACTCGCCACCCAGCGCGTGCAATTGTTCGCGCTCTGCCGCGATACCCTGCCGAGCTAACTCGTTATAACTGGTCACACTCCACACACTGACTGCCTGACCCAGCTCGCGCAATGTTTCCGCGGCAAGTAAAACCTCCTGCATGATTGCACCGCTGCCAAATAGATTAACGTCTGCAGAGGTCTCCGCCGAATTTTCTGGCCCGTCAAACAAATACATGCCGCTGCAGATCTGTGCTTCGAGTTCGGCCAGCGTTCGATCAGCACGCTCTGGCATGGCAGGCATCAGATGGTTCTGATTCGTCAGCGTGAGGTAATAAAATTCTTCGTGGTGTTCGTGGTACATGCGCTTAATACCGTCACGCACTATCACGCCAATTTCATAGGCAAACGACGGATCAAAGCTTTTCAGATTTGGCACCGTGCAGGCGATCAGGTGCGAGTGGCCATCCTGGTGCTGCACTCCTTCGCCGTTCAGCGTGGTTCTCCCCGAGGTTCCTCCCAACAGAAAGCCACGAGCAAGCATGTCACCGCACGCCCAAATCATGTCGCCCACGCGCTGAAAGCCAAACATGGAATAGAAAATATAGAACGGAATCATGGGCAGGCTGTAATTCGCATACGCGGTGCCGGCCGCTAGAAACGACGCCATAGCGCCAGTTTCGCAAATACCTTCCTGCAATATCTGACCGTCTGCCGCTTCTTTGTAAGGGGCGATCGAGCCGGCATCAACAGGACTGTAACGCTGGCCCGCCGGTGAATAGATGCCCGCCTGCGGAAATAGCCCATCCATGCCAAAGGTGCGAGCTTCATCCGGCACAATGGGCACAATATATTTACCAAAGGTTTTGTCGCGCAGAAGCTTTGACAGCAATCGCACCATCGCCATGGTGGTAGATACTTCGCGCTCCCCGTTGCCTTTAAGCATGTCAGCAAATAGAGCACGTGGTGGCGGCGGCAGCGCCTCGCACTTCACCAAACGCCTGGGCAACGACCCACCCAATCCTTCGCGACGGCTTTTCAAGTAGTGCATTTCCGGACTGTCTGCAGCCGGTTTATAAAAACTCGCGCGTTCAACATCTTCGGCAGACAGTGGAATAGAAAAACGCCGCGCGAGCTCCCGGCGTTCGTCAGGCGACAATTGCTTTTTCTGATGCACGGTATTGCGCCCGGCCGAGCCTGGACCAAGGCCGTGCCCTTTCACTGTTTTAAATAGAATGACGCAGGGCTGATCTTTGGTTGCTGCGGCCTCGCGGAACGCCGCGAAAATTTTCTTGCGATCGTGGCCGCCGCGACGAATCGAGACGATCTCTTCGTCGGTGAGCGATTCCATAAGTTTCTTTAACTCAGGCGTATCTTCGATCCAGTGTTCTCGCACAGCGTCACCAGACGACACCGTGTACATCTGATAGTCACCATCCACCGCCTCTTCCATGCGGCGTTGCAACGCCCCATTGTGATCTCGTGCAAGCAGGCCGTCCCAGCCGCCGCCCCAAATCACCTTAATCACTCGCCAACCGGCACCACGAAACGCGCGTTCCAGTTCTTGAATAATCTTGCCGTTGCCGCGTACCGGGCCATCAAGGCGCTGCAGATTGCAGTTAATAGACAACACCAGATTGTCGAGCCCTTCGCGCGCGGCGATGTTAATCGTACCCAGCACTTCGGGTTCGTCTGACTCGCCGTCACCAATAAATGTCCATATTTTTCCGCCGTTTTTAGGCTTCAAGCCACGACTTTCTAAATACTTTGCAAACCGCGCCTGATAAATGGCACTGGGTGTCGACAGGCCCATGCTCGCCGTTGGCATCTGCCAAAAGTCGGGTAGCCGTCGCGGGTGCGGGTACGACGGCAAGCCGCCGCCTTCGCCCAACTCGCGGCGATAGTTACCAAGCTGCTGTTCAGTCAGCCGGCCTTCGAGAAAAGCGCGCGCATAAACACCGGGTGCCGTATGCGCTTGAAAGTGCACCTGATCACCGCCGTAGTCTTTTGTTGCCCCGCGAAAGAAATGGTTAAAGCCTACTTCCATCATGGTGGCAGCAGACAGATAGGTCGCAATGTGTCCACCAACGCCTGAGCCACTGTCGTAGGCTTGCAGCACCATGGCCACCGCATTCCAGCGAATCATATTCTCGATACGTGTCTCTAGCTCAACGTCACCGGGATATTCACCCTGATCGAGTACATCAATGGTATTTCGATACGGCGAATTGAGTGATCGTCGAGCGGGCACGCCAGAGGTATGCGCCAGACTTTCTTCGAGTTGCCCGAGTACGTCACGAGCACCCTCCGCACCGCGCTCACGCAAAAGCGCCTCGAATGCGTCTAGCCATTCTTGTTGCTCGGTTACCCAATCAGAGCTTTCTGTTTGATTGGATTCGTGAATCAATACATCGATAGGTTGACTACACACGGTTAAGACTTTTCTGTTGTTGTTGAAGGCTGCAGAATACCTCACACAACAGCAAGCAGACAGGCGCTAAAGCAGCTATGACATACACAGAAATTGAAGTGACCGCTGGTGATTATCGCTTTCACGCATTAACCGAAGGCGAAGGTCCGTTAGCGCTGTGCCTGCATGGGTTCCCCGATTATCCCGGCTCATTCAAAGGTTTGCTAGGTACGCTTGCTGGCGCCGGCTATCGCGCGGTTGCTCCCTACCAGCGCGGTTACCACCCCGACACGCTAAGCGCAGAGAACCGCTATCAGACCATCGAACTTGCCCAAGATGCGCTCAATCTAATCGATGCGTTGGGGTATGAAGAGGCGGTTGTAATCGGCCATGATTGGGGCTCTTCGATCGCCAGCGGAACCGCGGTTTTGGCGCCAGAAAAAGTACGCGCACTCGTCACACTGGCCGTGCCTTATGGGTCGAAACTCGGTGAAGCCTTTCTGACCGATCCCGAACAACAACGCCGCAGCTGGTACATGTTTTTCTTTCAAACCGCACTCGCCGAGATGGCGGTCAGCTACGACAACATGGCGTTCATCCGGCGGTTGTGGCAGGACTGGTCGCCCGGCTGGAATTTCTCTGAAGAGCAGCTTCAGGGAGTGCTCGATACGCTAGGGCAACCTGGTGTACTAGCGGCTGCGCTTAACTACTACCGCTGCACGCTCAACCCTGACTATCAACACGCTGACGTTGCCGCGCTGCAAAGCCGCATGGGCGAAATCATCAGCGTACCCAGCCTGTATCTGCACGGCGGTAAAGACGGGTGCATCGGCGCCTCAACCACCGAGGGCATGGCCAACAACTTTAGCGGACCCTTCGAGATGGAATTGCTGCCCCATGCGGGCCACTTTCTGCATTTGGAAGACCCTGACTTTGTGCACACTCGCATTCTGGAATTCCTCAGCACGCACGCTAAAGCGAGTTAACAGGCGTTCGCCCGAGCACAGAAAGTCCTGCTGAGGATTCACCTGTGCCGCGGCACCTTTTTGGTACACTCAGGCGGTCTATTTCCGTGGTAGAGGGGACCTTCCATTATGAACAGCATGCAAACGACTCTGGGTACAACCAGAGCCACGCCAACAAATCGACCCAGTCGATCATTTAAAGGCTTCGCCAGTCTTGCCGCAGGCCTACTGCTAATCAGCGCGTGCGGCCAAAGCAACGACGATGCAGCAGGCACGGCCACCACAGCTGATGCCACCGCGGTTGCACCCAGCGTTGCGGCAACAACCACCGTAGCGCTGGCCAACATAGATGAAGCGCGCATCATCAATGCTGACGCCGAACCCGGCAACTGGATGGCTCACGGTCGCACCTATGACGAACAGCGCCACAGCCCCCTAACCCAGATCTCAGACAAGACCGTGAAAGATCTCGGCCTTGCCTGGTACTGGGACACTGAAACCACCCGCGGCCTTGAGGCGTCACCCATTGTGGTAGACGGCATCATGTACTCCACCGGGTCCTGGAGTGTGGTGTGGGCGCACAACGCAAAAACCGGCGAACTGCTGTGGAAGTTTGATCCTGAAGTTCCACGCTCTCATGGTGTTTATGCCTGTTGCGACGTCGTTAACCGTGGCGCCGCCGTATGGAAAGGCCGTGTCTATGTTGGCACCATCGACGGTCGACTGATTGCGTTAAACGCAGAAGATGGCACTCAGGTTTGGAGCGAACAAACCACTGATCGCGATCGCGCCTACACCATTACCGGCGCCCCGCGCGTTATTAAAGGCAGTGTCATTATTGGCAACGGTGGTGCGGAATATGGCGTGCGCGGTTACATCACCGCCTATGACGCTAACACCGGCGAACAACAGTGGCGTTTCTACACGGTACCCGGTAATCCCGATGAGCCCTACGAAACCAAAGCGCTGGAAGAGGCTGCTAAAACTTGGCGTGGCGACGAATACTGGAAAGTTGGCGGTGGTGGCACCGTTTGGGATTCCATGGCCTACGATCCTGAACTCAACACGCTGTACATCGGCGTTGGCAACGGCTCTCCCTGGAACCGCTATATCCGCAGCCCAGGCGGCGGCGATAACCTATACCTGTCGTCTATTGTTGCTCTCAACCCGGACACGGGTGAATACAAGTGGCACTACCAAACCACGCCCGGCGACAACTGGGATTACACCGCCACTCAACACATGATTCTGGCGGACATGGAGATCGGCGGGGTCGAGCGCAAGGTCATCATGCAGGCACCTAAAAATGGGTTCTTTTATGTCATCGATCGCGAGAACGGTCAGTTCATTTCGGCTGAAGCTTACGTGCCCGTGCAGTGGGCCACTCACATCGACCCAGAAACCGGTCGGCCCGTTGAAAGCCCCGACGCGCAATACGCCAACGATCTGAAAACGATTCAACCCGGGCCTCTGGGCGGCCATAACTGGCACCCCATGACCTACAGCCCAAAGACCAACCTTGTGTATATTCCGGCGCTTGGTCTTGAGTTCAAGTTCGCGCAAAACAACGCATTCAAATACGATCCTAAAACCTGGAACCTAGGTATCGACTTCAACCTGCCTGGCCCAGCTACGCCTGACGAGATTGTCGACACACTGCAAAAAGTGAAAGGCCACCTCGCCGCATGGGACCCAGTAAAGCAGGAAGAAGTATGGCGCGTGCAGCATGATGCATCGTGGAACGGCGGCCTGCTCAGCACCTCGGGAAACCTGCTATTCCAAGGCCTCGCTGACGGCACCTTTACCGCGTACACCGCTGACACTGGCGAGAAAGTTTGGAGTAGCCCGGTGCACATTGGCATCATCGCGCCGCCCATCTCCTACATGGTCGACGGCGAGCAATACATCGCCGTTGTCGCGGGCTGGGGTGGTGCGTTTGGTTTGACCGCAGGCGTACCCCGGCACAAGTCGAACACATTGAAAGAAGGTCGCATTCTCGCGTACAAGCTTGGCGGCAAAGAAGTATTGCCCGAGCCAAAGATCGCCTGGATGGAACTGCCTGAACAGCCAAAGCTCGTAGCATCAGCTGACGAACTGGCAAACGGTCAGGCGTTGTTCAACAACAACTGTCAGGTCTGTCACGGCGCGGGCGTCATCAGTTCTACCGGCGGCGTTCCTGATCTGCGTTACATGAGTGATGCCACCCACGAGTCATGGGACGCGATCGTTCGCGGCGGCGCTTACACCGGCAAAGGTATGGTGAGCTTCGCCCATGTGGTTGACGAGCAGGGTTCAAAAGATCTGCACGCCTACGTTGTGTCAGTTGCCAATGCGAGCATCGGCCTGTGTGAAACCGAGTACCGGAAGAACTACCCGGAGCTGCTCGAGACGGCATGCGTGAAGGCGACGCCGGTAGCAGAAGTGTCACAGCAAGAGCCAAAAGCTGGCGCGTCGCGATAGCAAGAGTGTTCCGCTAAAGGTCACGGCGTTCGCCGCGACAGACAGGGGTCAGAATTAATTCTGACCCCTGCTTTCAACTCTTAACGCATTACGACGACGTAGCCGACGCCACCAACTCCGCTCGCGGTGCATCCTGCAATGCATCAGCCACGATATCCTGTACCGCAACAGCCGGTTCGACATACTCAGGACAGCGTGCCACGGTTACTGCCAACGGCCGGTGATCAGACAACCCACAATCAAGCACCTCATACTCTTCGAGCATCAAAGCCTTCGATACGAGCGCGTGATCAATAATCTGTGAGGGTTTCCAACTCGGGTAGGTTGGGCAGGCACTAGGGCTCGTGCTCAAACCACAGCCTGCGAGCGGCGATGTGTTCAAAAGCGCTGACAGCGGAGTGTTCAGGTCACCTAGCACCACAACGTTTTTCTCACCGTCGATCAATTCCCCAACATACTCAAGCTGCTGGGCTTGCGATCGTCCACCGAGGGAAAGGTGCAACACCACGACCAAGAGTTCTTCGTCAGGGCCCGCATCTGTGCCCGGAAAAGGAATGCGCATTACCAGCGCACCTCGACCAGGAATAGCACCGGGTAACTTGTGGTCTTCCAAAGCTTTGGGCGCAATACGCGACAACACACCGTTGCCCATCTGAGCAAAGGGTCCGAGGTCACGATTGCACTGGGTATACCAATAGGGGAAAGCCGCGCGCTGGGCGAGGTACTCCACCTGATTGATAAAGCCGCTGCGCAGACTACCGCCGTCAATTTCCTGCAGTGCAACGACGTCGTAGTCATGCACCAGGTCGCCAATACGCTGAAGATTTTTCGCGCGGGCTTCGTGCGGCAGCACGTGCTTCCAATAACGGGTTACGTATTGGCTAT
Source organism: Pseudomonadales bacterium (assembly GCA_023300545.1). Lineage (GTDB taxonomy): Bacteria > Pseudomonadota > Gammaproteobacteria > Pseudomonadales > Azotimanducaceae > JALZVT01. Next base: position 122,796 of record JALZVT010000002.1, read on the forward strand.
ACCGGGTAGTAGAAATACCCGACTGAATATTAAACGTCAAAAATCGCACAGAATTGGATCTTATCCCCCGCCGTTCATGCTCTCCAAGAACGGCCCTGTTTAACACAGGCTGTGCCATCGACGATTGCCCGGTTCTAGCGAGCATCGAAAGTGGCGTACGCATGTCGGTCCCCGACAACAACTGCGCGCTAAGCGTAGTACTGCCACCGATCAGGTTCTGTGCCCCGTCCGTCACTTTCTTCGTGTTGTCGTTTCTCTTTTGTTCCACATCTAACTGCTGCGCGTAACGACTGTGCGAGTGCGCACTATTCGGCTGCGGACTGAGCCGTATTTTTTGCGGCTGCTGCCGTCTTTGCTGCCTGTTCTTTCTTCACTAGAAAGTCGACAACCTGCAACATGCCAATGTTGGTGCCAGCCATTGTGCTGTTGGTTTTGTATTTACCGTTAACCACCATGGTGGGCACTGACTGCAAGCGGAACTGACGAGCGCGAGAATCTGCCTGCTGCAATTTGCTACGAACAGAAAACGAGTCAAAGGCTTTCTGGAACACGTCTGTCTCAACACCGGCAACTCGCTTGAATAACGCCGCAATTGTGGCGGGTGTGCGCAGGTCTTCCTTGCGGGTGTGAACGGCTTCGAATATCGCATCGTGAGTTTTGTCGCTCACGCCTAATGCTTCTGCGGTGTAGTACGCCTGGGCAAACAGAGCCCAATCCTTATTGAAGATCGCCGGAATGCGAATAAAGCTCACGCTTTCGTCTTGGCGAAGCGACCACTCACTAACAGAGGCGTCAAAGTTGAAACAGTGAATACACAGATAAGAGAACACTTCGGCAACCTCAACCGTGTTGCTGTCAGCCGGCGCTGCCGGTACGAGTAGCTCTTCGTAGTGCACGCCCGCCTCGTAAAGCACAACGGCTGTTTCCCCAGCAGCCGCAGGCGCTTCCCCAGCAGCCTCATTGTGACCGTGACCCGAGTGATTGTCAGCAAAGGAGGTCGTCGCAAAGGCGCAGAGGCCCAAGGCCAAGGTATGAGTTAACAGAGTTTTTGAAGAGAAAGGTGCCATAAGGTTCTCGCAAGTCTATTCCGCTATGTTCCCAGAAATCAGGACGCTACAGGAGAGTCATGACCCTAGTTTTACAGAATGATTCCAATTATAGATCACCGAAATTATCGCATGGCGAGAGTTAATGTGGGATGAACGGAGAGGAGAAGATTACTAGGGGGGGGAGAGGGAGAGGGGGGGGAGAGTTGTGGGGTCAGAATTAATTCTGACCCCCGCCTGTCTTTTAGTGCAAACCCTGCAAGTAATCCGCCAACGCCGCAATCTCAGTGTCGTTCAGATTAGCGGCAACCTGACGCATCATGGCGCCATAGGCTTCGTCAGTGGCCCGAACGCCTTCGCGGTAAGCGGTCAGCTGGGCAATGGTGTATTCGGGTGATTGGCCGGTTATACGCGGGAACCCGGCAGCCGCATTGCCACTGCCTAACGGTGAGTGACAAGCCGTGCAAGCCGCAACACCTTTTTCGATCGAACCGCCTTTGTACAGCTGCTTAGCCATCGCGATCTGCACATCATCGCCCTGAGCTTGGGCAAGCTTCGGCTCTTTGGCCGCATAAAACGCTGAGATATCACGCAGGTCTTGCTCGCTCATGCCGTTAAGCTGGCCAGCCATCAGAGGGGCGCTGCGCTCTTCAGACTGAATCATCAACAGCTGCCTCAGCAAATAACGCTCATTTTGGCCTGCAATGTTTGGGTAATTTGGTGCAAGACCGTTACCGTCCGTGCCGTGGCACGCTTGGCAAGCGGTGGTTAGTTTGCTGCCGGCCGCCGCGTCACCCACGGGGCCGCTGTCAGCGAATACACCTTGAGAAACCGCCGCGCCAGTTAGCGCAACAAGCGCAATGGCGCCGGCTTTGCCGGCCGACTTCAGAAGAGGAGAAATGAGGGTGGTGCTCAAACGCATCTGTGATTTCCTGCTGTATGTTCCTCGCAACGCCAGCCAAGGTAGACTGTCGCTGCAAAAACGAGCGCAAATTATAAACCATCGCGGCCAGAAAAGGGCGCCGGTCAGCGCACACAAACACCGCAGATAATTCAACTAAATCAACGAGATCGATGACAAATTCCAGCAAACCATCAGGTGCCAACTCGGACAAGGGGTCTGCCATTAAATCTGTGAAGGAAGAGCGACTTGAGGTCACCTTTCTGACGAGTGCGGCTGGCGATAACGATTTGCCGGCAGAAGAGGGCCCAGAGCTTGCCATCGCTGGGCGCTCCAACGCGGGTAAGTCGAGCTTTTTGAACCGGCTGGCAGGACACCGCCAGCTCGCACGGGTCAGTAAAACCCCGGGGCGCACCCAACTCCTCAACTTCTTTGAGGTGCGTGGTGGTGGCCGCCTGGTGGATCTGCCCGGTTACGGCTACGCCAAGGCCGGGCGCGCCGCCCAGGCAACGTGGCAAAAGAGAGTGAACACTTACTTATCCTACAGAGACTGCCTCGGTGGGGTGGTGCTGGTCATGGACATACGCCATCCGTTCCAGCCTTTTGATGAAGAGATGCTCAACTGGTCTTCCGCCTCTGAGCTACCGCTGCACATCCTGCTGAACAAGGCGGACAAACTGAAATCAGGTGCCCGCAGTCAGGCCCTGATGGCGGCAAAGAAGCGCATAGCTGATTTGCCCACGGTTTCGGTGCAGTGCTATTCAGCACTGAAAGGGCTGGGTCAACTGGAAGCCATCGCGAAGATTGAGGATATTCTCAGCAGCGCGAGCACCGAAGGCGGCGACGATCAGGAAGAAGCCTAGCTGGGATTGTTCAGTTGTGACCTAACGGTGAAGGACACAGACCTATCCTCCAATAAATGACCGCAAAGCGGCTGTGTGCTTCTCCAATTCACGCATCACTTCAAGCTCAGGGTTTGGAGAAAGTGTGACGATCACTCTATCTACACCAGCTTGTAGGTACTCTTCCACCAGCTTCGGGTCACCGCCAGAGGAGTACACGCTTATCTTGACGTCTGAAATCGGACGACCCACCTCTTCGAAGGCTTGGTGCAACTTAGGGATCTGCGAGAGAATATTTCCATACCCTTCGATGGGGATCCAACCATCAGCGTAAGCGGCAATATCGGCAAATACGGCTTTAGTAGCGCGCGCGCCGATGTGGATGGGCGGCCTAGGTTGCTGAACCGGTTTCGGCCAACTCCAACTGGGCTCTACGCTGACGTGCTTGCCGTTATAACTACCAACCTCGTTTCTCCACAACTCACACATCAATGCTATTTTTTCTCGCATGATCTCAGGCGCCTTGGCTATATCGACGCCGTGCGTTGCGTACTCTTCAGCATTCCATCCATATCCAACTCCAAACTCAAACCGGCCATCTGACGTCCAATCCAGCGTAGCGATAGACTTTGCCATCGTGACTGCGTCATGAACGGGTACTAACGACACACCCGTACCCAAACGGAGCTTTGTTGTGACACCAGATGCCGCAGCCAACGCGATCATCGGATCAGATGTACGCTTATACCATTCAGGAAGGTCTCCACCGGGCCAGCTTGTTAACCTGCTTGTAGGCAAATGGGTTTTTTCTGGAATCCAAAGGGACTCATAACCACGAGACTCAAGCTCCGGAGCAAGCTTGGTTACTTTGATAGTTTGGTCTGTAGCAAATATCATGGCCCCAACTTTCACCATCGTTCTCCTTTTTCAATTGCAGTTCGTCGCGGTCTAAGAGACCGAACCTCTAGTAACAACGGTATCTCAGTGTAAGTTATACGAGCTAGTGCGCCTCATCCCAGTTTTGCCCAATCCCCACGTCAACAACCAAAGGCACGTCCAATTCTGCCGCGCCCTCCATGCAGTCTTTAACCCCTGCAATCAACTTATCGACATCCGCATCAGCCACTTCGAACACCAGTTCATCGTGCACCTGCATGATGGTCCTGGCGGCAAGACCACTTTCAGCTAACCAGCTATCTACTTTAATCATCGCCCGCTTGATGATGTCGGCTGCTGTGCCTTGCATAGGGGCATTGATCGCCGTGCGTTCTGCCGCCTGTCGGCGCATACCGTTGCTTGCGTTAATTTCGGGTAAGTACAGCCGTCGACCAAACACGGTTTCAACAAAGCCCTGGTCTGCAGCCAACGCGCGGGTTTCATCCATGTACGTGCGCACACCGGGATAGCGCTCGAAATACAGTTCGATGTATTCCTGCGCCACGCCACGGGTAATGCCCAGTTGCCCGGCCAACCCAAACGCTGACATGCCGTAGATCAAACCAAAATTGATCGCTTTGGCGCTGCGGCGTTGGTCGTCACTCACTTCTGCCAATTCCACACCAAACACCTCAGCGGCGGTGGCACGATGCACATCAAGCTTGTTCGCAAACGCGCTGCACAACCCTTCGTCTTTCGACAAGTGCGCCATAATGCGCAGTTCGATCTGGGAGTAATCTGCCGCCACCATTTTATTGCCGGGGGCTGCCACAAATGCGGTACGCACCTTTCGACCTTCTTCGGTTCGAATGGGGATGTTCTGCAAATTAGGATCGGACGACGACAGCCGCCCTGTTGCTGCAACCGCCTGGTGATAGGAGGTATGCACCCGACCCGTTTTTTGACTGATCTGTAACGGCAGTTTGTCGGTGTAGGTCGACTTCAACTTGGTCGCGCTTCGATACTCCATGATGAGTTTCGGAATCTCGTAGTCGAGCGCGAGCTCTTGCAACACGGGCTCGGCCGTCGACGGTTGCCCTTTGGGCGTTTTCTTTTTCACTGGCAGATCGAGCTTCTCAAACAGAATTTTCTGCAACTGTTTGGGCGAGCCCATGTTGAATTCTTCGCCAGCCAGCGTCCACACTTGCTCCTGCAATTCGAGCGCACGTCTGGCGAGGGTTGCGCTCTGTTCGCCGAGCAGACCCGCATCAATCAACGTGCCGTTTCGTTCGATGCGCGACAGCACGCCAATCAACGGCAGCTCAATGTCTTCAAACACACTTACTAGCGTCGGTTCTTTCGACAGTTCAGGCCAAAGCGCGGCATGTAGCTGCAGCGTAATGTCAGCGTCTTCTGCCGCATAGTCGGCCGCCGTTTCCAGCGGCACCTGGTTAAAGGTGAGCTGCTTAGCGCCCTTACCCGCAACCTCTTCGAAGTGTACGGTTTTCACATCTAGATACTTAGCGGCCAAGGCGTCCATATTGTGACGCGTTGCCACGCTGTTAAAAACGTAGCTTTCAAGCATGGTGTCGTAAGCAATACCGTTGAGCTTGACGTCATAACGAGCAAGCACGCTCATGTCGTACTTTAGATTCTGCCCCACCTTCTTAATGGCTGGGTCTTCGAGAATGGGTTTCAGCACGGCTAACAGATCGCTCAGGCTAATCTGGTCGGGCGCCCCCATGTAGTCGTGCGCAACCGGTACATACGCAGCCTCACCAGGAGTGACGGCAAACGACACGCCCACTAATTCAGCTTCCATGTAATCGAGGCTGGTGGTTTCGGTATCAAATGCAAACAGCGGCGCGCTTTTAAGCTTGGTGATCCAGCCGTCGAGCGCCTTTTTATCAAGCACGCAGTCGTAGTTGCGTTGTTCTGCCGCCTTGGCAATGGGTGCAGGACCATCGTCAGCGCCCGCCAGTTCATCGCGCCAACCCTTAAACTCAAAGCGCTCGTACATCTCGCGCAGCGTCTCGGTATCGGGCTCTGTCATCGCCAACGTTTCGGCGCTGACGTCGAGCTCAACATCACACTTGATGGTTGTTAACTCCCGCGACAGCGGCAATTGCTCAAGGTTGTCGCGCAGGCTTTCGCCCACCTTGCCTTTGATCTCGTCTGCCTTGGCAATCAGTTCGTCCAACGTCTCGTAAATACCCAGCCACTTCGCTGCGGTTTTCGGGCCAACCTTGGGCACGCCTGGAATGTTGTCCACCGTATCGCCCATGAGCGCCAGATAATCGATAATCTGGTCAGGGCGCACACCAAATTTTTCGGCCACACCTGCCTCGTCCATGGTGGTATCTGACATGGTGTTGATCAGCGTGACGTATTTGGTTACCAGCTGGGCCATGTCTTTATCGCCGGTTGACACGATCGTATGACGCTTGAGCTGCGTCGCCTGGGCGGCCAGCGTGCCAATCACGTCATCCGCCTCAACACCGGGCACAACCAAGAGGGGCATTCCCATGGCCTTGACCATCTCGTGGATAGGCTCGATCTGCTTGCGCAGTCGATCGTCCATCGGTGGGCGATTAGCTTTGTACTCGGCGTACATATCGTCTCGGAACGTCTTACCTTTTGCATCAAACACCGCAACGACTGTACTGCCGGGGTATTCTCGGGGCAGTTTACGCAGCATCGCCAGAACACCGCGCATGGCACCCGTAGGGAACCCATCGCGGGTTTCGAGGTCGGGTAACGCATGGAATGCACGAAACAGATACGACGAGCCGTCGATCAGCAACAAAGGTTTGTTTGCGGCCATTATTTACGCCACCATCGCCATATGAACATCAAAGGTTTCAGGCTACCACAGCGCGACCGTGCGCTCTTGCAACAGCGCGACCGTGTGCTCTTTAAACAGCGCGACCTTGCGCTCTCGATTCGGCGCAGCTGTGCGCTGTTGCTGCTCTGTGTGTTCGGGTCGCAGCCAGCAGTTTACGCTGCCACACCAACCGAGCCCCTCCAGAACCCAGAGACCGCAGAGACCCCAGAGACCGCCCCAGAAGTGTCAGAGGCAGCGCCTGAGGAGTCGACGGAAAGAAGCGTCGTCTACTCGTTGCGAGACTACGAGAAAAATCCTGCGCCAGCGCGAGAATACGAAAACGACTACGCTGGGCTAGACGGCGTGCAGCGCTCTCTTGAAGGCCCCGACGTAGTGATTACGGCGGGCACAAAGCGAACCGTGTACGAGTACCGTCAAAATGGCCAACTGCGGCTGGTTAAGATCGTGCCCAGCATAGGCCGTCCCTATTATCTGGTGCCGGCGGACCCAACCCGTGGCTTTGGTGATCTCGGCCAGGCCTCTACGCTACTGCCACAATGGACAATAATTGAATTCTGATGGCGACCTTAACCGAACTCAGCCAGAGCGAACTGGCTAACTGGCTACCGCAATACGGCGTAGGCGAGCTGTCGGACTATCAGCGCATCAGCACCGGCATCGAAAACAGCAACTATTTTGTTAACACGACTGACACCGCTAATGTGCATCGCTGGGTCGTTACCATCCTTGAGCAAGATTACCCCTCACGTAATCTGTTAGTGCCTCTCGCTAACAGCTTGCAAAGGGCTGGCCTGCCGGTACCGCGGATTGTTACCAATGGTGATGGCAACAGTGTGGTGTCACTGGTTGGCAAACCCGCGATTTTGTCGACCCGGCTGCCAGGCGAACACCCGGTAAATCCGACCACCAACCAATGTATGGCCGTTGGGCGATTCCTTGCGCGCTTTCATCGCGCCAGTTCAGGCGCACGCTCCCACGCCAAACTCTTCGATCGCGATCTTAATTGGCTCCAGTCAAACGGCGAGCAGGTCGCGCCCTACTTACCCTTTGACCAGCAGTCTCTGTTGCGTCGCGCACTGGGACACTTAAAATCGTTGCTGAACCGGCGCGACCTCGCCTGTCTACCGACGGGCATCGTCCATGGCGATCTGTTTCGCGACAACGTGCTGTTCACAAACCGTGGCTTGTCGGGTGTACTCGATTTTCATCACGCCGGCGAACACTACCTGCTGTTCGATATTGCCGTTGCCATCAACGACTGGTGCACCGATGGCAGTGGCGTACTTGATACCGACCGCACTGTCGCGTTGCTGCGTGCCTATAATGGCGAGAGGCCGCTTTCCGCAGAAGAACTGTGGTTTCTGCCGTTGTTTATGATCTACGGCGCCACTTCTTTCTGGCTGTCACGCCTGCGAGCAAAATTCCCGCCGCCAGGGCAATCGCTGCAGACGCAAAAAAATCCGGAAGAGTTTCGAGCTATTGTGCAAAATCGCTGCAATGCGTTCTTCTATATCGACCCTAGGCTACTCGCAGCTAAGGCCTGAAACGCTTTGTTCAGGCCGCGCTGAAAACCTTTGTTCAGGCCGCGCTGAGGAGGAATACTGAAAAGTAGTCTTGCGCATCGGTTAGATGCAACTCTTGCGCCCAACCTGATTTTGCCGCCAGTTCAGCAAACTGTTCCGGGTCGTACTTAAACGAATTCTCCGTATGAATCTGCTCACCGACAGCAAACTCAATCTGCTCGCCAGCAAGGGTTACCTGCTGAGGTTTAAGCGACTGCAGAAACATTTGAATACTGCCAACCTGCTCGTTGTAAATCGCCCGATGGGCAAAGCCATCAAGCTCAAAATTTCCATCCAGTTCGCGGTTGAGGTGCGTCAACACATTAAGGTTGAACGCAGCGGTTACGCCTGCGGCATCGTTGTAAGCAAGCTCAAGTACCGCCTTGTCTTTTTTTCGATCGATGCCAATCAGTAGCTTGCCTTGATCGCCCATCAAAGCACGCGCTCGAACCAGAAACGCCTGCGCTCCCTCGGGCGTAAAGTTGCCAATGCTTGAACCGGGAAAAAACGCCATGGGCTGATTCAGCGGGATAGCCTCAGGCAACTTAATTTCTTGGGAGTAATCGGCGCAAACCGCATAAATGTCGAGCCAATCGTAGTCGGCCTGTAAGGTTTTAGCAGAGGCCTCGAGATGCTCGCCAGAGATATCCAATGGCACATAGGCGGCGGGCCGCATGGCCTCAAGCAGAGCACGAATCTTGCGGCTGCTGCCACTACCGTATTCGATCAGTGTCACGTCGCCACTGAAGTGCTGCGCAATCTCTGCGCTGTGGGTTTCGAACAACGCGGTTTCGGTTCGCGTGGGGTAATACTCAGGCAGATGGGTGATCTCATCAAACAGCCGACTGCCACGTTCGTCATAAAAGTATTTTGGCGACAACGTTTTTTGTGGCGCCAACAACCCTTCGAGTACTTCTTCGCGCATGGTGCGAAGCACTGGGGCGAGATCAAAAAACTGGTAATTGCTCAACTGCAGCACCCAATCATTAGCCGATATCGGCAGCAAGCCGAATACCGGTAAATTGCCAGCGATCTGGCGGATAGAAAAAATTACGGTAGGTAGAGCGAGCGTGCCCGGATGGCGTCGCGATAGAGCCGCCACGCAACACCATCTGACCACTCATAAACTTGCCGTTATATTCGCCCAAAGTACCTGGCAATGGACGGAACCCAGGGTAGGCGGCATACGCACTGCGCGTCCACTGCCAGAGGCTGTCTTGCATTTGCACAATGGCAATTGATTCTGCGTCGGTGTTACCACCGGCCAGCGTTTCAAGTTCTAGCGCTTGCGCGGCTATCTCCCATTCCACTTCGGAAGGCAGACGTGCACCCGCCCAACGGGCATAGGCATCCGCTTCGTAATAGGACACATGGGCAACGGCAGCATGTAGACGCAATGGCTGCAAACCCGTGAACACATACTCCTGCCACTCGTCGTTATGTTGCCGCCAATACAAAGGCGCAGGGTGTTTGCCAAAACGACCCGCCTGCAACGCAGACCAACCTTCAGAGAGCCAAAGTTCGGAGCGCGTGTAGCCACCATCTTCAACAAATTTTAGAAAGTCTGCGTTGCTGACCAAACGATTCGCAAGCTTAAAGTTTTCGGTGTAATTTTTATGGCGAGGCGTTTCGTTATCAAAACAAAACTCCGCGTTGGTGGCTACATCCACACCAATTTCGTGCAGTCCGCCAGCAAACTCTCGAAATAAAAGTTCCGACGGCTCAACGACTAGAGAGTCATCGCATACGGCGCGATCCGTTGTTGGCACCGTGCTGCTCTGATAAGCGTCAGCTACGGGTGTTTTGCCAAGAATGTATTTAATGTCAGTAGCGAGTAGCTCTTGATGCTGTTGCTCATGATGCAAGCCCAACACAACAGACCGTTGCAGAGCCTCGCTGGCTTCTTCATCTCGCGACGCGAGCGACGCCAGCAACTCGCGCATGCTGACATCAACATGATTGCGATAGCTGTACACCTCATCGACTGTCGGTCGAGACAGATTGCCGCGCTCGGTTCGCGGATGCTGTTCGCCAACCCCATTGTAGTAAGAGTTAAACAACACCTCGAAGGAATCGTTGAAGGGCACATAGTCCGGCAATTCCGGCTTCAGCAAAAAGGTTTCAAAAAACCAGCTGGTATGCGCAAGGTGCCATTTTGGGGGACTGACATCGGGAACGGGTTGCACGCCGTAGTCGTCTACCGCCAATGGCGCACATAGGTCAACAGCGTGTTGCCGTATGCGATCATACTGCTCGGTGAGCGGCTCGTTTATGCCGCGAGATACTTGCACTGTAATTCCTGTGTGCCGTTTTAGTCTAGGTCGAAGGCTTAAAGCGACGCCCGCAACGCCCGGAAGGTCTCAACGAGCTTAGCACGGGTATGGGGCATTTTTATGAAACCGTGATAATGGCCAAATGGATTTACAATTACGACATTACCCGTGTGGTCTATTGAGTAAGGCTCGTCACCCTGCCCCGGCATTTTCTGAAAGGCCGCATTTACCTGAGTCGCAAAGGTGGCAAGGTTGGCAATAGTCCCGGTGACGCCAACAAACTCTGGCGAGAACGCACGCGCGTAGGCACCCAAAGCGTCCAAGTCATCCCGCTCCGGATCGATGCTGACAAGCACACCACGAAAATCAGCGCGCTCTTCTGGCGTCAGCTCATTAACCGCTTGACCCATCAACGACATGGTTGTCGGGCAGATATCAGGGCAATTTGTAAAACCAAAAAACAAGAACGTCCAGGAGCCCTGAGCAAGGCTTGCTTCTGTGAAGGCCGAACCGTTGTCAGCTTGCAATTGTATATCGGCAATCGCGCGTGGCTTGGGCAACATAACGCTGCCCTGTTTTTGTAGTTCGTCAAACGAAACGGTTTTCACCTTGGTGGTGTTGTAGACAAAGGCCGTCAGCACAATGCCTATAAAAACCAAACACATGATAACGGTCGCGCGAACGCCAGACATAGAAAGCTCCAGAAGTAGATAGACGCTAGTTTGGCTGGTAGGTAATTAACCGGCCATTGGCGAGGTGGTGTAATGATCGACCAGCAGCGCCAGAAACAAAGCGCCAAGGTAGGCAATAGAAAATCGGAACGTTGCCATGGGTGCTGTGGGGTTGTTATCTCGTACCAAAACAATTGCCCAGTAGAGAAAACGCGCGCCAAGCAACAGTGCACCCGCTAAATAGATCTCACCGCTCATGCGGATGCTATAGGGCAATACCGTAATTAATACGAGGATAACCGTGTAAAGCAAAATGTGCAGGCGCGTGTAGGACTCACCGTGGGTGACCGGCAACATGGGAATATCAACGTCGCGATATTCGTCTTTACGATCGAGTGCCAACGCCCAAAAGTGCGGCGGAGTCCAGGCAAAGATAATCAGCACCAACAGAAGCCCACCGGGTTCTATGCTGTTACTGACCGCCGTCCAACCGAACAGTGGTGGCGCGGCACCAAACAGCCCACCAATGACAATATTTTGCGGGGTAGCCCGTTTCAGCCACAGGGTGTAAATCAAACCGTAGCCCACCCAAGAAGCCAAGTTTAACCAGGCCGTCAGAGGGTTGACCAAAAAATACAGAACCAGCATGCCAAGGATGCCGGTCACTGCCGCAAATGCCACACCCTGAGAAAACCCTACCCGGCCGCGAGCAATGGGCCGATTGCTTGTCCGTGCCATGCGCGCATCTATCTCGGCGTCAGCAATATGGTTCACCGCTGCCGCCGAACCCGCCACCAGCGCAATACCAATCGTGCCGAACAGCAAGGCATCGACAGGCACCATACCTGGTACCGCCAAGAACATGCCAACAATCGCACACAGCAGCATCAGCAAAACCACGCGCGGTTTGCACATTTCGTAAAAATCGCGCCAAACCGCTCCCTCAACAGTCACCCCCTCAATAGAGGGATCTGAGTCGGTTGGTATAGAAACAGGTATATCAGTCACATCAGCACCTCGGCTTAACTCGCCAACTGAGAGGGCACACGGGCGCGGTAGTTTACTGCAACCAGCACCAGCAGCAATGCCGCGCCCCCAAGGTTATGGAAAGTGGCATTCAATAGCGGTAGCACCCAAACAACGTTCAGCACTCCAAGCATCAGCTGTACAGCTAGCACCACGCCCAGCCATCCAGCAAGGTCGGAGCCCGCCTGTGCCATGCGAAAGGCAAGTAGGCCCACTACTAACAGGATCACCAGGGCCCCTAGTCGATGGGTCATGTGTACGGCCTGCCGCGCACTGTTGTCGAGCTTACCGCCCAGATAGTTCGGACCGACCTCCTGGGTAAGGTCAAAACCTTTACGAAAGTCCATTTCGGGCCAAACCGCCTCACTCTGACACCCCGGGAAGTCGCTGCAGGCCAGTGCTGCGTAGTTGGTGGAGGTCCAGCCACCCAGCGCCACCTGAACGATCACTAGCACCAGCGCGATAGCAGCGTGAGAGCGAAACTTACCCGCCACATTCCAGCGACTACCGAGTCCAAGTCGCAGTAACAGCAGCCACAGCAGCGCAACCGTGGTGAAGCCCCCCAGCAAATGCGCGGTGACCACCTGGGGCCAGAGCTTCAGCGTCACGGTCCAGGCACCAAAGGCGCCCTGACAGATCACCAGCGCCACCAAGACTAAGGGCAGCTTCCAGGGAATTCCCGTGCGCCGATGGCGCCAGGCAGACACAAAAATACCCACAATCAACAAGCCCAGCGTACTGGCGAGATAGCGATGGATCATTTCCCACCACGCCTTTTCGGCCTCAACCGGCGCGTCTGGGAAATTGGCCTGGGCGCTCGCAACCGCCTCGGCACTTTGGGGCACGATCAACGAGCCATAGCAGCCCGGCCAGTCGGGGCAACCAAGGCCTGCATCTGCAAGCCGGGTGTAGGCGCCAACGCCCACAACAAGCAGGCCAAACAGCAAGGAAAAGAAGGTAAGTCGGTAGGTGTTTTGCCAACTGGTAACCATGGCTTGGGTCTCTTAGTAAGGTGGTGATTGTTTAGTTGTTAACGCTGCAGTGGTCCAACCTGAACTAGCCCAGCTGGGAATACTTCAACAAGCGCTTCAAGTCTTTCTGCATGTCTGGTGCTGAGCCAACCAACGGATAACGCAACACCATCACGCCCGTAGGATCGACGATGTAAAGCCCAGTTTCTGGCGCTGCAGAAGACGTGCCTGTACCTACTGCCGGAGCCGATGCGCCCGGCGACAGCTGAACCATTCGGGGAAACTGCGTTGCCAGTTGGGTTGCGACATTATTGCCGAGTTCTGGCAACAACACCGCACGACGAACTCGCGTGGCATCTTTAGTTAGTAGCACCTGCAATGATCGCAGCTGAATTAAGGCTTGTGAGCAGTCGTCAGCACAACCTTCGTTAGCAACCGCTACTAACCACCAGGTGCGTTTCAAACTTTGTCGACCTTCAAGGGCCGTTTGAGCGTCGCCGTCTAACGGCGTAAAGGCTTCAGGAAACTCTCGAGCAAAGGACGCACGCTCGACCGTACGCCAATCAAAATCGGCAACAGAAACGTCACCCCGAACAAACTCACCTTTGTTAACCGTGCCCCAAGTGCCAAAATTTTGCGCAACCTTGAACAGGCCGAAAGAGCCAAACAACGTAAATGCCATTATACCGAGCATAAGGATGAGTTGCGTGCGCCCAGGATTGGCTGGCGACGACCCGTTATCTGAGTCACCTGCTGATGAGTCATTGGCGTTCGGTTGCGGTTTCACGTTGCGATATCCTGCTTGTCGTTTGTGCGGTCGCCCTTGTTAGAAAGCGCAGATCGACCATAAAAGTAGTAAAGCGTAACCAGTGCTAAGGCCAGTCCAAACCATTGAAAGGCATAACCCTGATGGCGTTCGACACCAAAGCCCATGGTTTGGGGCGCGGCTTTTAGTACGCCGGGTTGCCCGGCCTCCAAGCGCAGCTCTTTACCCGTAATCTGGGAACCAAGCATCGCCTCCAACGCAGGTATGTCTAATCGCTGCATACGAACCACCAAATCATTTTCGCGTTGCAGTGATTCGTTGCCAAACAGCGGCAGCATACCGGTGTCTGGCCAAACCAGTGCAACCAATGACACCTCACCGGTTGGCAAAGCCGTGACATCAGGTAAGTCCGTTCGCAGCCGTGGTGCTTCGATCCAGCCCCGATTCACCAACCATGTTGCATCACCGGCTGTAAAAGGCGCGTAAACCCAGTAGCCGGGTTTGCCATTCTCTATCTGATTGTCGAGCAACAGTTGTACCGGCAGGAAACTACCGTTGATGCGTACCCGAGTAAACGGCTCGGGTGTTATGGCCGCTGCCGGATCACTAGCAAGCTCCATCGGCAGAGCACCCAGTTTGTCAAAATACGCGTCCATTAAGCTCTGCTTATAGGCGGCCCGCTCCAATTGCCACCCCGCCAGAAATAGCACCAGCGGCAGCATAATCAGCACAAACAAGGTCATCCGCCAGTCTGCCCGCCAGACACGCGGGACCCGGGATAGCTCTGCGGTCTGTGCCTGTTTAGGGGGGGTACTGGCCAAAGGGTTAATTTGCACTTTCATCGGAAATTGATGGTTATGAGTTAGAGTGATTGTTCGTAACTCACGCTCTAGAGGACCCATGCTAAAGATCCTGATTCTGGTATTGCTGTTGGGCGTTATAGTCAGCCTGTTCAGCGGGCTGGTGTTTCTGTTTAAAGACAGCGATAAAAAAGATTCTAAACGCACCCTGCACGCCTTGGGTGTGCGTATCTCACTAGCCGCCGCACTGATCATAACGGTGTGGTACGGCATCTATACCGGCGAACTCAGAGTCAACTCGCCATGGCATCAGTCGATTCGTGCTGCAGACGCCCAAGCAGAGTTAGAGGATCGAGCAAAACAAGCGGCAGATACACAAACGCCCTGATCGGTTAGGAAACAGGGCGCTTGCAGGCTGTTAGCTATGCCGCTGGTGCATGAGGCAACAGCAGATGGGATCAGAATCTTTTTAAGGTGCCGCAGGCGCTCTGACCCCCGCATCGTCATCTAGAACAGATACACAAAGATAAACAATCCCAACCAAACGACGTCTACAAAGTGCCAATACCAGCTGGTTGCTTCAAAGCCGAAGCAATCTTCGTGCGAGAAGTGGCCCTTGATCGCGCGGATCAACGCGATCAGCAACATAAAGGTTCCAAGCGTTACGTGGAAGCCGTGAAAACCCGTCAGAATAAAGAACGTTGAACCGTAGATACCGCTGTCGAGGGTAAGCCCAAGATGCGCATAGGCTTCGATATATTCTTCAGCCTGCAGACCCAGGAAGATCACACCCAGAACCACGGTGACGGCCAGCCAAGTGATGAAGCTCTTGCGGTTATCGTTCTTTAAGCCCGTGTGCGCAAAGTGCACAGTGATACTGGAGGTCAACAGAATAGCGGTGTTCCAAAACGGCAGATAACCGCCCCACTGTGACAGCGGTGGTGGCGCCATGCTTTCCTTAGGACCGGCGAAAACTGAAGGATCCGGGTTAGTAATAACGGGCCAGGTGTTGTCGAATTCAGGATAAAGATAGTCACCCGTCAACGCTTTACCGCCGTCGCCACCCATCCAGGTCATGACAAAGTTGCGAACGTAAAACAGCGCGCCAAAGAAAGCGGCAAAGAACATTACTTCAGAAAAGATGAACCAGCCCATTCCCCAGACGTAGGATTTCTTTAACTGGCCACTGACCAAGCCAACCTGATTTTCACTGATGACCTTGGCGAACCATTGGTACAAGACAACGGAAAGACCAGCAAAGCCGACGTAAAAGAACAGCAGGGAGCCACCTTCGTCAGTCTTGAGCGCATTGAGATAGCTGCCCAAGCCGACAAGCATGACGAACATCGATGCGGCAAGCCACACCGGATACCAGCCTGAATGCGGGATGTAATAGGAGGGCGTTTCTGCGGGATTAGCCATTGCCTGAGGGCTCCAAAGCAGTTGAATCGTTAGTATCGATCTTGGAATTAGTGTTCGCAGCAGCGCGACTCTCGACTAACTCTTTACTTAAGAGAGCAATGTCACTGCGTTCGGTAATGTCATACAACGCGTATGACAGAGAAATTGATTGCACGTTTTTTGGCAGGTCGCGATCAACAATGAAGCGCATAGGCATCACCATCTCTTCGCCAGGCTGCAAAATTTGACTCTCAAAACAGAAGCATTCTGTTTTGTGGAAATATTGGGCGGCGTTAAACGGCACCAGTGAGGGCACCGCCTGACCAACCATCACCTTGTCGGTGGGGTTGCGCACAATAAAGTTCACAGCCTTTAACTCACCGGGGTGCACGCGCACACCGCCTTTTTCAGATTCAAATGACCATGGCATGCCTTCGTTGGCATTGGTCACAAAGCTCACTTGAATCAGTCTCGATTTATCGGGCATTAACGCCGCGGCATCGTACTCGTACTTGCCGCCGGTCTTACCGTTTAAGCCGGTAATGTCGCACAGCAGGTCATACAGCGGCACCAACGCAAAGCCGAACGCAAACATGCCAACCACCAGCGCGCTCAGCTTCTTCACCAGTGCCCCGTGCGCATTGTGCGCAGGCGGCAAAGGAGTCGTAGTCATAGACTCGTCAACCGGCGCTTGCGCGTCGGTCAATGAGTTGTGCTCTGTTGGTTGGTTACTCACTGCTTCTATTTACCGACAACCTAAAACCCTAGTGAGGGTTGTTTTCAAGGGTTACTACAGGTGGTGTGGTAAAGCTGTGGTAAGGCGCAGGCGACGCAATCGTCCACTCCAAACCTTTAGCACCGTCCCAAACCTGGGCTGTTGCAGGACGACCACTAGTGATTGTCTTGATCAGCACGTACAGGAAGAACAGCTGCGAGAAGCCAAAGATGAACGCGCCCACTGACGAGATCATATTGAAGTCAGCAAATGCCAGCGCGTAGTCAGGTATACGACGAGGCATGCCAGCCAGACCAGAAAAGTGCTGCGGGAAGAAGGTGACGTTTACACCGATGAAACTTAGCCAGAAGTGTGTCTTGCCCAGGGTTTCGTCGTACATGCGGCCACACCATTTTGGCAGCCAGTAATAGACCGCCGCGATAATGGAGAACAGTGCACCAGGCACCAGCACGTAGTGAAAGTGAGCCACTACAAAGTAGGTGTCGTGATACTGGTAATCCGCTGGCGTGATCGCAAGCATCAAGCCGGAGAACCCGCCCATGGTGAACAGAATCACAAACGCGATGGCAAACAGCATCGGTGTTTCAAAGGTCATCGACCCTTTCCACATCGTAGCCACCCAGTTGAACACCTTCACGCCGGTGGGTACCGCGATCAACATGGTTGAGTACATGAAGAACAGCTGACCCGCGAGCGGCATGCCCACCGTAAACATATGGTGCGCCCACACAATGAACGACAGGAACGCGATGCTTGCTGTGGCATAAACCATTGAGTCATAACCAAACAGTGGCTTGCGCGCAAAGGTCGGAATGATGGCTGAGACAATGCCGAACGCCGGCAGAATCATGATGTAGACCTCGGGGTGACCAAAGAACCAGAAAATGTGCTGGAACATAACGGGGTCACCGCCACCGGCTGCACTGAAGAAGCTGGTGCCGAAGTGAATATCGAACAGCATCATTGTGACTGCGCCCGCAAGTACCGGCATAACGGCAATCAACAGGTAAGCCGTAATCAGCCAGGTCCAGACGAACAGCGGCATACGCATGAACGTCATGCCAGGTGCACGCATGTTCAGAATGGTTGCAATGATGTTGATCGAGCCCATGATCGAAGAAGCCCCCATCATGTGCACACCAAAGATAAAGAACGTCACCGTGTCGGGTGCGTAGGTAGTAGAAAGAGGCGCGTAGAAAGTCCAACCGAAGTTCGGGCCACCACCTTCCATAAAGAGGGTAGAGATCAGCAAACCGAAGGCAAACGGCAGAATCCAGAATGACAGGTTATTCATTCGAGGCAGCGCCATATCTGGCGCACCAACCATCATCGGGATCAACCAGTTAGCCAAGCCCACAAAGGCCGGCATGATTGCCCCGAACACCATAATCAGACCGTGGTTGGTCGTCATCTGGTTGAAGAATTCTGGCTGCACAAACTGCAGACCCGGTTGAAACAGCTCTGCACGAATGATCAGGGCCATGGTGCCGCCGATCAAAAACATCAGAAAGCTGAACCACAGATACATCGTGCCGATGTCTTTGTGGTTGGTGGTAAACAACCAACGAGCCAGACCCTTTGCAGGGCCGTGATCGTGGTCGTCGTGGTGTTCTTCGATGACTGCGCTCATGGCTTACCCTTCCTTATTCATCAGGTTGACTACATCGATGGGCTGCACGATGTCGTCAGTGTTGTTACCCCAGGCATGGCGCTCGTAATGAGTCACCGCACCAATTTCATCCGGCCGCAGCTGGCTTGAGAACGCCTGCATTGCGGAACCCGGCTTACCGTTCAAGATAATGCCGATGTGATCATCAACCGGCCCCGTTGCAATGGCGCTGCCATCGAGTGCGGGGAAGACCGGTGGAATGCCCTTGCCGTTTTCCTGGTGGCAGCTGGCGCAGTATTTGCTGTAAACCTCAGCGCCCTGCTCCATGAGTTCTTCATGCGTGAAGTTCATGCTTGCCAGTTTTTCTTGTTCTTTTGCGAGTATCTTGCGAGATTCATACCAAGCGTCGTATTCGTCTTCAGGCATGGCTTCAACAACAATCGGCATAAAGCCATGGTCTTTGCCGCATAGCTCGGTGCACTGACCGCGATAGATGCCGGGTTCTTCTACTATTGCCCAGAGGTCGTTCATCATGCCGGGAACGGCGTCGCGCTTGATGCCAAAGTCAGGCACCCACCAGGCGTGGATAACGTCATTCGATGTCACCAGAAAACGAACTTTGCGATTCACCGGAATGCGCAGCGGCTCATCAACTTCCAGCAGGTAGTGCTCGCCTTTTGCGGTGACTTCCTGAATTTCATCTTGTGGTGTCGACAGGTTGCTCATGAATCCGAACGCCTTGTTGCGATCGTCGTCGAGGTATTTGTATTCCCACTTCCACTGGTAGCCACGCACTTCGATGGCCATGTCTTCGCCACCGGTGTCGTACATTTGCACCAGTACCTTGGTTGCCGGTACGGCCATGCCGATCAGAATGAATACCGGAATGATGGTCCAGGCGAGTTCAACCTTAGTACTTTCGTGCCAAGTCGCTGGTTCCACACCATGGGATTTACGGTGGTGCAGCATCGACCAGATCATGACCCCAAATACACCACCGCCAATGACACAGCAGATGTAGAAAATCAGCATGTGCAGGTCATAGACCTGACGGCTGATATCGGTCACGCCAACCGGCATGTTGAATCTATCGGCCCAGCTCGGTGCTGAAACCCCAACGGCCAACAAGGCACCAAGCAGGGTTTGCCCCAAGGTGCTAGCGGCTGTTGTTCGGTTCGCCGAAGCCGACGAAGAATTTTTTGCTCTCATAGAATAAACGCTCTGACTCACGCTGCCACCTTCGGCGTCACCCGCAACAGGGACGCTTGGAAAAGTTCGGGATGTACCACTCGCTTGTAACGCACATAGTTAGCGACCCTACCTGAACCTTAGGTCGAGAAAGGCATGCGTGCCACCGAGCCGCGGAAGTATACCAATCGAAGTGTGAAAGAAAAACGCCAAACAGCCCGCAGAGTAGGAAAAACTCTGTCTTTATCAATGTGTTGGCAACAAGAGATAAAGTTTTTGTTGGAGTCGCAAGCAGATTAGGAGTTGCGCCAATGTGACGACCAACCAATTAGATCGCGTCAGGCTTCCGTGCACTTTGGTCAAGATGCGAAAGCTGCTTGCAAATCAACTCTGCAAGCAGGCCTATAGATTGCCTTATGTGTTGGGTTTAGAGCTGTCAGCGGGGTCGATAAACCGCACAGCCTGAATTTTCTCTCGCTCCTCTACGGGAGTGGCCTGGGAAACCAGGCTCGCGGGTCGCTCATGTTTGCCTTTGGGCATCATCAGGGCGCTATCGACTGCTGCTGCACCCGCGGAAGCTTCGGTACTCGGCGCCGGCTGGCTGAAACCACAGGCGACACAAGCCTGTTCGCGCCCATCAGCGGTCTCTCGGACCATGATTCGATCTATTTCCCGGCACGAGGGGCAGACCGCTCCCGCAATAAACTGACCTTTCTGCCGTTCGACCCGATTCTGCTGACCGGTTCCTTGCTCGACTGCTTGCGCGGCAGCGGCAGCCCCTGGGTCAGACTGCCACTGCAAGTACTCATCACTGGCAAGCCACGCCGCAAGGCTGTGAAAGCCTGCGCGCTTGGCACCAAAGAGATCATTTCGACCGCTGAGCAGGGATGTGGTGTCAGGGCGAACACCGCGCCACAACAAAAACGCGGCTGCCGCCTGCTCGAGCAACATGCCCAGCCCGTCGACCGCCCAGGTGGCACCGTGGGACAGCGCCCAGCCGGAAAAAACAGTTTGAGTGGGTGCGTAGAGCATGTCGTAACACTGGGCACCCTTAACAGCAGCGGTCGGGACCAATGCGCCTTGCCCGCCCAGTGACGCAGAGGTCGCGTTAATCACAATATCAAAAGCACCATCAACCTCAGCTGGAGCGCAGACCCTGACATTGGACGCCGCTGGCGCCACCTGGACCACCAACTCCTGAGCCTTGGCTAACGTCCGATTGGCTAGCACTAATTGCGCCGGCTCGGCAGATAGCAAGGCGTCGAGTGCGCCGCGGGAGGCACCGCCCGCACCAATCAACAACACCCTTGCGCCTGCAATTGACCAACCCAGGTTAGTTTGCAAATCAGCAAGCAGCCCAGAACCATCGGTATTGAAACCTTCAAAGGTGCCATCTTCGGCGCGCCGAATGGTGTTCACCGCGCCGGCAAGTTGCGCTGCGGGATCCAGTCGATCAACCCAGACCGCAGCTTGTTCCTTAAACGGCAAGGTCACATTTAACCCAGCTGCTGGCGCATCTACTGCACCTGCGTCACCGGCAAAAAACGCATTGGCGGCGGTTGCGAAGCCATCTGCGGCCGCCGGCAGCAGATCGTAAGTGAGCGGCTGCCCGGTATCCTGAGCAAATTGCCGATGTATTAGAGGCGACAAGCTATGGTCTATCGGATGGCCAATAACCGCATAGTGGCCAGCCATCGCTGAGGTATCTCGTTCTGTCTGACTCACCGGGGTTGCTCCTGAGTAGCGGGAGCGCTTGCTCTTCCACGCAAACTCTTACCCGTCGCAAAGTCGTGAATGCGACTGGGTGCTCCGGGCTCGATAACATCGCCGGGCAAGTAATAATCGACCTCACAGCCGAAGTAAGCGCGCACTTTCAAGACCGAAGTAGGCGCGGTACGACCGCTAGGGTTGGCACTGGTGGAAATCAGCGGGCCACCAAAAGCCGCACTGACCAGCCTTGCCTGCTCATGCCCAGGCACCCGCACAGCAACACCCGCGTGATCGCCAGTAACCCAATGTGGCCAGGGCACTCTGGTGCGATTGGGCACAACAAAGGTTGAGGGACCCGGCCATTCGGTAAGCGCCCGCGCGCGCTCCGATTCAGCCAGGCCAGCGAGCTCTGCCGCAAATATTTCCGGGCAGTGACCCAACAAAATTAGACCGCGAGCAACGTCTCGGCCTTTCATGGCCAGAACACGCGCCACGGCGTGCATATTGTCAGGGTCGCAAGCCAAGCCCCAGACGCCTTCCGTTGCCTGGGCAATAACGCCGCCCGCACGCAGAATCGCAACAGCTTCAGAAAGGTGCCACCAGTCCACACGCGACTCTGCTCCTGCACCCACCCAACTCAACGCACACCCCTATCGAACCTGTCGTTCGAAAATTTATAGAGCGCGAATATAACCACGCGTCGTCGCGCGGACCAGCCCCTCAAGCTCCAGTCGCAAAATGGCTTGCTGCACCCGGGCTCCAGATAAGCCCGTGAACTGGGCCATTGCCTCTAACGAGACCGGCACACCATCAAGCGCCGCCAACAACGCTGCGGCATCAGGGTCGAGACCGGCAGGATTAAGGGCAGCCGCCGAGCTCGTCTGTCCTGAGCTTGTCTGCATAGGTGTTTCACTCAGACTCCAACCAAGCGCTGCAAACACATCGTCTACATCCTCGATCAGCGCGGCCCCATCACGCAGCAACTGATTACACCCGGCACCAATCGCGGTGCCCGGTACGCCCGGCACCGCCATCACTTCGCGACCTTGCTCTGCAGCCAATCGGGCTGTGATCAACGATCCGCTGCGATGTGCGGCTTGCACGACCACAACGCCGGCGGTCAAACCGCTAATCAGGCGATTGCGTGCGGGAAAGGTGGCCGGACGGGGCGCAACCCAGGGCGCGTACTCAGAAAGTAGAATGCCACCGACGTTCAGTATTTGCCGGGCAAGCCCCGAATGAGAACGCGGGTAAAGATTTTCAAGCCCCGAGCCGGGGATGGCAACCGTCGGCTGCTCGACGGAAAGTGCACCCGCGTGCGCGGCATAATCAATGCCCTGAGCCAGCCCGCTAACCACAAGCACACCGGCGCGGCTAAGGGCGGCCGATAGCTTGCGAGCCAGCGCGACGCCACTATGGCTGGCTGCCCGACTGCCCACTATTGCAACTCGGGGCTTTTCAAAACAGGCAATCGGGCCACGTATAAACACAACAACCGGTGGATCTGGAATAGAGCGCAAGCCATCAGGAAAACCCGGTTCCCAGGCGAACAACACTTGATTGCCGGAGGTGAGCCAATGCTCTAACGCTTGGCGCCGAGCAGGTACCAGCAACCGGGCTCCTTCGCGCAACCAAAGTGCATCCAACTGTTCAGCGCTTCGGGCTTGACGCCGCAACGAGCGACTACCTAGCTCCGTGAGTGCGCACCAACGTTCTATAAGACGCAGGCGGTTGCGTTCGGAGAGAGGTGGGCTGGGTTGGGGGGTAGTGGCCATACCCTAGAATGGGCGATGGCCTTCAGAGCTAACAGTGGCGAACGCCCTCTCATGCGGAGGGCAAGTTCTTACAACGCCAACGCGTTAGCGGGTTCGACTCAGGGCGAGCGAATCTCATCACCAACTGATAAAGGCAGTCGAGTTTGCAGAACCAAACCGTATGAGAGTTTCTCAAAGGTTCGAAACACCATCATCATGCCAGCACGTTCGGACGGCAGGCGGATCGTATCGCCAGCGATTCGATCACGGGCCAACGCGCCGCGGCGATAAATCGCCAGCACGTTGCCGACAACAAGGCCTTCACGCGCACCACGGTTCAACACCACCACGTCATACTGGCCAACCTGGGTAACCCCAGAGAAAACGCTGATGATTTGGCCACGTACATCTTCTTCAGGGCCACTCGGAAAGAAAGTCGAAGCCAGCCGACGTTCTTCGGTAGCCAGTACCCGGTCGGTGATCTGAATTTCTTCGCGCGATTCAACAACGACCATCGTGGCAATGTCACCATCCTGGGCAAGTGTTGTTCCGGTACCGATGTAGGTGGCTTCCTGCCCAAGAACTTCGTCAGTTTCAGGGTCGATGTACAGCGGGCCACGACGCACAAAGTTATAAGAGGCGCTTTCCGGCAGTATGCCGCGCACAAACAACCGATCGCTGGCACCCAGCACCAAGCGCTCGTCATCACCCTCAAGCACATAAGGTGCCTGATCGAGTGTAACGGGGCTCACTACCCGGTTATGCACAAGAAAGCCTTCGATAGCATCGAGGCTGATTGCCGGAATAGCCGATGCCAGCGGTGTGGCGCGAATCCGCGGCTGAACTCTGCCGTCTACGCCAACCCGACCCACTGAGTCAGATGGGCTGAGGCGATAAGGCGCGCCACCACTGCTGCGCTCAAGCGACAGGCGAGGTTGGCCGTCGACGTATTCGAGTCGAATTCGGTCGCCGGGGTAAATCAGGTGGGGGTTTTCAATCTGTGGGTTCACTTCCCAAACCTCTGGCCACAGCCAAGGTTGAGTCAGAAATCGGCCACTGATATCCCACAACGTATCGCCCTTTACTACCGTGTATTCGCTGGGAGCGTCGCCGCGGATGTGATCCGCAACAGCCGCTTCCGCCGATTGGGTGGCAAATAGGCTCGCGCTAAACAAAAACGCGGTTAGCGAGAGGGCCAAAGCCGTGTGCATGGCTGCCTTCATCGATTGATCATCCTTTAGCTGGCTTTCTCTTGAATACAATTTGGAAAGCGGAAATGGAACTTTGTGGTCTGTAGGAACTTTCAGCTTAGCAAAGCTGTACACTTGCCGACCCCACGAGGCGGTCGCCAAGACACCAAAAACTTATTACGCTTCACCATCTTAGCAGTCCGAATTACACCAATACCAGAGACAGGTCACACCCCGAAACCGGAGCCAGTCGACAAGGCACCTGAGAACTATCTTGCGGTTGAATCTGGCTTGAGAAAAACAACACCCGGTTATTACCATGCCCGTACTACCTATCCTTGAATACCCAGATGAACGCCTTCGAACAAAGGCAAGCGAAGTGACGAATGTTGACGACAGCATGCGCTTGCTGATCGATAACATGTTCGAAACCATGTACGAAGCCCCCGGCATCGGCTTAGCGGCCACCCAGGTCAACGTCCATCAGCGGTTGATCGTGATTGACGTGAGTGACGATCGTTCTGAACCCCACGTGTTTATCAATCCACAGCTTAAATTGCTGGAAGGCGAAATAACCCACGAAGAGGGCTGTCTGTCGGTGCCCGGCCAGTATGAGAACGTCGATCGGGTGGAATTCATCGAAGTCACCGCCTTAGATCGCAACGGTCGTGAATTCACCTTGACCGCTTCAGGTTTGCTCTCGGTTTGCATTCAACACGAGTGCGACCACCTTGATGGCAAATTATTCGTCGATTACCTGTCCAATCTAAAGCGCCAGCGCATTCGCAAGAAGCTACTCAAGAGTCAGCGCGCCCGTGGGTGATTCAAAAACCCCGAATCAAACAGCGGGGTTTCCGGCCCGAGTCGGCTTTGCGGGCACGCCTGAGTTCGCGGCAACAGCGTTACGCGGCCTGATTGATGCTGGCGTTAACGTCGTGTGCGTCTATACCCAACCCGATCGCCCAACCGGCCGCGGCCGCAAACTGACGCCCTCCGCCGTAAAAACCTTGGCAGTTAGTTACGACATTGAGGTTCGCCAACCCAAATCACTGCGCAACGAAGCCGCCGCTGAAGAACTGCGCGCCAGCAATGTCGATGTGCTGATTGTCGCAGCCTACGGGCTCATTTTGCCCCAAGCTATTCTTGACGCGCCCGCTTTGGGTTGCATCAATGTGCACGCGTCACTGTTGCCACGTTGGCGCGGCGCTGCACCCATCGAACGCGCCATCATGGCAGGCGACCAAGACAGCGGCGTTTGCATAATGCGCATGGAAGCGGGACTGGACACTGGCGGTGTGTACTGTGCCCACAGTTTGCCAGTCACCAATACGACTACCGGCAGAGAGTTGCACGATTCACTGGCACAGATCGGTGTTACTGCATTGCTAGACACGCTGGATGGTTTTAACCCCAGCGACTTTGTCGACCAGGACGACTCACGTGCAACCTATGCGAATAAATTGTCGCCAGCAGACGCTGTTATCGATTGGACCGCAGGTGGCGCCGAGGTTGCACGGCACATCAACGCGTTAAACGATCGGCTGCCAGCGCGCACACAGATTCTCGATTCACAGGAAACACTGTTTTTGTTAAAGGCAAGCGTCGCGCCGATAGACCCCGACGCACCCGCTACCGATAAGGTGGAGCCCGGCACGCTGATCAGTCGCAGTAAAAAGGCTTTTGTGGTCGCAACTGGAGTTGGCGCCATCAGTGTTAAAGAAGTGCAGCTACGCCGTGGCAAAGGTCGACCAATGCCAGTTGCCGCCGCATTAAACGGTTACACCGATTTGTTTGCTGTTGGTCAAAGATTCGGCTCTGTCGATTCAAGTTCAGAATCAGATTCAAAACCAGTGCCTACCGAAGAGGGCGCGTCACCGTGAGTGACAATCCCCGCCTAGAAGCCGTCCGCGCGCTGGAAAAAGTCTATCGAAAAGGGCTCACACTGGATCAAGTGTTACCCACCAACACGCAGCCTTTAGTGCGCGAAATTGTCTCGGGTACGTTACGCCATCACTTCTCGTTGTCGGAACGCATCGACGAGCTACTGACTCGAAAATTACGCAGCAAAGACACCGACGTGCGTTGTTTGCTGCTGATCGGTGCCTATCAGTTACTGCACACGCGTATTCCTGATCACGCCGCGGTCGCAGAAACTGTTGCCTGTGTTCGTGGCCTTAAAAAACCCTGGGCAAAAGCATTGGTAAACGCCGTGCTACGTAACCTGCCAGAACCCACTGAAGAATGGCCGCCAGCAGCCATTTACGACCACCCCCATTGGTTCATCAACAACTTACGCAACTCAATACCCGACCACTGGGAGAACGTATTGCTAGCCAATAACTCCCGTGCGCCGATGACGCTAAGGGTCAACACTCAAAAAACCGATGTGGCTGGTTACAAACAAAAATTGGAAGGCGCTGGTATCGCATTTGAAACCGGCGCTCTGCCAGAAACGATTCAGCTCAATACCCCATCACCACAGGACAAGCTGCCTGGCTTTCAGAATGGTCTTGTTGCAGTACAGGACGCTGGCGCACAACTAGCCGCGGCCATTGCCCAACCTGTTGCAGGTGCCAGGGTTCTTGATGCCTGTGCCGCACCAGGCGGCAAGGGTTTTCATCTGCTGGAACGCAACCCGAGCATCCGATTGCGCATGCAAGACAACGCCAAGCTCAGGGTAGCAACGCTTACCGAGCAAGCGGCCCGACTAGGTCACAGTGCGTCTCTGGAAATCCATCAATGCGACAGTACGTTGGCGCACAACCCAGCAGAGGGTGATGAGGTTTTCGACTTAATACTGCTCGATGCGCCCTGTTCTGGCAGCGGCACCGTTCGTCGCCACCCCGATATCAAAATACTGCGCGATCAGAAAGATCTGCGGGCACTCAACCAAACCCAAGCCGAACTGCTCGACGCACTTTGGACGCGGCTAGCACCCGACGGTCGTCTTGTTTACAGCACGTGCTCATTGTTTAAAGAAGAGAATGACGCGATCATTCGCGCATTCCTTGACCGGCACTCAGGCGACACACCTGAAGAGCTCTCGAATGACTCTGCAACCAAACGTCCAACCGTTAGTTCTCTCGCCCAGCGGATCCCTGCCCACATCAGCGTGCATGGAATCTCCACGGAATATGGCTGGCAGTCTCTGCCAACCGAGGGTGGCGGCGATGGCCTCTACTATTGTGAACTTGTTGCTTCTTCTAATTAGCAAACGTAACCAAGGAAGGCGCTCGTGAAGATATTGATTCTGGGTGCCGGGCAGGTTGGTTCCACGCTCGCCGAGAACCTGGCGCAGGAAGCGTTCGATATCACCATTGTCGACCAAAACCCGGCTCGGTTAGCCGAGTTGCGCGACCGTCTCGACATTCAAACCGTAGAAGGACAGGCGAGCCATCCGGATGTGCTGCGCCGGGCTGGGGCCGACGACACCGATATGCTCATCGCCGTCACCAATAGCGATGAGGTCAACATGGTTGCGTGCCAGGTGTGTTACTCGCTCTACCGAACCCCCACCAAAATTGCGCGCATCCGCAATGCGGCGTTTCATGGCCGCGATGGTTTCTTCAGCCAAGACCACATGCCGATAGACGTGTTGATCAATCCAGAAGAAGCCGTAACCACACGTATTAAGCAGTTACTCGAACACCCTGGCGCTTTGCAGGTTGTCGACTTTGCAGATGGCGCCGTTCAGCTGGTTGGTATGAAAGCATTTTACGGTGGCCCCCTAGTTGGCCACGAACTGAGCTTTTTGCGGGAACATATGCCCCAGGCTGACACTCGTGTTGCCGCCATCTATCGTCGCGGCACGTCCATTGCGCCACGCGGCGATACCGTTGTTGAGCCCGACGACGAAGTGTTTTTTATCGCAGCAACAAAACACATCAATGCAGTGATGAGTGAGTTTCGCAAAGTTGAGCGACCCTACAAGCGTATTGTAATCGCAGGTGGCGGCAACATTGGTTTATCGCTAGCGCGCAGCATTGAAGATAAGTTTTCAGTGAAAGTTATCGAGTATTCACCTGAGCGCTGTCAGAAGATCGCTGAACGTCTTGATCACGCGGTTGTGTTGCACGGCGACGCAACCGACAAAGATTTAATGCTCGAAGAAAACATTGAGCATACCGATATGTTTTGCGCGCTCACCAATGACGACGAGGTGAACATCATGTCATCGCTGTTGGCCAAACAACTTGGCGCGCGACAGGTAATGACACTCATCGGCAAACCCGCTTATGTTGATCTGGTTCAGGGTGGCGAGATCGATATCGCTATCTCACCACAACAGGCCACAACCAGTAGCTTGCTGTCACACGTTAGGCGAGGTGACGTGGCAAGAGCGCATACGTTGCGGCGTGGCGCTGCCGAGGCCATGGAAGTTATCGCCCACGGCGACGCCAGAGTTGTTGGCAAAGCGATTGGCGATATCGACTTGCCTAACGGTGTGACCATCGGCGCGATTGTTCGCGGCAAAGAAGTGCTTATCGCCCACGACAACGTAGTAGTAGAACCAGAAGATCACGTCATTTTATTTATGGTCGACAAAACTCGCGTGCGGGCAGTAGAAAAACTGTTCCAGGTTGGCTTCGGCTTCTTTTAGGCCCATGTAACGCTCATGCACTTTTCTGTCATTCTGCGTGTCACCGGAATTTTACTGTCGCTGTTCAGCCTGACGATGCTGCTGCCTATGGCTGTTGCCTGGTTGTACAACGAAACGACCATCAGCGCTTTTGCCGTTGCCTTTGGAATTACCGCAGGCGTAGGCCTACTGCTATCGACGCTGGTTCGCAGCGGTGCCGATTTACGCAGCCGTGATGGTTTTCTAATCACCGTATTGTTTTACGTTGGCCTAGGTACCTTTGGGGCTTTGCCGTTATGGCTAATCGACGGCGCCGCATTGTCGATAACCGATGCCATCTTCGAGTCACTTTCCGGACTCACAACCACCGGCGCCACGGTAATGACCGGACTAGACGATCTACCCCGCTCCATTTTGTTTTATCGCCAGTTTCTACAATGGCTTGGCGGAATGGGCATCATCGTGCTCGCCGTTGCCATTCTGCCAATGCTCGGCATCGGCGGCATGCAGCTTTATCGCGCCGAATCTCCCGGCCCCGTAAAAGACACCAAGCTAACACCGCGGATCACCGAGACCGCCAAGGCGCTGTGGTACATCTATTTGGGCATGACCGTGCTATGCGCAATTTGTTACAGCGCGGCAGGTATGGATGCGTTCGATGCCATCTGCCACAGCTTTTCTACCGTGGCGATTGGCGGCTTTTCAACTCACGACGCGAGCCTGGGTTACTTCGACAGCACAGGCGTTGAGTTTGTCGCCATGTTTTTCATGATCTTTGCGGCGATCAACTTTGGCCTGCACTTTGCTGCCATCAGCCGTCGGCGACCTAACTATTACACCCGCGATTGGGAAGTGCGGGCCATGCTCGGCACACTGACTCTAGTGTCGTCTTTGGTCTGTCTGATTCTCTATCGCAACCCGGAAATTACCGACCACCCCTTTCGGGACGGGATTTTTCAGGCGGTATCGATCGCCACTACAACCGGCTTTACCACCGCAAACTTCAGTCTCTGGCCATCCGTCGCGCCAGTGCTATTGCTGCTCGCCGCATTTGCCGGGGGTTGCGCAGGGTCAACCGCTGGTGGCCTAAAAATGGTGCGAGTGCTGCTTATTTACTTGCAGGGTTTACGGGAAGTTCGCCGGCTCATTCACCCCTCTGGCGTCTTCCCGGTGAAGCTCGGCAATGCCACTGTCTCTGACCGGGTCATGGGTGCAGTGTGGGGCTTCTTTGCAGCCTATGTACTGATTTTCCTGATCATGCTTTGCGCAATCATGCTGTTCTCTGACGTCGACTTTATTACCGCATTTTCTGCGGTTGGAGCCTGCCTGAACAATCTAGGGCCCGGACTCGGCGACGTTGCGTTGAACTACGCCGGCCAGACCACCACCACCAAGTGGATACTGATTCTCGCGATGCTGCTCGGTCGGCTTGAGATATTCACGTTGCTAGTGCTACTAACCCCAGCGTTCTGGCGTCGGTAGTCAGGCCGCCAACAGTAAACTACTCCATTACCTATAGATATTCGCGCCACCGCCTTCGGGCCGCTTAAACCGTTTATAGGTCCACTGATATTGCTCGGGCGCCAACAGAATCTGCGCCTCAATGGCTGTATTAAGCGCCTTCGCCGCGGCGGTTTCAGATTGACCGACTATTTCTTGCGTCAGCTCATCAAAGCGAATATCAAACAGACCCGCGCTATTCCTGATGGCAGATATGAGGTACACCCGCGGTGTGTGCTTATTGGCAAGACGGTGCACTAGATTGATAGTGAGTGCTTGCTTACCGAAGAACTCAGCGTAGGTACCACCGCTGACCGCTGGCACTTGGTCCGGTAACAGCCCAACCACCCCTCCGTCACGCAACTGTTGCAGCATTCCGCGTAAACCCGTGGGTCCAATGGGTAATAGAGTGCTCGAAGTACGCTGGCGAGCAGCGCGAATCACAGGCTCGAGTGCCGCTATTTTGGGAGGGTCATAGAGAACCGTAAGACCAAATTCAGCCCCCATGTACATGTTGAGTACTTCCCAGTTGCCCAAGTGGGGCGCAAGAAAAAGTGCTCCCGTCTTCTTGGCTCCATCAACCGGGTTGGTGGTTGTAGTCTGCGTCGAGCGCAGATGAGAGAGGGCATCTGCACCCACGACGCTTGCGATCAGTTGCCGCCACGCCTCGGGAGGGCCGCGCCAACAAAGGGCCGTCTCTGCCAACAGATAACCACTGGCCCGCATGGTTCGATGCGCAAATTGTTCAGCGTCGCCAAGGTCAACACCCTGCGCAAGCACGCCCTCGCGCACGTGTTCCACATTAGCAATCACCACTTTGCGACTGTCTGTTGCCAGTTGGGCATAGAGCCAACCGACCACTCCAGCAACGGCACGTCGCAATGGTGCGGGCAGGCGTGCAAGCAAAAACAGCGTTGCACCAATAAAAGAGCTGGTAAAAGAGCTAGGATTCATTCGAATCAGCTTTTAGCCGCCACTTTATTGGCCAGTGGCGCTTTAACTCCGCTCTTGGCTAGATCTCGGCACTGGGAGCGCCGGAAGCAACCATGAATATGATCATTGACCATTCCGGCACTCTGCATAAAGGCATAACAGATTGTGGGACCAACAAACCGAAACCCCAGAGCCTTGAGCGATTTTGACATGGCTTTGCTGGCCTGGGTTTCGGCGGGAACGTTGAGTAATGTTTTAAAGCTGTTTTGCTGGGGCTGATGGTTCACGTGTGACCACAGCAGTTCTGCAAAAGCGCCCCGCCCTTCTTTCTTTTCATAACCGATAAACGCCTCAGCATTGGAAATCATCGATTTGAGTTTCGCCTGGTTTCGAATCACGCCGGCATCTTCCATCCAAACGGACAGCAGCTCCGGGCCTTTTTTCGCTAGGGCCGTTGGCGAAAATTTCAGGAACACTTTGGTCATATGGGCCCGCTTACGCAATATCGTGAGCCAGCTTAACCCTGCCTGCATGCCCTCGAGCTGCAACAATGCAAACAGCGCACGGCTATCGCGCATTGGCACGCCCCACTCCTCGTCGTGATAAGCCATATACAGTTCATCATTTTCACACCAGCCACAACGCTTTCTGGTCCGGGGCGCAACAACATTAGTTTTATCTTTTGACCGCACAGGGTGTTTCCTCTAGCCTGCCGCGCAATGACTGATGACTGTACCCGAAAGCCAACACGGTTGGTGTTATTGGATCGAGACGGCGTGGTGAATTCTGATTCATCCGACTACATCAAGTCGCCCGAAGAATGGCATCCCATTGCTGGCTCTCTTGCTGCGATTGCCGCACTGAACGCTGCCGGGATTTATACTGCCCTGTGCAGCAACCAGGCTGGAATAGGCAGAGGCCTGCTGAGCGCGCGAGACCTTGCCGCCATTCATGTGCGATTTCGGCGCGAACTTGCTGATGTTAACGGCCGAATTGATCTGTGGCGGTACTGTCCGCACACTCCTGATTCAGCCTGCACCTGCCGCAAACCCGACACCGCGATGCTCAAAGACTGCATGCAAGAGTTCCAGATTTCACCCAACGCCACCGCCTTTGTCGGTGATTCGGTCAAAGATATGCAGGCGGCCATCGCAGCCGGTTGCCTTGGTATTCTTGTGCGCACTGGCAAGAGTGACCAGCACACCGCTATCAGCGAAAACGAGTCTCGGGAGTTAGGCATAACATGGGTTGCCGATGATCTTGCACAGGCCGTTGAGCTCATTTCCCGGTTAAACTTACAGTCTGATTCCTCCGGCACGCCGCCTTGATATTGTTTCGCTCCGCTCTCTTTTATACCGGTTATGTCGTGTTCACCATTATTTGGGGAACACTGAGCCTGTTAGCCGCCGGCTTCATGAGCTACCGAACCCGCTTCGATTTTATAGTTCGACGTTGGACAGGTGGAGTGCTGTGGTGGCTAAAAGTGACCTGCGGAATTAATACCCGAATTGAAGGTGAGATGCCCGACCAACCCTGTGTTGTTTTCGTAAAGCACTCGAGCACCTGGGAGACGCTGTTTGTGCAGCAACTCTTTAAGCCCCAGGCAACATTGATCAAGCGAGAGTTACTCAATATTCCGTTCTTCGGGTGGGCTTTTCGTACCCTGCGACCCATTGCGATCGATCGTGGCGATCCGCGACAGAGTCTGCGCGAACTTATAAAACAAGGTAGCAATCGTTTAGCAAACGACATTTGGGTGGTGCTGTTTCCGGAAGGTACCCGCGCGCCGCTCGGTGAAGAACGCAGCTTTCAACCCGGTGGAGCCGCTTTGGCGCGCTCCGCAAAAAGCCCAGTATTGGTTGTTGCACATAACGCGGCGCTGTTTTGGCCAGCGCATGAATTCGGTAAGAACAGCGGCACCATTACCTTAAGATTGAGCCCGTTGATTACCACCGAAGGCAAAAGCTCTCGCGCGATAACTGCAGAAGCCGAGGAATGGCTTGCAAACAACATGCGTGAACTCGAAACGCTGAACCGAGAAGAACAGCAAATTTCCAACGTGGACGCGATCGCGCCCTAAGGTTTTAGCGTAGAGCTAGACGTCTAGGTTAACAACAGACAGCGCGTTGGTTTCAATAAACTCTCGACGCGGTTCAACCTGATCACCCATCAACGTACTGAACATTTGATCAGCAACAATGGCGTCGTCTACCGTCACCTGCAACATGCGCCGAACTTCAGGATCCATTGTCGTGTCCCAGAGCTGATCAGGATTCATTTCACCCAATCCTTTGTACCGCTGAATTTCTACGTTGCGTCGCGCCTGGGTATCTAACCATTTAACCGCATCGCCAAAATATTCAACCTCTTCGCGGCGCTCACCGCGCTGTACAAACGCGCCTTCTTCCAGCAGTCCGTCAAGCTTTGCGGCAAGCGTGGTAACCAGTTGGTAATCTACTGAACGGAAAAAGCGCTCGTTGAAGACAATGGTTTCAGAAATTCCCCGGCTGATCAGTGTGACTGCGGGGTAGCATAGTGACTGTTCCAAATCTTCTTCGACCGTTACTTTGTACTGCGCGGCTTCTGCACTATCGAGTTTATCGAGTTCTGTTTGCAGCAACGCACTCCAACTCTCTACCGTCGAACGAATCGCAAGTGCCTCACGATCAAGTGCGGGCAACGCGAGGAAGCGAGAGGTGATTTCGGTAGGATAGGTTCTATCTATCTTAGTTAGCCGATTGATTACGTTTGTATATTCACGCACCAAGGCTTCAAGTGCCTGCCCCTGTAGCGCGGGGGCTTCCGCATTCGCATGTAGCCGAGCACCTTCAAGCGCATGTTGCAGGAAGTAGTCGTTCAGCTCACTTTCGTCTTTCAAGTATTGTTGCTGGCGGCCGCGCTTCATTTTGTACAACGGCGGTTGGGCAATGTAGATGTGCCCGCGTTCAATCAACTCTGGCATTTGCCGAAAGAAGAACGTCAGCAGCAGTGTTCGGATGTGGGAGCCATCAACATCAGCGTCAGTCATGATGATGATTCGGTGGTAACGCAACTTATCCGGATTGAAGTCATCCCGGCCAATACCTGCGCCAAGCGCAGTGACAAGCGTGCCAATTTCATTAGAAGACAGCATTTTGTCGAATCGCGCGCGCTCAACATTCAGAATTTTACCGCGCAACGGCAGAATAGCCTGGGTTCTCCGATCTCTCCCCTGCTTGGCACTACCGCCCGCAGAGTCCCCTTCCACCAGATAGATTTCTGATTGGGCGGGATCTTTCTCCTGACAGTCAGCCAGTTTACCGGGCAAGCCGCCAATATCTAACGCGCCCTTTCGGCGAGTCATTTCACGAGCTTTTCGAGCTGCTTCGCGTGCTCGCGCTGCATCAATCATTTTAGAGACAAGTATCTTGGCGTCATTAGGGTGCTCATCAAGATATTCGGCAAATGACTTGCTTAACTCTTGTTCGACAGCGGTTTTCACCTCGCTAGAAACCAGCTTATCTTTGGTTTGAGACGAAAACTTGGGGTCAGGCACTTTCACGCTCACAACCGCAACAAGACCTTCGCGTGCATCGTCGCCGGTGGTGTGTATCTGAGCTTTCTTAACTGCGTTTTCGCGCTCGATATAGTTGTTTAGTGTTCGGGTCAAACCAGCGCGGAAGCCCGCAATGTGCGTACCCCCATCACCCTGGGGAATATTGTTGGTGTAAGGAAACACCTGCTCTTGAAACCCATCGTTCCATTGCATTGCGATCTCAACCCCAATGCCGTCTTCCCGCTGAGTCGTAAAGTGGAACACTTCATTCACCTGATTCTTACTCTCGTTCAGGTACTCAACAAAGGCCCTTAAGCCGCCCTCGTAATAGAAGGTTTCGCCTTCCCCACTGCGTTCATCGTGCAGAACAATTTTCACGCCGGAGTTAAGAAACGCGAGCTCCCGCAGCCGCTTGGCAAGAATGCTGTAATGGAACTTGATATCACCGAAGGTATCTTCAGAGGGGTTGAAGTAACACTCAGTACCCCGTCGCTCAGTAGTGCCGACTTCTTTTAGAGGTTCCTGGGGTACCCCGTGTATATAGACCTGTTGGAATACTTTGCCTTCGCGGCGAATAGTCAGCCGCAATTCTTTCGACAGCGCATTTACAACAGAGATTCCAACGCCATGCAGCCCACCAGAAACCTTGTAGCTGTTGTCGTCGAACTTACCTCCGGCGTGCAGCGTTGTCATGATGACTTCCGCGGCTGAAACTTTCTCTTCAGGGTGCAAATTTGTTGGTATTCCACGACCGTTGTCTTCGACGGTGATCGCCTCTTCGACGTGAATGGTGATTTTCACTTCATCGCAATGACCAGCAAGGGCCTCATCGATAGAGTTATCCACCAACTCTTGCACCATGTGGTGCAGTCCAGTGCCATCCTCAGTGTCACCGATGTACATTCCGGGGCGCTTCCGTACTGCATCCAGGCCTTTTAGTACCTTAATGCTGTCCGAATCGTAATCGCTGCCGTCTGTTGGTGGGACATTGTCTTTAGACATCTGAACTCCGAGTTACTTCGTAACACCCGAGATGGGCATCGAAGATTTGCTAAGTAGGCGAACAAGGATCACTGAGTGTTCACAGTACCTTGTTCCACGTGGAACAACTGCCAGCTGGACGCCCAGGGAAGCTGCTCTAATGCGGTTGTTGCGAGCACTTGGCTGCGTAACAATCGTAAAAATTCCAAGAGCCGATGGTTATGCTCTTTATCAAGTTCTGCGCCCACATCATCGACCAGAAAGATCGGCGCCACCCCGGTGCGGGTAAGTAGATCCTGAGCTTGGGCTAGACGCAGCGCGAATGCTCCTATTTTACCCTGTCCACGCGACAATACCGAGCCTGCAGAGCGATCTAGCGCCCTAATTCTTAAGTCAGCTCGATGTGGACCAAATCGTGTAGAGCCCAGCTTAATCTCTCTCAGCGTGTCTTCCTGAAGTAGTCGATGCAACTCACCAGGCTCAAACCCCGGCTGATAGTCGATACTGAGAACCAGTGCAGGGCTGAGGTTTAGCATGGTTTCAGCAAACGTGGGAATCAAACGTTCTACATAGGCAGCACGCAGAGTGGATAAGGCTTCGCCAAGGCTTGCTACCTTCTCGGTCCAAGGTGCGAGTTCTCGGTCTGGTCGGGTACCGCTGAGTTGAGATTTTCGGAGCAGCGCATTTCGTTGTTTCAAGGATTGGGCATAATCACGGGACAGTTCGCGAAAGCTGTGTTCCACGTGGAACAAACCCCAGTCCAGAGCGCTTCTGCGCTCCGAAGGCGCGCCAAAAATCAGCTCCGCGGCATCTGGTAGCAAGAGTTGAACGGGAATTTCCTTGGCCAAATCAGACATTCGATGTACTGGGTCCGTACCCCGGCGCGCTCGAAAGCCGCCCTGAGTAGAACGTTCCAACGCCAACCACATACCTGAGTCCAGCTGAACCCGTATCCGCAGTGTCGAATCGCCGTGTCGTATCAATCCCCGCGGTCCACCGGGCCTGAACGATCGTCCGGTTGCCAATAAATGCACCGCTTCTAGAAGCGCGGTCTTTCCGGCGCCATTAGCACCCTGAAATAGATTGGTTGCGGGGTCGAGTTCACAGCGAACCTCCGCAAGAATGCGCAGGCTATCAATCTCCAGCGCCTGAATATGCACTGGCAGTCGCCGCCGTCTAGCTAGAGACGCATCGGCATGACAACGTAAAGCACGTCATCTTCGCCATCGCCCTCAAGCAGCGCGCTGCTATTGGCATCGGTCAATGAAATCTTTACCGAGTCGGTGTTAATCACCGACATAATGTCTTGCAGGTAGCTCACGTTGAAACCAATTTCTATGGCATCACCGGAGTAATCGACAGCGACTGACTCTTCCGCCTCTTCCTGCTCGGGATTGTTCGCCTGGATCGTCAGCAAATCTTTGTCGAAGGTAAGCCGCACACCTCGATATTTCTCATTGGAGAGAATAGCGGCGCGGTAAAAGGCCTGCCGAAGGGTCTCGCGATCACCAATCAATGTCTGATCGGCCCCCTGGGGAATAACTTTCTTATAGGGCGGATATTGTCCGTCAACTAACTTGGTAGTTAGTGTGTACTCACCCTGTGTCGCCCGTAAATGGCCCTTTCCTACCGCCAATATCACTTTTGAATCGCTATCAGACATCAAGCGCGACAACTCGCCCACGCCTTTGCGCGGCACAATGGCGTTGCAGGCGGTAGCGCCTTTCGAAACACCCGCAAGTGTTGCCTGGGCCAGTCGATGACCGTCCGTCGCCACAGACCGCATGCCGTCACCGTCAATTTCCAACAACATGCCGTTCAAAAAATACCGAACGTCCTGTTGGGCCATTGAGAAGCTCACCTGATCGATTAGGCGCTTGAGCTGGGGTTGTTCGAGTTCTAACTCAACAGTCGACTCGCCACCTTCCACGCTCGGAAAGTCTGCTGCCGGTAAGGTTGCAAGCGTAAAGCGACTTCGACCCGACCGAACGATCGCTTTAGTGCCATCCACACTAATGGAAACGCCAGCACCTTCAGGCAGCGAGCGCCAGATATCCACCAACTTTCGCGCTGGCAAGGTAACCCGACCTTCGTCCTTAATTTCAACGCCTTCGGTAATTCTGGCCTGAATCTCAACCTCGAGATCTGTCCCCGATAACGTCAGTGCACCGTTTTCCGCAACAACCAGTAGGTTGGCAAGAACGGGTAATGTCTGCCGACGTTCGACAACACCAGAGGCCAGCTGCAGGGGCTTAAGCAACGCTTCGCGCGTGGTTTCAAGTTTCATAAAACAGTTTTACACCAAAGACAGGTCAGACACCAAAGTGGAATGTACCTTGATGCTAAATTACCTATAAATAGAAAGAGACTAACCCGTTAAGACTCGACTCAGGTTGCGATGGTCTTCTGCAAGATCCGGCATCCGCTCTTTTAGCTCCGTAATCTTGCGGCACGCGTGCAACACCGTCGTGTGATCTCGGCCACCAAATGCATCACCAATCTCAGGCAATGAATGGTTGGTTAGTTCCTTTGCGAGAAACATGGCCATTTGCCGAGGGCGAGCTATCGTCCGGGTGCGACGTTTCGACAGCATGTCGCCATGCTTAATCTGATAATACTCGGCTACAACGCGTTGAATATTATTAATACTGATCAGTCTTTCTGACACAGCAAACAGGTCACGCAGTGCGATCTTAACCTGCTCTACGGTAATGCGCTGACCCGTAAAACTGGCGTTAGCCTCAACTCGACGCAATGCACCTTCAAGCTCCCGAACGTTCGATCGGACCCGTTCGGCTATATAAAACGCTACTTCTTGGCCTAACTCTACGCCATCGAGTTCTGCTTTCTTCATCAGAATAGCTACTCGAGTCTCGAGATCTGGCTGTTCCATTTCAACAGTCAGTCCCCACACAAAACGCGATTGCAAACGTTCTTCTAGGCCTTCAATTTCTCGGGGATAGCGATCGCAGGTCAGAACCATTTGCTTGCCGCTTTCAAGCAACGCATTAAACACGTGGAAGAACTCTTCCTGGGAGCGCAACTTGTTGGCAAAAAACTGAATGTCATCGATCAACAGTGCATCTATCGCTTTGTAGTAATCGACAAAGTTTTGCATGGTGTTGGTCTGTAGTGCGCGCACCATATCTTGAACAAAACGCTGTGAGTGCAAATACACCACCCGTGCGTTCGGCTGCTTCTTCAGAATCTCGTTACCAATAGCGTTCATCAGGTGTGTTTTACCCAACCCAACGCCGCCGTAAAGCAGCAACGGGTTATACGCCACCCCTGCATTTGCCGCGACCTGGCTGGCCGCAGCCCGAGCCAGCTCATTCGACTTACCTTCAACAAAGTTGGTAAAGGTATAGCCGCTATTGAGTACCGACTCCTGGTGCCTACCCGCTCGCAACGGTTCGTTCACCCCATCGACCGCTGCCAGATCCACAGCCGCAGACAGGTTTGGTGCTGCTGTGGTGAACCCTTCAGAGTCTCTGGTTAGTTCGGTTATCAGTTCAGACGTCTGCTCAGCGGCTTTCTCGCCGGCCGAATCAAGCGTTCCTACCTGAATCTCTACCGCTGAAACCTCATCAGATGCTGCCAGCAATTCCAACATCTGAGCGATTTTAGGCAAATAAGCTTCCGTAACTCGCTTCTCTACATAGCGATTGGGCGCAAATATAGTTACGCCTGCCTCACTCTGCCGAGCCTGCAAGGGCCGGATCCAGGTATTAAAGTCTTCCGATGACAATTCATCCTGCAGTTGCTCTATGCACTGCCGCCAAAGCGCGCGTTCCACTTATGTGAGTCCCCCACGGAAAAAAGTGGTTATTCTTATAAAGCTGCAATTGCCACGCACATCCAGTCGCATAGCTACCACAGATCAGCTTGACTCGATTTCTGACGACTAAACCTAACCGTCAAACCCTCTAAGCCCCTATCAAACCGAATGGGGTCCAGAGCGCCTAAAAAAACAAGCACGACTGATTTTCTTCTGTTCTGTCATTCGCTGATAACCCCCTCGCGGCGATCATCAGAAATAGTCGAAACGCTGACTGCAAAACGATGGCGATGAGAACTAAAGCAATTCACATCGAACAAGAGTCTTTCACTGTGTGCCCGCTACTTTGACGGCTGGGATTAACGAATTAACCCAACCCCCTTGGTAAGCAGTCGACGTACTCAAGTACGCTCTTGCTACACTCTCTTGCTGCAACCTTCGATCCACAAAAAGACCGGAAAAACGTGACTAAATCGCTGTTTTTTCCGTTCAACAAGTGTCCTGAATGAGAAGCCATTCTAATCACCTTTGAGGCACAAGCGCTACGCGGGAAGAGCAAATAAAAGGCTGTATTTTTTTGATTCTTTTCGAACTCTCGTTAATTCAAACAGTTACGTAAATAATTATTTTTAGGGAATCATTACTTTCAAAAAACCGCCTGTGGATAACTTGTGTATACCTTGTGCATGCGGCTGTGAGCAGAGCGGGAAAACTATTGGGGTGTGGGTAAATGCAGACTTATTAAAAGTTGCTCTAGGTCTCATACCGGGCTTTTGCACACAGTTACCAAGTGCTATTTCTCACCCCAAAACAGCGAGTTGGCTTGCCTGTCCACAGGCTGACCCGCCCTCAATAGGTAACAACCAACAATCTTCAAAAAAGAACACTAAGGGGCCCTCTCAAGAGGGCCTAAAGAGAAACATAAAACCCCTCTAATTCTTATTTGACAGAGAACCGTGCGGTCCTTAGACTTCGGCCCCCCTGAGAGCTAGCGCTCAGGCCTCACACGACCTCTTAAGAAGAGCAGCCAAGAAGAACCTAATGAAAAGAACATTTCAGCCCAGCACCATAAAACGCGCCCGCACCCACGGTTTTCGGGCTCGCATGGCTACTAAAGGCGGTCGCCATGTTCTCAACGCGCGTCGGTCTAAAGGTCGCAAGCGGATCTCCGTCTGAACCGAGTCACCTTAGGGTTTCCGCCTGCCCATCGACTCAAGATAAAAGCGCAGTTTGACTGGGTGTTCGCTCGTCCCAACGAGCGCTGCTCCCACGGGGTTCTCCAAGCGATCTACAAGCCAACCGGACCCATGGCGCCGCACGTCCAGATACTTGCTGACAGCCACGCCACAGACGCTCCTGATACCACTGAATTCTCACCGACAGGGCCCCGACTTGGGCTTATTATTGCCAAGCGGTTTTTACCCCGGGCAGTTGACCGAAATCACCTAAAACGCCTGATTCGAGAGAGTTTCAGAGCTCAACGGCCAGAGTTACCACCAACAGATATCATTGTTCGGCTAATGCGCCGACCAGCAAGAAAAGTTAGCGCTGGCGAAGTGGCCACCTTGTTCGGCAAAATGCAGCGCTCTGAGACACCACTCCAGCACTGAAGCTTTAGAACTGAAACCGTAAATGAGCGACGCGACCCTCAACCCCATCGACAAACCGAAAGCCTCGACGTCATGGGATGTGAGTGAGCGCGCCATAGGTCTTGTGCGCTCTGTTATTCGTTATCTAGCCGGCGTACTGATGACACTGCTGCTGGGTAGTCTGCAGGCCTACAAACTGCTGATCAGTCCTCTATTGGGCTCCAGGTGTCGTTTTCATCCTAGCTGCTCGGTTTATGCGCAACAAAGCTTGCATCGCTTTGGTCCATTTAAAGGCAGTGCGCTGGCGGTTGCTCGTTTGCTGCGGTGCGGACCCTGGCATAGTGGCGGAGTGGACGAGGTGCCAACTACCTTTTCTGTCTCGCAGTCTAAGTGCACCCACCAAGACTCATTTTCTCCAAGTCGTCGTTAACAGGACCAGGGCATGATCCCCACCGAACTCCAACGTCTCATTTTAATGATTGCCCTAGCGGCGGCAGGCTACTTTTTGATACTTGCGTGGACCGGAGATTATGGTGACGAGGCAACACGCGATCGAGTGTCTGCCAGTCCAGATCTCGCTGGAGGTGTTGTTGCTGATGCGCCAACGGGTGGACTTGATTTGC
Organism: Pseudomonadales bacterium; assembly: GCA_023300545.1. Taxonomy (GTDB): domain Bacteria; phylum Pseudomonadota; class Gammaproteobacteria; order Pseudomonadales; family Azotimanducaceae; genus JALZVT01. The sequence continues at coordinate 164,481 of JALZVT010000002.1, forward strand.
CATCTGTTTCGGCAGTGGGTGCGGCGGGTGATTCTGATGTGCCAGATGCCAGCATGTTAGCGCCAGCGGGTAAGACTGTTCCTAATGGTGTTGCTCCCAGTGTCGTCGCCAATGGGCGGCTAGTGAAAGTCTTCACCAATACTCTGGAAGTTTGGCTTGACCTCAATGGCGGCGATATTGTTCGCGCGCGACTCCCTCAATACCCCATAACATTGGATGAACCCGATGAAGCCTTTACGTTGCTCGATCGCAGCGGTGGTCGAACCTATATTGCGCAAAGCGGCCTACTGGGTCTCGACAAAGGCAATGCCCGTCCGGTGTTTACGGCAAGCGCACAGGAATTTAATTTGACTGACAACGAGTCGGTTGTTTTAAAGACGGTGGTCAACGGTCTGCAGGTAGAGAAGATATTTGGTTTCACACCGGACAGCTACGCGATTGATGTTTCCTACAAGGTTGCCAACACTACCGCAGAGCCTTTCCAGGCCAGCTTTTTTGGCCAGATTAAGCGCGACAGCAAGACACCACTTGGCGAGACTTCTTTTACTTTGGGTCCGCAGCCTTATCTTGGGGCCGCGTTAACAACCTCCGAGTCGCGTTACGAAAAAGTCGACTTCGATGATTTAGACGACGCACCATTGCGCGAGACCGTTGATGGCGGTTGGGTTGCAATGTTGCAGCACTATTTTCTCAGCGCCTGGGTGGCTAATTCTGAAGAAACCAATCGTTTCTATGGGGATCCGAAGAGCGATGGTACTTACAACGTGGGTTATGTCGGTCCGGCAAAATCGGTAGCACCCGGTGCTACCGGTGAATGGCACAGTCGGTTTTATGCGGGACCGAAAGATCAGGACAAGCTGGAAGAAATGGCTGAAAACCTGAACTTAACGGTCGATTACGGTTTCCTGTGGTGGCTTGCAGTGCCGCTGTTTAAAATTCTCACGTTTCTGCAAGGCATCGTCAGTAACTGGGGTGTTGCCATTATTTTGTTAACGGTTGTCGTAAAAGCCGTGCTCTATCCCCTATCTGCCGCCAGCTTTCGTTCAATGGCCAACATGCGTCGTGTGGCGCCACAGTTGAAACGCCTGCAAGAACGCCACAGTGAAGATCGCCAGAAGTTGTCCCAGGAAATGATGGCTCTGTATAAGAAAGAAAAGGTAAACCCGCTCGGTGGTTGTTTGCCAATGGTGTTGCAAATGCCGGTATTTTTATCGCTGTATTGGGTGTTGTTTGAAAGTGTCGAACTGCGTCAGGCGCCGTTCTTTGCTTGGATCGTTGACCTCGCTGCCATGGACAAATTCTTTGTGTTGCCGATTCTTATGGGCGCCAGCATGTATTTGCAGCAAACACTTAACCCGCCTGTTGCCGATCCTATGCAGGCAAAAGTCATGAAGTTCATGCCGGTAATGTTCACTGCTCTATTCCTGTTCTTCCCCGCTGGCCTGGTGTTGTACTGGTTAACCAACAACGTGCTGTCGATGGCGCAGCAGTGGTATACGAACAAGCAGGTTGAAGGCGCCACCAAAGCCAGCACCTGAGTCGGTGACATCACCACAGGCAACCACCACAGATAGCGACACCATTGTTGCCGTGGCGAGCGCACCGGGCCGAGGCGGCGTTGGTGTTGTTCGGTTGTCTGGCCCTGACGCCATTGTCGTTGCCCAGAAGATAACTCGCTTACGCGAATTGCCAGCGCGATTCGCCAACTACACAAAGTTCTGTGATGTTGATGGCACTGTGCTCGACTCCGGATTAGCCATCGCTTTCCCAGGTCCCGCCTCCTTCACTGGCGAAGACGTGGTTGAACTCCAGGGGCACGGCTCCCCGATTATGCTTGATGCTTTGGTTCGAACCGCCATCAAGCTTGGCGCTCGAATGGCGCGACCGGGCGAATTCAGCGAGCGAGCCTATCTCAACGGCAAAATGGATTTAGCCCAGGCTGAGGCCGTTGCTGATCTCATCAATGCAGCCAGTGAAGCCTCAGCAAAAGCAGCGGTCCGATCGCTACAGGGTGACTTCTCGCGGTTGATGAATGGGTTGTCCGAGACGTTGGTGCGATTGCGCGTGCAGGTTGAGGCCGCCATAGATTTTCCAGACGAAGATATTGAATTGCTCGCGGCGCCGGGTATTACCGCCATGCTTGCTGATCTGATAGAGCAGGTTGAGCAGATCATCACCCGCACGCGCTCTGGGGTTCGTTTAACCGAGGGTGCGCGGTTGGTTCTGATTGGTGCGCCCAATGTGGGTAAATCCAGTGTGCTCAACCGCCTTTGCGGGGAAGATCGAGCCATAGTGACAGATATTGCGGGTACCACCCGGGACCTGGTTCGAGAGCAGTTACAGCTCAATGGCATTCCGGTTGAGTTGATTGATACCGCAGGCCTGCGTGACACCAATGATGCTATTGAAGCAGAGGGTGTACGCCGGGCACGGGCCGCGGCCAGCGAGGCGGATCTGGTGCTCGCGGTGTATGACCTTGCTGACCCAAGCTCTAAGGAATTTATTGAAAACTGGTTGGAAGAATTTCAAACCGAACGATCAGTAATTTTTCCGACCGAAATTAAATCTAATGTGATCGTGATTGAGAATAAGAGCGACTTGGACGTAGACGCGGAAAATAAGGGATTTCCCGGTAAGCAAGTACTTACTTACAGAGTATCAGCTAAATCGGGAGCTAACTTCGAAGAGCTAACTGAACAATTGGTAGAACTCTTAACCGGGGACGAATCTGGTTCAGGTATTGGCACTCGAGAGCAAACCTACAGCGCCCGATCTCGCCATTTACTCGCTCTCGATGAAGCCGCAACCGGACTCGTCGACGCCCAATCGGCGATTACTGAAGGCCACGGAGCTGAACTCGTAGCTGAACACTTACGCCACGCCCAGGCGGAGCTGGGCTCTGTTTGTGGAGAAATCACCACGGATGCCCTCTTGGGTGAGATATTTTCCAGTTTCTGTATCGGCAAGTGATGCCAAGTGATGTATAGCTATTCCCGTATACTTGCGCGCCCATAACCCCCCCGGACTGGGCGATGACTACTTCGAATAGCACAGATAAAAAACCTACTGCTGCAGAACTGCATCCCGACGCATTTGACGTCATCGTGATTGGTGGCGGTCACGCGGGCTGCGAAGCGGCGCTTGCGGCGGCGCGACTGGGTGCAACGACCCTCTTACTCACTCAATCGATTGATACGATTGGGCAGATGTCCTGTAACCCCGCGATTGGCGGTATTGGCAAAAGCCATCTGGTGCGTGAGATAGACGCGCTCGGCGGAATGATGGCCCGGGTTACTGACAAGGCGGGTATTCAGTTCAGAGTACTTAATGCGCGCAAGGGGCCTGCTGTTCGAGCCACCCGGGCCCAGGCCGATCGAGTTTTGTATCGCAACGCGGCGCGGGTAGCGATTGAAGCCCAGCCGAATCTACAAATGTTCCAGCAAAGCGTTACTGACCTTGAAGTTACCAACGACCGCGTGACCGGGGTTGTAACCCAGATGGGTTTAACCTTCAGAGCCGCCGCGGTGGTGTTAACCACGGGCACTTTTCTGGGCGGTAAAATTCACATTGGCATGCAACGCCACCAAGGTGGCAGGGCAGGGGATGCGCCATCTAACGCGCTTGCTGATCGCCTTCGTGCATTGCCACTTAACGTTGGCCGTTTGAAAACCGGCACGCCGCCACGCATTGACGCGCGATCGGTAGACTTCACCGTAATGGGTCAGCAGCCTGGTGATGAACCACGACCAACAATGTCGAAGTTTTCAACGCCCGCTGACCACCCGCGACAGGTTCCCTGTTACATCACCTACACCAACGAAACCACCCACAACATTATTCGTGGTGGACTTGATCGTTCGCCACTGTACTCGGGGAAAATAGAAGGAACGGGGCCACGCTATTGCCCGTCCATCGAAGACAAGGTCATGCGTTTTGCAGATCGCAATGAGCATCAAATTTTTGTTGAGCCCGAAGGACTTGATGCGAATGAACTCTACCCAAACGGTATTTCTACCAGCCTGCCGTTTGATGTGCAGATGCAATTTGTTCGCAGCATTAAGGGTTTTGAAAACGCGCACATAACACGACCGGGTTACGCCATTGAATACGACTACTTTGATCCTCGTGATTTGCAGTATTCGCTTGAAACCAAAGTTATTGAAGGTCTGTATTTTGCGGGCCAGATCAACGGTACTACCGGGTACGAAGAGGCCGCCGCCCAGGGTTTGATGGCGGGTGCAAATGCGGCCCTTAAAATTGCGGGGAAGGGTATCTGGTGTCCGCGCCGTGATGAAGCCTACATAGGCGTGCTTGTCGACGATCTGATTAACCTCGGCACGAACGAGCCCTATCGAATGTTCACCTCGCGCGCGGAATACCGGTTGCGGTTACGTGAAGACAACGCGGATTTGCGTTTGACCCAGCAGGGTTATGACCTTGGTTTGGTCAGTGAGGAACAGTACGCAACCTTTAAGCGCGAACGAGCCACCGTCGATGCCATTACGGCTCACCTGAAAAAACAACATCTGCGACCCGGCAGCGATATGGCCGCGGCACTCTCGGCAGCAACGGGCGAGCACATCAGCAAAGACCAGTCTTCGACGGACTATCTAAAACGACCTAAGGTAACCGCCATTGCGTTACAACCTCTGCTGGCTGAACTTGATTTGAGCGAGGCGAAAGAGGCGGGTGTTGATCTGGATGCCGCACTCACCCAGGCCGGTGTAGAAATAAAGTACGAAGGTTATATCAAACGCCAAGATCTGGAGATCGACCGGGTTAAACGGCACGAGAGCATTCGAATTCCTGCGTCGCTCGATTACGCGACCATTGAAGGGTTATCGAACGAGCTCAGGGAGAAACTGCTGGCGACAAAGCCGGCAAGCCTCGCAAAAGCGGCGCGGGTACCGGGTATTACGCCCGCTGCGCTGTCGTTACTAATGGTGCACGCGCAAAAGCATGCTAAAAATCCAAAAAAGGTGCCCGGCAACGCCGCAACTGAAGAACAAGAATCCACCAGTCGGGGTGAACAACATCAGGGTTGATGGCAGTTCGCTGCCCGCCAACTTTAACCCGCAAGGACATTCCGGGTTGGTTGCGTATGCCGCTTTGCTTAAGCGCTGGAATAACAAAATGAATTTGGTGGGCCGGCAGGACATCGATCGCCTGTGGCCAAGACACATCGAAGATTCGCTGTTTCTATACCGCTGTTTGCCCGTCAGCACTCCAGCGAGCTGGGTGTTAGATGTAGGTAGCGGCGGTGGACTGCCAGGCATGGTGCTGGCAATTGCTGACAGCATTACACGCACCGACGAACCCGATCGAAAGTTTGTGCTGTTTGATCGCAGCGATCGCAAGGTTCGATTTCTCACTCAGGTTGTCGCCGAACTAAAGCTCAACAACGTGATTCCGGTGAGTGGTGATTACACCCAACCGATGAATGCCGCCACGTCAGGTTTGCTGCCGACTGTGGGCTTGAGCAGTGCGTTGCCCGATCAGTTTCCCGTGATTTGCGCTCGCGCCGTCGCGCCGCCCGACGAGTTATGGGATAACCTGCAACACCTGTTGGCTGACAATGGCGAGTTGCTTGTCGCTTGTGGTCCGCAGACAAGAGAACAACTTCCGTCCGGTGTACGGGTAGAATGGTTTGAGAATCAGGCGAGCGAAGGCAGGGGTGTTGTCCGCCTGTTTGGGAAAAAATAGAACATGCACGTCATAGCCATTGCTAACCAGAAAGGTGGAGTGGGTAAAACCACCACCAGCGTAAACCTTGGGGCATCTCTTGCTGCTCTGGGCGAGCGCGTGCTGTTGATCGACCTTGATCCGCAGGGCAACGCCACCATGGGCTGTGGTTGCGATAAAAACGAAGTTGAGTTCAACATCTACGACTGGATGATGGACGACAAGCCGTTTGATGAAGTGAAGTTTGGTGTTAAACCGAACTTTGATTTGATGCCATCCAATACCGATCTAACGGCGGTCGAAATTGAACTCATGCAACAAACCGGGCGTGAGCATCGGTTAACCGAGCGGCTCGCGCCACTGGCAGATCAATACGATTTTGTGGTTATCGACTGTCCACCCTCATTGAATATTCTGACACTCAATGCATTGATTGCGTCCAACGGCGTGCTGGTGCCAATGCAGTGCGAGTACTACGCGCTTGAAGGACTCACGGCGCTACTAGAAACCATTGCGGGCGTGCGTCAAACCGCTAATCCTGAGCTCGCTTTGGAGGGCATATTGCGCACGATGTATGATCCGCGTAACGGCCTTACGCGCGACGTATCTCGCCAGCTTATCAATCATTTTGGAGAAGACGTGTTCCGCACGGTTATTCCTCGCAATATTCGTCTTGCAGAAGCACCGAGCCATGGCGAACCGGTTCTGTATTACGATCGACAATCCAGGGGTTCGGTGGCGTACCAGGCACTCGCGGGTGAACTGCGACGTAAACATCTACGCAAGATCGAGTCAGGCGAATGAGTAAGCGCAGAAGCCTCGGTCGTGGCCTCGATGCCCTGCTTGCTGGCAGTGCTGAGCCGCAACCGATACCCCAACCTACTGCAACGGCAGAAACTTCGGTAGCAACCAAAGACGTTGCGCAAAATACACCCGAAGCGAGTCGATCGACATCCACCGCAGCAACACCCATCAGTGGTCTCGCCGAGATTCCCGTTGATCAAATATTTCGCGGTCAATATCAACCGCGCCGGCATTTTGATGAACAAGCGTTAGAAGACCTCGCGCAGTCGATAAAAAGCCAGGGGTTGATGCAGCCTATAGTATTGCGCGCACGCGCGACTGGCGGTTATGAGATTGTGGCTGGCGAACGTCGTTGGCGGGCAGCCCAGCGCGCAGGTCTACAGGCCGTGCCCGGCATCGTTCGTGAGATTGACGACGAGCACGCCATGGCAATGGGGCTTATCGAAAATATTCAGCGGGAAGATCTCAATCCGCTGGAAGAAGCATTGGCCATGCAGCGGCTGCGTGAAGAATTTGAGCTTACTCAACAACAGCTTGCAGATACCCTGGGCAAAAGCCGGGCAACAGTTGCGAACACGTTACGACTGTTAAACCTGGCACCCACCGCTCGAACTTTGCTTGAACGCGGTGAAATTGAAATGGGTCATGCCCGGGCTCTACTCAGCCTCGACGCTTCCCAGCAGGATTCACTGGCCCGTGAAGTGGCGGATAAATCGCTAACGGTTCGTGAAACAGAGCGTCGCGTTCGTCTGTTGCTTGCACCGAGCCGACCGGTTAAAGCGACCCAGGAAAAGGATGCGGATACGCGTCGACTCGAACAACAACTCAGTGAAAAAATTGGCGCGCCCGTAGCGATTGACCATAGTGCGAGCGGTCGCGGCAAAGTCGTTATTGGTTACAGCAGTCTTTCAGAACTGGACGGTATTCTCTCGCACCTAAAATAAACGCAAATACCGACCAGAAACCGTTGTTTTTGTTGCGCCCACAATTGAAGCTAACCTGCAGCGTCACTATACTGTGCGCCGCTTCGCGACCGGTTTGGTCTGAATTTTGGACACACTTCGTCAGATTTCAGTTCCGTATCGCATCGTACTTGCGCAACTGGCGACAGGTGCGGTGACTGGATTGATAGCCTGCGTATATGGTTTGGAAGACGGTTGGGCGGCTTGGCTTGGAGCGACTATAGTTGTAGTGCCTAACGCTTGGTTAGCTTGGCGATTGAGCGACGATAAACCGTCTCGAGAGAGTGCGGCAAGCCAAAAACGAAGAGAAGAGGGGCCTGCGCGGATTTTGGCGCTTTCCCTGACCAAGTTTCTAACGACCGCAGGCGCCGCAGCATTGGCACTCGCAGTCGTGAAACCCGCCTTAGCCGGCTTCTTTGCCGGTTTGGTGGTGACTGTTTTAACCGCTGCACTGGTGCCGCCATTTTTAGCACCGCAGCAACTGGCACGAGCGCCAAGACTCGACTGACAGGTTCTCGAGAGCAGGTAAGTAATAGAATGTCCGGCGAAACTTCCCAGGAATATATTGAACACCACCTAACCAACCTCACGTTTGGGAATCACCCCGACAACGGTTGGGGCTTTGCTCATTCGTCCGCAGAAGCTGGCGAGATGGGCTTTTGGGCATTGAACATCGACACCATGGGTTGGTCGATTGTTCTGGGTCTGCTATTCCTCTGGCTCTTCAACAAGGCCGCAAAAACAGCAACGTCAGGCGTTCCGTCTTCGTTCCAAAATGGCATAGAAATGGTTGTCGAGTTTATCGACGACACCGTAGGTACCATCTTCAGCCACAACAACCCGCTAATTGCCCCGATGGCATTAACAATCTTTGTCTGGGTGTTCTTCATGAACGTCATGGACCTGATACCGGTTGATTGGATTCCAATGTTTGCCAGCGCTATCGGCATTTCACATATGAAGGTTGTTCCCAGCACCGACCCCAACATCACGATGAGCATTGCCCTGTCAATATTTGGCTTCATCCTTTACTACAGCGTTAAGCATAAAGGCCTCGGCGGATTTTTTGCCGAGCTTGCCTTCCACCCATTTCCCAAGTGGCTTGCACCGTTAAACCTCTTTCTTGAGGGCGTGACACTCATAGCTAAGCCAATTTCACTCGGTCTGCGGTTGTTCGGCAACATGTACGCTGGTGAAATGATCTTCATTCTTATTGCCATATTATTTGGCGCCGGCCTCGGCTGGGCGCTCCTCGCAAGCGGTTTACAGCTTGTGTGGGCGTTGTTCCACGTTTTGATTATTGCCCTGCAAGCCTTCATTTTCGCCGTGCTCACTGTGGTTTATATGACCCAGGCACACGATGTTGAAGACCACTAGGCAGTAGTTAAGCTCTCGAAAAGAGACACAGTTTCCGTAAGTAGAATATCCATACAAAGGGAGAAACCCGATGGAATTAGAAGTACTCAAGTATGTAGCCGGCGCACTTTTCATGGGCCTCGGTGCCATTGGCGCCGCGGTTGGTGTTGGCGTTCTTGGTGGTAAGTACCTGGAAGGCGTTGCACGTCAGCCAGAACTGCTACCAATGTTGCGTACCCAACTGTTCATCGTGCTGGGTCTGGTTGACGCCGTACCGATGATCGCCGTTGGTATTGGTCTGTACGTGGTATTTGCGGTTTAACAACGCAAAGCACGTGGCCCCGTCGGTCTTTCTTTTTGGTTTTACTTTTGAAGAAACGGCAGACGGGATTGGGTCAATGACCCCAACAGAGACAACAGAAGAGGCTAGGCGATGAATCTCAACGCTACCTTGATCGGACAAACGATCACCTTTTTCCTGTTCTTGTTCATTTGCTACAAGTACATCTGGCCGCCCATCGTGGAAGCCATGCGTGAACGGCAGAAGAGCATTGCCGAAGGGTTGGCCGCCGCAGAACGCGCGGAGAAAAACCTGGCTCAGGCTCAAGATCAGGTTGCTGCTGAATTGGCTAAGGCCAAAGAAGAAGCTGCCGGCTACATCGACCAGGCGCGTACAACCGCGGCCAAAATGGTTGAAGAAGCCAAGAACGATGCGCGCTCCGAAGGCGACCGATTGAAGGAAGCCGCTCAGGCTGAGATCGATCAGGAAGTTAACCGTGCAAAAGAGACACTGCGTGCGCAGGTCGCAGCGTTGTCCGTCGCTGGTGCTGAGCAGTTGCTGGGTGCATCGATTGATGCAAACGCACATGCAGCATTGCTGGACAAACTGGCGGCAGAACTCTAATGGCAGAACTGGCAACCATGGCAAGGCCTTACGCGAACGCCGTGTTCGATGTCGCTAAGCGCGATAACGATCTTGGTGTGTGGTCGAAAGCACTTGCGTACCTGGCAACAGCTGCTGGCGACGACACAGTGCGGACGCTGCTTGAAACGCCCGACATGGAAGCGCCGGTTAAAGCCCAGAAGCTCATCGATGTATGTGGTGATGCTCTGGACGATCGCACCAAGCGATTTGTTCAGGTTCTGGCTGGCAACAAACGGCTGCCTCTGATCGGTGAAATATCCGAACAGTTCGAGGCGCTGCGTGCGGCAGAAGAACAACAGATAGATGTGGAAGTGGTTTCGGCAATGCCGTTAACCGACGACCAACAGAGTACTTTGGCAGCTGCGCTTAAGAAGAAATTCGAACGCGAAGTGAATATGACCCACAGTGTAGATACATCACTTATTGGTGGTGCGGTCATTCGCGCTGGCGATACGGTCATCGACGGCAGCCTTAGCGGTAAATTGAAAAAGCTTGCGGAAAACGTGCTGCGCTAGCGAAACGCTTAGCAGCAATGAAAGGTAAGAAACCATGCAACAACTGAATCCCAGTGAAATCAGCGACATCATCAAGGCTCGCATTGAGAATCTTGATGTTCGTTCTGAAGCGCAAAACGAAGGCACCATTGTTGGTGTATCTGACGGTATTGTGCGCATCCACGGTCTAGCTGACGCCCAATACGGCGAAATGCTCGAGTTTGACGGCGGCCTTTACGGCATGGCGTTGAACCTTGAGCGTGACTCTGTTGGTGCAGTAATTCTTGGCGAGTACGGCGATTTGTCAGAAGGCCAGACGGTCCGCTGCACCGGTCGTATTCTTGAAGTGCCGGTTGGCAACGAATTGCTGGGTCGCGTTGTTGACGCACTGGGTAATCCCATCGATGGTAAGGGACCGCTTAACGCGACTCAAAACTCACCCGTCGAAAAGGTAGCGCCCGGCGTTATCTCTCGCCAAAGCGTCGACCAGCCCGTGCAACTTGGTCTTAAGGCCATTGATGCGATGGTGCCCATCGGGCGCGGCCAGCGCGAACTGATTATTGGTGATCGCCAGATCGGCAAAACCGCTATTGCGATTGACGCCATCATCAACCAGAAAGATTCCGGCATTCGCTGCATCTACGTGGCCATCGGTCAAAAGATGTCGACGGTTGCTAACGTGGTTCGCACGTTGGAAGAAAATGGCGCGATGGACAACACGATTGTTGTTTGTGCGTCTGCATCTGACCCAGCTGCATTGCAGTTCATCGCACCGTACTCGGGTTGCTCGATGGGTGAGTATTTCCGCGACAGCGGCGAAGACGCACTGATCATTTACGATGACCTCACCAAGCAAGCGTGGGCCTATCGGCAGATTTCATTGCTGCTCAAGCGCCCACCCGGTCGTGAAGCGTATCCTGGTGACGTGTTTTATTTGCACTCTCGTCTGCTTGAGCGCGCAGCCCGAGTAAACGCGGCCTACGTTGAATCAGTGAGTGGTGTTAAGGGTAAGACGGGTTCTTTGACCGCACTGCCTATCATCGAAACTCAGGGCGGTGACGTTTCGGCGTTTGTACCTACCAACGTAATTTCGATTACCGACGGCCAGATCTTCCTGGAAGCTCAACGCTTTAACTCAGGTAGTCGTCCTGCAATGTCTCCGGGTACTTCGGTGAGTCGTGTGGGTGGTTCGGCGCAAACGAAATTCATTAAGAAGATTTCTGGCGGCATTAAGCTCGCGCTTGCACAGTACAGAGAACTGGCTGCGTTTTCGCAGTTTGCATCAGACCTCGACGACGCGACTCGTCGTCAGCTTGAGCACGGTGAGCGTGTTGAAGAACTGATGAAGCAAAAGCAGTACGCGCCAATGAGTGTTGCTGAAATGGGTACTGTGTTATTCGCCGCGAACGAGGGTTACCTCGAAGACGTGGAAGTAGCCAAGGTACTCGACTTCGAAGAAGCACTGCTCAGCTACATGAAGAGTGAACACGGCGCATTCATGGACGACGTCAATGCTTCTGGGGATTACAACGACGAGATCGTTTCTACCCTCAAGTCGGCCATTGAAACGTTCAAGAAGACGCAGACTTACTAGTAGGTTCACAAACCTAAGGGGTTTTCCAAATGGCCGGTGGCAAGGAAATCAAGACCAAGATCGGAAGTGTGCAAAACACGCAGAAGATCACCTCAGCCATGCAAATGGTGGCAGCGTCGCGTATGCGTCGTACCCAACAGCGCATGAGTGAGGGCAAGCCCTATTCAAACCGTATTCGGTCAATGATTGGTCACTTGGCCAACTCAAACCCCGAATACCGCCACGCTTATATGGCTGAGCGCGACGTTAAGCGCATCGGCTATCTGGTGGTGTCGTCAGACCGCGGTCTTTGTGGTGGTTTGAACGTGAACGTATTCCGCAAACTCGTCAACGAGATGACGGCGTGGAACGAAAAGAAAGTTGAGATCGACCTTGGCCTAATCGGTAAGAAAGCCGTTGGCTTCTTCCGCTCTTACGGCGGCAACGTGGTTACCTCGGTAACCGATATTGCCGAAGACGCAGAAGTGGAAGATCTGATCGGTTCGCTGAAAGTCATGATGGATTCGTTTGAAGACGGCAAAATCGACAGGCTGTTCATCATCAGCAACGACTTTGTTAACACCATGACGCAGGAGCCAACGATTCGGCAACTGTTACCACTCGAGCCAGAAGACGACGACGCGTATCAGCATCGGTGGGACTACATCTACGAGCCTGATGCTCGTCAATTGATTGACGGTCTCGTGAAACGCTTTATCGAAAGCCAGGTGTACCAGGCCGTTGTTGAAAACACGGCGTGTGAACAGGCAGCAAAGATGGTTGCAATGAAGAACGCGACAGACAACGCCGAGAAGATGGTTGATGAACTAAGTCTGATCTACAACAACGCACGACAAGCAGCGATCACCCAAGAGATTTCCGAGATTGTTGGTGGCGCCGCGGCGGTTTAAATAAAGAGCGCGGCGGTTTAGTAAATAGCGCGGCGGTCTAAATAAATAGCGCAGCGGTTTAAGCCGCGACGCACGACAGAACGAACTTTAACCAGGCACGTCCTGGCGAACATAAAGAGAGAAGAGATATGAGCAGCGGTAAAATCGTCCAGATTATTGGAGCGGTAGTCGACGTGGAATTTCCTCGCGAGACCGTACCCAAGGTATACGACGCTCTGACAGTACCCAGCGTTGGCCTCACACTTGAAGTCCAACAGCAGTTAGGCGATGGCGTTGTTCGCACTATTGCCATGGGTGTTACCGATGGTGTTTCACGTGGACTAGACGTAAGCAACACGGGCGCTCCGATCACCATCCCGGTGGGTGAAGAAACGCTCGGTCGTATTCTTGACGTGCTGGGCAACCCTATCGATGAGAAGGGTCCGGTAAACGCTAAAGATTCCATGCCTATTCATCGTAAGGCGCCTTCTTACGAAGATCAGAAAGGTGGTAACGAGTTGCTCGAAACGGGCATCAAGGTTATCGATCTGATTTGTCCGTTTGCGAAGGGCGGTAAGGTTGGCCTGTTCGGCGGCGCTGGCGTTGGCAAGACCGTAACCATGCTTGAGCTCATTCGTAACATTGCTATCGAGCACTCTGGTCTGTCTGTGTTTGCCGGTGTGGGTGAGCGTACTCGTGAGGGCAACGACTTCTATTACGAAATGGAAGAAGCCGACGTACTGAACAAGATTTCACTGGTGTTTGGCCAGATGAACGAGCCTCCGGGTAACCGTCTGCGGGTTGCGCTGACTGGCCTGACACTGGCGGAGAAGTTTCGCGATGACGGCCGCGACGTGCTGCTGTTTGTCGACAACATCTACCGTTACACACTTGCAGGTACCGAAGTATCGGCGCTGCTCGGCCGTATGCCCTCTGCGGTAGGTTATCAACCGACTCTTGCTGAAGAGATGGGCGCACTGCAGGAACGTATCACCACCACCAAGACCGGTTCTATTACATCGGTTCAAGCCGTATACGTACCCGCGGATGATTTGACGGATCCGTCACCTGCAACCACTTTTGCGCACTTGGATTCAACAGTAACGTTGTCACGGGCTATTACTGACCTGGGTATTTACCCGGCGGTTGACCCGCTTGATTCAACCTCGCGGCAGCTCGATCCGCTGGTTGTTGGTGAAGAGCACTACGCGGTAGCTCAGGAAGTGGCGCAAACGCTACAGCGTTATCAGGAACTGAAAGACATCATCGCGATTCTTGGTATGGACGAACTGTCTGAAGAAGACAAGTCGCTCGTTTACCGCGCTCGTCGAATTCAGAAGTTCTTCAGCCAACCATTCTTTGTGGCGACTCAGTTCACCGGTAACGATGGTAAGTACGTCAGCCGTGATGACACGGTTCGTTCCTTCCGCGAGATCCTTAATGGTGATCACGATGAGCTACCAGAAGATGCGTTCTACATGGTAGGCAGCATCGAAGAAGCGATTGAGAAAGCAAAAACCCTCTAAGTAGGTTTCGTTGGGGGCAGAAATTCTGACCCCCACCTATCCCGCATTAACCGCAAGACGAGGCACCTATGGCCGACATGCAATGCGAAATTGTTAGCGCTGAGAAAGAGATCTTCTCTGGCCGCATCACCAAGTTGAGCGCGGTTGGAACGATTGGCGAACTGGGTATTTTACCGGGTCACGCGCCGTTGTTGACTGGCGTACGTCCTGGCCCGATTCATCTGTCGCTTGAGAACGGCGAAGAAGAAGTCTTCTTTGCCTCGGGTGGGTTTCTCGAAGTACAGCCAGGACTGGTAACCGTGTTGGCTGATACGGCACTTCGAGCAGATGACATCGACGAAGCCGCGGCGATTACCGCTCGCGAAGAAGCTCAAAAAGCTCTCGACGAAAATGCGTCCGAGTTCGATTACGGGTTAGCCCAAGCTCGCCTGGCCGACGCCGCTGCGCAACAGCGCTCGATCGAAGAACTCCGTAAGTATCGTCGCTAAGGAACGGTACGTAGCGCCACGCTGGTACTGCCTCGCAACGAACCGTCTGCACTCCGAAACTCGACAAACGCCCGGTTCACTGCCGGGTCGAAAGGGATCCCTGAGCCTGTTTGGGTGAGCTGTGCAAAGATCGCATAAGTCGCCGTACCACCTGCTGCCTGAGTTGCTTCCACCGTTACTGCTGGATCAATCTGACACTGACCAGTAGCCGGGTTAGTCGGGCAAACGAACAGGCTGACGGGCAAGTTCACATCACCGGTGTTCGCGCTTGCGGTAATGACTTCTGCACTACCCAGGTTAGAGGTTGCGACCACAAAAGCGCCTGAGTCGGTTCCTGCTGGAATATCAGTGATGCCGGTGTTGCCGATAGTGCCTGCGAGGGCAACCATGTCTGCAGAAGGTGTATCGAGTGCACTCAATACAAAGGTGTTCACGCCAATTGTTGTTGCCGCGGCGGCGGTCGCGTTGCCGCAATTGAATTCAAATTCAATAAGAGTGGAATCAAACGCGGCTGTGGGTGTAAACGAAAACACCAGGGTCGCCAGGTCATTCGCCGCAATGTCTAACAGCGGGTTTTCTTCACCAACAGCCACGTTAGTCACGGGGTCGGTTTCACGATAGGAAAAGTCAGCGGCAATGGTTGTAGAGGGTTGTATGCGGCAGCTCGCTGCAATCGTATCCCCTGAATTCACTATGGTCGCAAACGCGCTGGCGCTGCCAGTGCTCGAGATAGATCGGCTTAGCGGCAGCACGGCACTTGCTGGCCGGCTGGTGGCAGCAAACTCAGTGATGCTTTCAAACAGCACAACCTGATCCCGGCGTAGATTGGCTGCGGTCGCTGTGAGAACCGGTAACAAAGGTAAGTCGCGGCCCTGATCTTCGATAGCGAGCGCTGCAATATTGTCAACGACCTGCATGCTGGATTCACTGATCGTACCAAACACGGTGGCACCACCGTCCACAAAATCTAAACCGTTGGGCGCCACGCCACCGTTGTCAGCGACATTGATAAACCAGCTGTTGGTGGCGCTGTTCGGGTCGCCGGCTTCTCGCACCATGGCCACGGTTCCGCGGGCATTACTTTGGTTGAACTCGTTATCAATAGTGGGGCCGGTGCGAACGTTTGATCTGCCAACGAAGCTTCCGGGACTCCAGCGGAATTGGCCGGCTGACAGGGTGCGAGGCCCGCCGTTTTCTCCAGTCTGACTTTCATGAAAGAAGGCGTTTATAAAATCGCCGTTGTCGACATAGTCGAGAAAGTTAGCCACGGTGTTGGGTGCAGCATCGGGTGTTAGATTAATAAACAGGTCACCGGCTGTGCTGCGCAATCTGATGGAAGGGTCTGCAAAAGCGGTGCTGGCACAGAGTGTTAGCAAGCCGCCGATAAGATATGGGTGAGCCATAGTCTAAGGTACCGTCCGCAGCGCGACGCTGGTGCTGCCCCTCAGTTCGCCACTCGCGTTTCGAAAGCGAACAAATGCGCGATTGGCTGCCGGGTCAAACGCGACACTGTCGCTTGCGTTGATTAGTTGTGCGAACACACCAAAGGTACCGGTCTCGTTGCTGGCAAGTTCTACTGAGGTAGTGACTTCAGGGGCTGCAGTGCAGGCGCCAGTGGTTGCGTCTGTTGGACAGATAAACAAACCCAGCGGCAGGCTCGTGGTGCCGGTGTCCGCGCTGACGCTAATGGTTTCTGCCTCGCCCACATTGACGATAGCTACCGCAAATGCGCCACTGCCAACTGAGTTGGGAATGTCGTTAATGCCCGTGTTGGTCCCGGGACTACCGTCACCAGTGGCGGCGAGTGCTACCACGTCTGCGCCCGGAGCTGTGCTGGCCGACAATTCAAAGGTGTTTACACCGGGCGTTAGCGCGGCGTTGCCGCTTGCGTTGCCGCAGTTGAAATCAAAGGCGATAGCGGTGGTTGCAATGGGTGCGGTTGGCGAGAGTGAGAACACAACCGATACCGCGCCAAGGGCTGGAATATCGACGAGTGGATTGTTCGCTCCAAAAGCTTCGTTGGTCGCTGGGTTTGTCTGCCTGTAAACAAATTCAGCCGGAACTGTGGTTGCAGGACTGAGACTACAGCTGGCCGCAGCAGAGTCGGCCGTGTTTACGATGGTTGCAAAGCCGGTGGCGCTGGCGCCAACAGCAACCGAGCGACTGGCTGGTAAAACCGCAGCAGCGGGTGCCGAGATGGCTGAAAACTCTTCTACCGTTGAAAAGATCACGAGTTGATCGCGGGTAGTAGTATCGGTTATTTCCAGTACGGGCAGATCTGTAAAAGCACCGCCGGCGTTGACGCGGGGAAGTGCCGCGATGGCATCTACCACGGTCATGCCTTGCTCGTTGATGGTGCCAAACACAGTGAATCCACCATTTTGATTGTCGAGGTTTTCGCTGTTGTCGGCCAAATTTACAAACCACTCGTTGGTTGCACTGTCCGGGTTACCCCCGAGCTTTGCCATGGCAACGGTGCCGCGCACGTTGCTAACATTGAATTCGTTGACTACGGGCGGGTTTGAGGGAACTGCCGCGAAGGTCGCGCCGATCGTGGGTGCCCAAGTGAACCCGCCACTTTGAACGATGAAACCGGGTACGCTGCGATGCACAAAGGAATCTGTAAAGGCGCGGCTGTTGACGTAGACGAGAAAGTTATCGACCGTTGCGGGCGCAGTATCGGGGGTCAGGTCGATGAAAAAATCACCAAGATTACTTTGCATGCGCAATAAGGGTTCGGCCGTGACCTGGGGCGTTGCGATTATTGCCGCGAGCGCCATTGCAAAAGAGACAAGTGAGGCAAAAGGTCGTTTGATAGGGCTATTAATATTCATAGGCCCAGTTTAGTTATACATCTGCCCTAGGTCTAAGACTGTTTGAGCCTGTGTTATTCTTGCGGCCGCATTGTCCGGCAACAGCGCTCCCTTGCCTACAGAAAGTCCTCCAAATCAAACTGAGACCACCCCCTCCCGCTATGCGGTCGAGCTGCGGGGTGTCGGTAAAACATATCCGCTATTTGCGGGCCCCGGTGACCGCTTTCGACAGCTTTTGGGTGGGGCTGTCAAAGACGGTGTAGACGCACTGACAGACGTAAACCTGAGTGTCGAGCGCGGCCAGATTTTTGGCATTGTTGGTAAGAACGGCAGCGGCAAGAGCACGCTGTTGCGCCTGCTTTCGGGTGTTTTGCCGCCAACCACCGGCACCATTGAACGACAGGGCACGGTCGCCGCTCTGCTTGAACTGGGGGCAGGTTTTAATCCTGAGTTCAGTGGCAGAGACAATGTACTGATCACCTGTTCACTGTTAGGGATTGACGACCAGAGCGCTTTGCAACGATTGCCCGATATTGAAGCCTTTGCAGACGTCGGTGCCTTTTTTGACCGACCGGTTAAAACTTATTCGACGGGTATGTATGCCCGGGTAGCCTTTGCGGCCCTTGCCGTGTGTGAGCCTGAAGTGCTGATTCTCGATGAGATTCTGGCGGTGGGTGATGAAGCCTTTCAACGCAAATGCCTGGCGCGGCTTGAGTCTCTTGCCGCGTCGGGTTGCACCATTATTCTGGTTACCCATAACTCCCAGTTGGTTATCGAGTTTTGCCAGGCGGCGGCTTTATTGGCCGACGGTAAGGTGGTTAGTTCGGGTGATCCTAAGACGGTGGTACATGAATACTACCGACAGCAGGGCTTTAATCAGGCAGATGAATTACCCGGCGGTGGTTTTGCGGCTTCATCCCCAACAGCCGTCGCGGCAGCTGAGAGTGCTCCGAGGGCTGAGAGTGCTGCGGCCGCCTGGTATGACGACACGCTCAGATCGGTCAGCGTCGCCACCTATGGCAGCGGCGGTGCGCGCATTGAAAACGCGCAGATATGCGATGCGAATGGTGCCCAGGTTAATGTGCTGGTGCGTGGGGCGAGCTACCGGTTTTGTTACCGCGTGCAGACGTTGGACAACGCTCACAATCTTGAGTTTGGTTCGCTGATAAAAAACACCAGAGGTGTGGAGCTGGGTGGGCTGATATTGGGCAAGCAGCCCGGGTTGTCAGTGATGCCTGCCAATAGCCGTATCGACGTTGCCTTTCCGTTTGTCGCAAACCTTCTGCCCGGCAGTTACTTTTTTAACGCGGGGGTGCGGGCTGATTTGAACGGCGTGCCAGATTATCTGCACCGCGTAATGGACGCGCTCATGTTTCGAGTGCAAGACGAAACGAATCATAGTTTGAGTGGCATTGTCGATTTTAGCGAAACTAAACAACCCCCGTCATTTGTGGTTGTCGACTCGTGAGTGAGGGTAGTGTCGCCCGTTCGCGACTGGTCGCCAGGCTAACGCGCCAACGTATTGCGCAGCGCTACAGTGGTTCGCTGCTGGGTGTTGCCTGGGCATTCCTGTTGCCTTTGCTAATGGTGAGCCTGCTTGCGCTGGTGTTTGGCGAACTGTTGGCCGTGCGCTGGCAGGTCGGCGAAATTGAAGCCTATGGTGCTGTGCTGTTTAGCGGGCTGGTTGTGCATTTGTTTGTTGCTGAGTGCATAAGCACGGCGCCTGGCCTGGTGCTTGCGCATGCGCACTACGTTAAAAGCACCACGTTTCCGTTATCAATCTTGCCCTGGACAATGGTGCTGGATGCGGGCTTTCATCTGCTTGCGGGTGTGATCATGTTGATTGTTGTGGTTCTCTGGTTTGGGTTTTTGTTGCAACCCTCGCTGCTGTTGCTGCCCATTGTGTTGCTGCCATTGCTGCCATTGGGGTTGGGTTTGGGCTGGTTGCTGAGTGCGCTGACTGCTTATTTTCGCGACCTCGGTCAGGTGACTAATCTGGCGGCCACCGCCATGCTGTTGCTTTCACCGGTGCTCTATCCGCTCGAAAATGTACCAGCGCAATATCGCGATCTGTATCTGTTGAACCCATTAACGTTACCGGTTGAAAACTTGCGGCAGATTTTATTCTACGGTGAAGTGCCAGAGGTTTTTGAATTGTTGCTACCGATTGGCGTGAGTGTGTTGTTTGCCATTGCCGGTCTTTGGGTGTTCCGTCGTTTGCAACGAGGCTTTTACGATGTCTTGTGATGTGGTGTTGCTGACGGGTGCAGGCGGTAATCTTGGCGGCCAACTGGCTGACTATTTGGCGGCCAGGTCTTGGACGCTGCGGGCACTGGTTCGGCAACCCAACTCTCACTACTCGGCGCCGTTCGAACAAGTGCTGGATTGGCCAACGGCACAATCCGATCCCCAGGCGCTGCGCGAACTGCTGACAGGTGTTACCGCGGTTGTGCATTTGGCTTCGAGTCAATCGAGTGATCCTACTCAGCAGCAAGATGCGCATCTGCACATGCCCGATGCGCTGCTGGCTGCCGGTGCGCAGGTTGGGCTCAAACACTTCATTGCGTTGTCGTCGGTGAAAGCGATCGCGGGTGAACATGATGCCCAGGTGCTGCAGGCTGAACAGACACCAAAACCAACCAGCGCTTATGGCGACTTCAAGCTCAAAGCCGAACGCTTAGTGAACAATCATCCTGCAAATGCAACGCTTGCAAGCTTTGTACTGCGCCTGCCGATGGTTTACAGCTCAATGGCTGCAGGTAATTTTGGCTTGCTGCGCAAAATAGCCCGGTTGGGTATTCCGCTGCCGAGCGCATCTGACAATCAGCGCAGTGTGCTGTACGCGCAGAACTTATTTGGCTTTATTGAACAGCTGTTGCGCTCGTCAAACCCACCAGGGTGCACCACGATTCAGCTTGCGGATGAGCAACCACTATCCACTCAGGAATTCTTTAAGCTTGTGGCTGCAGCAGAAGGGGCTTCTGGTCGAACGTTTGCGCTGTCGACGCGCTGGGCGGAGCGTTTAGCGGGTGTGCCTGTGGTGGGTGGCTTCGCGACGCGATTGCTGGGCTCGCTGGTGATGGACACCACCTCGGCGCAACGCTTTGCTGGCTGGCAGTTGCCTTATGCCACTGCCGAGGGCGTTGCCGAAGCCATAAAAGGCAACGCCACTACAACGGTTTAACGCGGGCGCTCGTCTAGTTAGAGCCGCTTTCTGCTTTGCGCAACGCCTCTGCCAATCCTTTCACGTCTTGCAACGCCTTCTGGGTGAGGGCCTGCATGTCGGCATTGGGCACGCTCGGATCAATGGGGGCAGGTATCGCTCTTGTCGAATCTGCGCCCTGGCTGGCCGTGCCGGTGCTGGCAGACTGGCGAGCGCGCTGTTCCAAAGAACGCGATATCCCAGAAACCTGAACCGGCGGCGCAGTTGGCGTCGATGCGGGGGAATCACCAGATCCAGTGGGTAGGTCGAGATCGAAGCCTTCTGGGTTTGTGCTACTCCGGTCTGCCAGGCGGCCGGGTTGGCGGTTACCCGAGCCCTGAGTAATAGTGCCGCCGTTGTCGGTCAGCGTGGTCTCTTGGGGTTGGCTCGACGCCATAAACCCTTCGACGCCTTCGTTTAAGAGTTTCAGGGCGGCAATACGGGTTTCTTTGGTGGTTCTGTCGGTGTGGTATTCGAACACATGGCTGGTGTCTTTCAGGAGCGAACGCAGCACGCGCTCAAGGTCGCCGGTCGCGCTAAAACTCATCGGGTCTTTTGACCAGTGCTCCGGGTAGCCGTCGACCGTAAAGTCGTAACGCTCAGACAGGGCGTCGACCACCTTGGCAATGGGTTCGTTACGTACATCCAGTGCAAACCGTTGCTCAGTGCCTGCCTGCTCCCCTCGACTCTTGTCTTCGAAGCTGATGTCAGCGTGCGCCATGCTCGTTGTGACACTGAGTAGGCCTGCCAGCAGCGCACAGCTCAATAAGCCGGGTGCCTGTACTCGAGTGCTGCGTGGGTGTGGGGCCGATTTATGTGGTGCAAAGTAGTTGCCCATAGCTCGATCTCGCGGGTTGACTGACCCCTAGAATACCAGCTTCCACTTTTTCTGAAGCCCGGCGAACCCCTCATTTTTGTATATCTGCCAAGCAGACTGCCAGGATGCGGGCTGCAGCAGATGTCTGAGCGTGCCTCTAAGCAGCTGGCCCCTGGTTCTGGTGGCTAGGGGTTCCGCGAGTTCGGGGGCTGCTTTGGCTGCCTCAGGCCTGTTGTCGGACAATTCGGCGTAAAGTGGGTCGCCATCAGGGAAATCGATGGCTTGAAAGACGTCCTGCCAGGCGGCTGCGGTGAGGTTTAGGTTGTGCGCGTCGCTGACCCGATCGCGCGCGTTTGTGGCCAGTGATTGCCGCAGCTGCGGATTGCGCACCAGCGAGGTAATTGCAGCAACCCAGGTTGCGGTATCGGGGGGGCACAGGAGGCCTGACACCTCGTGTTCGAGCGCGGTGGTGTAAGGCTCTACTCCGGAGCAGATACAGGGCACGCCGGCTAGTGCGTAGTCAAAATACTTAATCGCACTTTTGCAGTTGTTGAATTCATTGTCGTCGAGAGGAATCAGCGCAATGGTGTTGTTGCGAGAGGCAATGTAGGCCTTGAACTGTTCGTGCGGCATGAGTGGCGCTGTGTCGAGTGGCAGTCCAACCTCGCGCAGAAAGTCTCCTGGCGGCCCAATGCCAATGAGCTCGATGTTCTCGTTGGCAACAATCTCTTGCAAAGCTGCGACGAGAAAGTCGACGCGCACGCTGTCAGAGGACGCGACAATGATTCGCACGGGCTCTGCGTTGTCAGCAGGCTGGGCACTATGCGTTATCGGGGGATGGCTCGACCACGCGCAGTTTGGTGTGACAAACACATTGGGGTTATACGCCAGCAGTTTGTTTTGCAGCGGCGCGGTAGAAACGCTTACCGCGTCTACTGCTTTCAACATAGCTTCGAGACTGGGGCGCATATTGACGCAATGCTGATGCACCGACAGATAGGTTGGCACCTCGATCAGATAATCGTCGATATCAAAAATGACTCGCTTGCCAAGCGCTTGTAGGCGCTCAACCAAGGCGACCTGTTCGTCACTGGCTTCGCGCTGCAGAACGATGGTGTCAGCCCAATCGAGGTCTGCGTCACTGGGTGCGCCGTAAGGTGCGATTCGGGTCTCGCCACCATAGAGCTGGTTCTGCCGTTCAAGTGGATCGCCGATACGAATTGAGTAGAGGCTAGACGTGGCGAGGGGCGGCAAACACAGTATGCGATGTTGTTTGCGCAGGCGGAAAACTTCGTTGTGCGCAACCGCCGCGGCGTGAGTGCCTGCGGGTGATGGTTCTACCATCACAATAAACTGAAAAATATTTCGTTCGCGGTCGGTGATGTGTTCTTCGAAACGGCTGAGTGTTCTGGGATCGACGTTTATCTGTACAGCGTCGCCTTCCAAAATAATAGGGGAGAAGCGTTTTATGTTTAAATTTGCTGCATTAAACAGTTCGACCAGCGTGTCGCGGGTAAAGAAATGCAGGTGGGTGTTGTCCATTATTCCCGTAGGTGTGTATTCCCATCGACCTTCGAGCAGCATCATGCGTACGCGCTCATGCGCAACGTTGGGTACCGAAGCCACAATTACGCCACCCGGGGTTAGCCTAGAACTCACTTCGCGCAGGATGCGCGCGGGGTCGAGTAGGTGTTCTAGCACGTCACCAAAAATGATGGCGTCGAAGCGCGTGTCTAGATGTTCTTCTGCGAGCAGAAACGCCTCGATGGAATCGCGAAACACCAGGTCGAGCACAGACTCAGCTGACGCCGCTGCTATGGCATTGGTTTCTATACCCCAGACAATGTGGCCGTCGTCTTTTAGTGCGGCGCCGAAGTAGCCTTCAGAACAGCCAATTTCAAGGACGAGCGCCGGCTTTGTTTGTAAGTGTTCGCGCAGATAACGGATGACCCGGGTGTGAGAATTATTCTCGACTTGCAGGTTTATTACGCCCTTGTAGTCGTTGCTGTTTTGTTCGCGTGCAACGCTTTGGGCAGGCGGCAACACCAGATCACCCAGTACTCGGGTAGCGCGCTCACGAAAACTCGCGTGGCTCTCAATTTCACTGTCGAGAGATTTTTTCAGTTCAGTGATTTGCTCAACGGCCTGGGTCAACCCCTGGTACTGCTGTCTTGCCGCATCGGCACTAAGTGCCGCATTTTCCTGGTGTGCGTCGGCCGCGTCATTGAGTGAGCGTATTTGCTGCATTGCTTTGGCGAAGTTTGTTTCGAGTTGCCGAAAACTCTGGGCTTGGGCATCGATTACAGGTTGTAGGTCGCTAAGGCCCGCTGCAGCACGGGTGTTGAATTCGTCGAGCTGCTTACGCAATTTGGGGCTTGCGAGCACATCTGCATTTATTGGAGTGTTGGTTTGGGTCAGCGCCGCAAACACAGCGTTAACATCGCTGGCAAGTGGCAGTCCGGCCGCGCTGAGTTCACTGGCACGTTGATGCCGTTGTCCGGCCGATACAAAGGTGCTGGCCTGGGCCAGTTGTTGCTCGGTGGGGGCGATGTCTAGCCAACTCGCGATCTGCTCAATGGTTGTGGTGCTGTCTTCGACCAGGGTGTTATAGCCAATCAATAGTCGCTGTTGGTTTCGCGATAGCTGCTCGCTGCTAAGGAGGTGTGCAACCCAAAGCTGTTCAGCGAGTGTGGCTGCAAGGTTATCTCGGGCCTGCAATGAATGGCTGACCTCGGTCACTGGCCGATAGCTGAGCAGCACACGGGGTGTAATGCCGCTCTCGGCAAACGCGTCTAGCCAAATCGGCAGTAACTGACAGAGCCTAGGGTCTTTCAGCAGCCATGATGTGTGGTGTTTTTGAGCCTCTATATAGGCGTTGATCGCCGGTTGCAGGGCTTTAACAGCTGTTTTGTTCTGCCAGCCTGCCGGCAAAGGGCCGGGCCAGTTCCAGTCTCGGCCCGCCGCTGCGAGTAGTTGGTCGTTTAGGTCTACAACTCGCTGATCTTCGAAAAAGCCGCTATTGTTCACGCTGGCAACGGCCGGCAGTAGCTTGTCTCCCGGATGGAAGCCCAGCGCAGTTAGCGCGCCGGCTAAAGCGGATGTGCCAGAGCGGTGGACGCCCAGTACAATAACGGCCAGCCCGTTGGTTCCGGTATTGGTACCAACAGAATTAGCAGAATCAGCAAAAGAAGAGGATGTGCCTTCGGGCAATGAAGCGGCTATGACCAGTCTCGACAACTCAGGGGCCTGCTTTATCGCAAAGACGCCTGACCTAAGCAAGGTTTCAATACCAACCGACCTAGCCTGCGTGATGGTGTCTTATCGCACCGGCGATATTCTGTTTGCGTCTATCGCGGCGGTATTGGCGCAAAGTGCCGCTCCTGTGGAGCTGGTGGTGGTCGACAATGGCAACCCTACCGACGTCCAGGTGCGGCTGGATGAGCTTGCAGCCATCACCCCCAGCCTGCGTGTTGTGCGTGGCCAGGGTAACGTAGGCTTTGCGGCGGCCTGCAATCTGGGCGCGTCTCTGTGCCACTCGCCGCGCCTGTTGTTTCTGAACCCCGATTGCCTGTTGCCAGATCTGGCACTGTCCCGCTTGCGGGACGAATTCTCCAGCTTGCCGCCGCGCTGCCTATTGTCGCCGCTGTTGGTCAACGACGATTTCACTGAGCAGCGCGGCTCGCGTCGAATGGTGCTGACACCTTGGCGCGCGCTCGTTGAGTGGTTGGGGCTCTATCACCTCGCGCCCACCCACCCTTACTTTCTGCGCTTTAACCGTACAGATGATCCCTTGCCGATTGCGACTCACGCGGTCGATGTCACCAGTGGCGCGGCCATGTTGCTTGAGCGCAGCCTGTTTGAAGAACTGGGCGGATTTGATGAGCGTTATTTTTTGCACGTTGAAGACATTGATCTGTGTGTGTCGCTGCTGAAACGCGGCGGCTCTCCCTATGTGGCGCCAAGCGTGCGGGTTGTCCACCACGGCGGCTCCAGCGAATCCAGACGCCTTGTTGTGGAGTGGCACAAAGCGCGAGGTTTTTGTCGCTATTTCCGCAAACAGTTTGCGGGCGTTTATCCGCTTGGTTTTGTGTCAGTGGTGAATCTGTTGGTATGGACACGGTTTGTGTTGCGAATACCCAAACTCGCGCTAACTCCGGTTCACCGCCTAGAATTTTCCCCGCAAAGTAGTCTTGTAGAAGGCGGCGCCCGTCCAGACCCCAGTGACTGACGTCGGCGCGCAAGCGCCGGCTGTGATTGGCATCGTTGTCTCTTACGAGCCTGAGCCTGAGCGTTTTTTTCAGGTGCTCGATGCTGCTGCGCCGCAGCTAAGCGGGCTGCTGGTAATCGATAACTCCGAATCTGACCAGGGCCGCGCTGACAGTGCCAAGTGCTGTGCACAGGTGGCCGCCCAGTTTCACACCCAGTTGCACACTATGGGCGCCAACCTGGGTCTGAGTGCGGCGTACAACGCAGGTATTGCCAAAGCCCTCGAGCAGGGTGCCACCCATGTTTTGTTGCTCGATCAAGACAGCATTGTGGGGAGTGGCATGGTTGCTGCGCTGCTGCAGGGACTCATGCCGTCCGTTGCAACGCTTTCTGCACTCAACCGATCCCAGCCGCCGATTACAGTCGGCCCTTGGTACGTCGACGAACTGTCAGGCCGTCGCAGTGTCGTGTTGCGCAGCAAGCGGTTTATGGTGGGCTACGATCCGGCTCCGGCTGTTCCGGTTAACCCAATGCCAACAGAGATGTTGATCTCGAGCGGCAGTCTCATACCGGTATCAGCCTTTGTAGAGCTGGGTGAGTTGGATGCGGATCTGTTTATTGACCACATCGACACCGATTGGGCTTTGCGGGTTCATCGAGCCGGTCACTGGATGGCCATCATTCCTCAGGCCAGCATGACGCACCAGTTGGGTGATCGGGTGTTGCGAATCTGGTTGGGACGGCAACGCTTGCTGCCGGTACATTCGCCCATTCGGCTGTATTACACCTTCCGTAACAGTCTGTGGCTTTACGTTCGACCCCACGGCCATTGGCGCTGGATTTTGTTTGACTTGAAGCGCCTGGCGGCGGTGACTCTTATTCATCTACTCGCAGATGGACCTCGCTGGCCGCGACTAAAGATGATTGCGCGAGGTATTCGAGATGGCGTGCTCGGTTGGCGTAACGCTCGCTAGCTCGAGCAGGTTAAAATGAATACACAGCCCATGACACAAAGGGCGTAAGTGAAGGGAGCAAACAGTTTGTCCGAGCCGTCGCATGCGAAAGGCCAACCGCAATCAATTTACAACGCGTTTCACAACGAGGCTGTGAGTCTGGTTGCGCAAATGACAACAGAAGAAAAGGCGGGTATGTGCTCTGGCCGCAATTTTTGGTTTCTGAAAGGTGTCGAGCGCCTTGGTTTGCCGTCGGTGATGGTGACCGATGGGCCTCATGGGTTACGCAAGCAAGGCGGGTCGGCCGATCACCTTGGTATTGGCGGTAGCGTTACCGCCACCTGTTTCCCGACGGCTGCCGGTCTTGCCAGTTCTTGGGACCTGCAGCTCCTCGAAGAGATTGGTGTGGCGCTTGGCGAGAAAGCAGCTGACGAAGAAGTGGCGTTGTTGCTGGGCCCCGGTCTGAACATTAAGCGTCACCCTTTGTGTGGTCGTAATTTTGAATATTTTTCAGAAGACCCGCTGTTGTCGGGAGAGCTTGCCGGGGCAATGGTGCGCGGCGTGCAATCCCAGGGTGTCGGTGCCTGTTTAAAACACTACGCGGTGAACAACCAAGAAGAAGGCCGGATGGTGACTGACGTTCTGGTCGATGCGCGGACGTTGCGGGAAATCTATTTAAAAGGCTTTGAGCGAGCGGTAAAGAATTCTGCCCCCTGGTCGGTGATGTGCGCCTATAACCGGGTGAATGGCGAATATTGCGGCGACAGTGACTTCTTGCAAAACCAGGTGCTGCGCGACGACTGGGGCTTTGATGGTCTGGTGGTGACTGATTGGGGTGCGGCTAATGATCGGGTGCACGGGTTGTCTGCAGGTCTTGATTTGGAGATGCCGGGTTCGGGCGGCATAAACGATGAGTTGCTTGTGCAGGCTGTACAAAACGACCAGCTGCCGGTGCGCGCTTTGGATCGAGCGGCGACCAGAGTGGTGCAACTGTCTTTAGCCGGCGCCGAGTTGATGGCGGCAAAGGCCCAGGCAAAAACGGACTCGCGGCGTAAGCCACTTGATGAACAACGTCACCACGCTTTGGCGCGACGCGCAGCGGCGGAGTCTGCGGTGCTGTTAAAAAATGATGGCCTGCTGCCGCTGGAAAACATCACGGGTGATATTGCTGTGATTGGCGAGTTTGCAAAACAACCGCGTTACCAAGGCGCCGGCAGTTCCCAGGTTCGACCAACACAGCTCGACAATGCGTTTGATGCATTAGTAGATGCACTTCCCGGCGTGCTGTCTGCGGCTGAAAGACAAACGGGTCGCGCCGCCAATGTGTCGTGCCATTACGCTCGGGGCTATGATAGAAAAGCGGGCATTGCGACGGCAGGCTACTCTGGGGCGAGCCCGTTCACCAACCTAAACTATGACCCGCTGCTCGACCAGAAAGAGGATCCGGTTGACGAGTCGCTGCTACTTGAAGCGGAGCAGCTGGCCGCGCGGGTGAGTCAGGTTGTGTTGGTGGTGGGTTTGCCGGCGCACTATGAGTCGGAAGGATTTGATCGCGGCCATTTGCGCTTGCCACAACAACACGATGAGTTGGTGCGCCGTGTGTGCGCCGCCAATCCCAATACGGTGGTGGTGCTACTCAATGGCGCGCCAGTGCTCATGCCTTGGCTTTCTCAGGCCCGCGCCGTTCTCGAGTGTTACCTCGGTGGTCAGGCGGGTGGCAGCGGATTAGTTGATGTACTGCTGGGTACGGTTAACCCAAGTGGCAAGCTGGCTGAATCTTTTCCCCTGGCTCAGAGTGACGTTTCTGCAGACAGCAATTTTCCGGGAGCGCCGCGACAGGTGCAGTATCGCGAAGGCCTTTATGTCGGCTATCGCTACTACGATACGGCCCGCTGTGATGTGCTGTTTCCGTTCGGATTTGGTCTCAGCTACACCCGTTTTGAATACAGCGATCTCAGACTTGAGCAAACGACCGTGGGTGTTGCTGACAGCATTCGCGTCACGCTGACCGTGGCCAACGTCGGTTCGCGCGCGGGTAAAGAGGTGGTGCAACTGTATTCGAGCGATCCAACTTCTAGCGTGCATCGACCAGAACAGGAGCTGCGAGCGTTCAGCAAGATCGCCTTAGCGGCCGGTGAGCGTGCTGAGGTTACGCTTGAAGTGCGTGTTGCTGATCTTGGCTGGTATGACGTTGCGACCAATAGCTGGCGGCTGGAATCCGCCAAGGTTGGGTTGCGGGTTGGATCGTCCAGCCGCGACATTCGGTTGGCGGCCTATGTTGCTCTGCAGGTTGAGGAGAACGCCCAGACACACCAGTCTGCGATCGACTCTGCGTCGATAAAGAGAGTGAACGATGCCTTTCGCTCAATCAGCTATCCGTTTCAGCTCGATGACCTCACTTTCGAGGCGTTGCTCGGACGCGAGATTCCGCCAGCAGAACGCGCTCGCCCGTTTCATCTCAACAGCACTCTGGGTGATGTGAAGAACACTCGGCTGGGGGGCAAGCTGCACCAGAGTGCGCGCAAGGCATTTGGGGGCGGTAGCGACAAAATGTCTGATGCCAACCGGCTGCTGGTCGATGCGATGATCGAGAATATGCCGTTGCGGTCACTGATGCTGTTTAGTGGCGGCAAGCTGCCTCGTCGGCGCCTTCTAGCGTTGATTGCCTTGATGAATCGCCGGCCCTTTAGGGCATTCAGGCATGGCATATTGGGCCTTAATTGAAAGTAAGTGCTCACTAACGTTTGGTTTGATTCAAATCCTTGGATTTCCATGTTGTTAAGTCATTGACCCGTAGCCTCATAGCGGGTACTTGTTGGGGTATCAAACAAGAGGACGAGCCCCATGACGTCAGTGAAAGTTGCCGATTACATGACCAAACGCCTAATCACTGTGGCGCCACACACCCACGTCGTTGAGGCGATGGGGTTGATGCTCAAGCACAAAATTTCCGGCATGCCGGTGGTGACTGATCGAGGCGAGTTGGTGGGCATGCTGTCTGAAGTCGATGCGATGCGCATTGTCATCCAGGACGCCTACTACGACGAATCGGCGGGCATTGTTGCTGACTTCATGCACGCGCCGGTTGAAACGGTCAGCCCAGACATGGACATCTATAGCTTGGCCGAGCGCTTCGTGAAGAATCATCGGCGGCGTTACCCGGTGGTCACCGCCAGCGGGGCTTTAGTCGGTCAGATTAGCCGGCGCGATGTGTTAAAAGTCGCGCATGGTTCGTTGATGCACACGGCTTAGGTTCGGGGCACTAACTCAAACACCCACAAATACCCCGAGGTCATCGACGCTTCTGCGTCAGCGCCGGTCATGCCGCCACCATTCATATACTTGCGTGCCAACTCGGTGAACACAGTGGGCGGAATCTCTGAAAACTGGCGACGCACCAGCGTTCGTTCATAGCGCACGCCGTCAGCGCGCAACACAATGCGTCCATCTTCAATGGCTTCAAATGGCCATTGCTTCCAGAGCTTGCCCCACCAGGTGGTCATGTAACCGCTGGGAATAAACACGCGGCCGTCAGCTTCCATGATCCAGGTGGTGCGGGAGCGGGCGGGTTCCAGCAATTGAAACTCTACGGTGTCGAGGTCGCGGACAATGCTCCAGTCGGGTTCGGCGCCGCTGTAGAGTTCACCGCTGCTCAGTTCACCACCGGCAATGATGGCCAGTGGACCGTCTGCAAAGCGCGCCGCGATCAATAAACCGCTGATACAAACGGCAATCACCAGAACCAGTTTCAGTAACACTCGAAGAACGCCCATACCTTTAGTCCCGCCTTTTTTATCCGTTGTTATTATTCGCAGGACTGTTGCATTCATTTATTGCAGACGCAAGCAAAGCTGCGCACTGTGGTGCGGGTATACAGAGAACTAATAGTTTGGGGAGGCTAGATGAATCGCGAAGGTAAAGATTGGCGTCGAGTAATGGCGCACACAGTTGTGAGCCTTAGTCTTGTGGGGGTGCTCTTTGGTTGTTCTCTGGTCGACCCTGACACTCAGTCGCCCACCGCGTCAGTTAATCGCGTAGCACCTACTGCGCAACCCAATTCCACCCGACCCAACATCGTAGTGCTGTTTGCAGATGACCTGGGCTATGGCGATTTATCGAGTTATGGCCATCCGAACATCGCGACGCCTAATTTGGATGCGCTGGCTGCAGGCGGGCAGCGCTGGACTAATTTCTATTCGCCGGCGCCGGTTTGCTCGCCAAGCCGCGGTGCTCTACTAACGGGTCGCTTGCCCAATCGCACGGGTCTCTTCGGCAAGCGCATCAACGTTATGTTTCCAGATGACCCCAATGGCATGCCGGCTAGCGAACTGACCTTGGCAGAGGCGTTGGGTGACGCCGGTTATGCCACGGCTATTTTGGGTAAGTGGCATCTGGGTGATGACCCGGCGGCTTATCCCACTCGACATGGTTTTGACTATTGGTTTGGTCTGCCTTATTCGAATGATATGGATTGGGTGGGCACCTTCACCTTTTCCGATCGACTAACAGCGCTCACCAGCGGTAAGGGCTTAACCGAGGCTCAAGAGGCTGAGTCAGCGGCCCGAATCAACAAATACGTCGACCCCAAAATCGACTACTGGAATGTGCCGCTGATTCGCAGTGAGCGGAATAGCCAGGCGGGCGTTCCCTCATATCAGGACCAAATTGTTGAGCGGCCGGCCCAGCAGCCAACGCTCACTGATCGTTATACAACAGAGGCGCTAGGCTTTATCGACCGTACTCGAGCGGCCACGCAGACCTCTGGGGAGGCCCAGCCGTTCTTTGTCTATCTGCCTTATACAATGCCTCATACTCCTTTGTTTGCGAGTACTCACTTCCAAGAAAAGAGCCGTGGTGGCGTCTATGGTGACGTGGTGGAAGAGATTGACTCAAGCGTTGGGCGTATTGTCGCGGGCCTTGCCGAACGCGGGCTGAGCCGCGACACGCTGGTGGTCTTTACCAGTGACAATGGCCCTTGGCTTGCCATGTTGCAGCGGGGTGGCTCCGCCGGATTGCTGCGCAGTGGCAAGGGCACCACCTTTGAAGGTGGCATGCGCGTGCCGGCGATCTTTGCGCAGCCAGGCACGGTCGCCCCTGGCGTTGTGCATGACATCGGTTCGGGTCTCGATCTATTTCCCACCGTACTCAAAATGGCCGGCGTTCATGTGCCCGGCGTTCACTTAGACGGCGTAGATCTCACCCCGGCGCTCACTGGCCAGGGCAGTTCCGGTCGCAACGACATTGCCTATTATCGGCAGGGCAATCTGATGGCGTGGCGACATGGAGACTGGAAACTGCACCTGATTATTCAGGGCGCCTATGGCGAAGGGCCAGAACTTGAGACCTTGGTGGAACCTGCTCTGTATCATCTGGGTGAAGACCCGGCGGAGCGTTTTGATGTCGCCAAAGCACACCCCGATGTCGTGGCCTCGATTCGAGGTCGAATTGCGGCTCATCAATCGGCAATGGTTGAGCAGCCACCTTTGTTTGATCAGCGGTTAGGCCACTAAAGTGGTCGAAATGAGCGTTCGCGCAACAACCTTTACACCGGTTTACAAACCAGATGCTCAGCGTCACAACTTTCGTGTCCTACCCCAACTATAATTAGTTAGTAATTCAGGCACGGACCAACCCGCTCAATGCCAATCAATACCATTTCTTCGTCATCTTCCGCTGCTTCCTCGGGAGCTGACGCTGCGCTCGAAATTGTTGTGCTTGCCGCCGGCAAGGGCACGCGCATGCGTTCCGCTTTACCCAAGGTGCTGCACGGCTTGGCCGGTCGCTCGATGCTCGAGCACGTACTGCACACCGCTAACCAGCTCAGACCCAAAGCCATTCACGTTGTGGTCGGCCACGGTGCAGACGATGTGCAAGCGCATATTGCCGCGAACTGCGGTACCGATAATCTGCATTGGGTGAAACAGACTGAGCAGTTGGGCACGGGTCACGCGGTTCGTACCGCGCTGCCTGGTGTGCACAAAGACTCGATGTTGCTGATTCTTTATGGCGACGTGCCGCTTACGCCGGCTGAACTGCTCCGCAGTTGCCTGAGCAATGCCGTTGCGGGGCCTGCGCTTATTACTGCTCTCATGCCAGACCCGGCACAACTTGGCCGCATTGTTCGCGACGCCAACAGTGGCACGGTTGAGAGCATTGTAGAGTTTAAAGACGCGACGCCTGAGCAACGCGCTATCAATGAAATCAACTCTGGAATAATGGCAGGCTCTGCCGAATTCTTTAACGACCACCTCAGTCGACTGAAAACGGACAACGCTCAGGGCGAGTATTACCTGACCGACGTTATCGCCAGTGCGCGGGCGGATGGTTTGCCGGTGACCGGTGTCGCGGCAGATAGCCCCTATGAGGTGGCTGGTGTGAACGATCGGGTTCAGCTTGCTGAGCTTGAGCGCGTGTATCAGCGTCGGCAGGCCGAAGAACTTATGATTGCTGGCGCTACCCTGCTCGACCCAGATCGAGTGGATGTGCGCGGCAACATCCAGATTGGCCAAGACTGTGTGATTGACGTGAACGTTATTCTCGAAGGTGAAGTCACGCTGGGTGCCAATGTGCATATTGGCGCGGGCAGCATTGTGCGCGACTCGCGCATCGGTGATGGCACGGTGATTCAGCCGCACACGATGATAGACGGCGCCATAGTGGGCAAGCGTTGCAGCGTTGGTCCATTTGCACGCATTCGACCCGGTTCTGAATTTTCTGAAGGCGTTAAGGTTGGCAACTTTGTCGAAACGAAAAAGACCAGCTTGGGCGCGGGCAGTAAAGCTGGCCACCTTACGTATCTGGGTGATGCGGAGATTGGTGCTGCTGTTAATGTGGGAGCGGGCACAGTCACCTGCAACTACGACGGTATAAACAAGCATCGAACCAACATTGGTGATGATGTGTTTGTGGGCACCAACTCAACATTGGTTGCCCCCATCCAATTAGACGATGGTGCTTTTGTTGCCGCGGGCTCAACGCTAACCACTCGAGTTGCAGAAGGCTCCTTGGCGGTTGGTCGTGCTCGACAACGCAACATCGAAGGCTGGAAACGGCCAGACAAACGCTGAGCGAGCGTTTCCATAGGGTTCCACAGGAACCGAAACAACCAAGAATTATTAGTAAGGCTTCAAAGTAATGTGCGGAATAGTAGGCGCGGCGGCACAACGGGATGTTCCCGAGATTTTGCTGGAAGGACTGCAACGGCTTGAGTATCGAGGTTACGACTCAGCTGGGCTTGCGGTGCTGGATGCGGCAGATGGCACCATTAACCGACGCCGGTCGCTCGGTAAGGTGGTTGAGCTCCTCAACCTTTACAAGTCGAAGCCGTTTCACGGTCGGGTTGGCATCGCCCATACTCGTTGGGCCACCCACGGTATCCCATCGAAAGCGAATGCTCACCCACACATGTCTGGCGACGATCTGTGCCTGGTTCATAACGGCATCATCGAAAATCATGACGCGCTACGAACCGAGCTTATAAACGACGGCTACAAATTTACCTCCCAAACCGATTCGGAAGTGATTGTGCACCTAGTGCACGCTCAGCTCGAGAAGGGGTTGGACTTGTTGGCGGCCGTTAAGGCGAGCATCAAACGATTGGAAGGTGCTTACGCAATTTGCGTGATATCAAAGCAAGACCCTAACCGCATCATCGCGGCTCGCGAAGGCAGCCCGTTGGTAGTTGGTAAGGGCATTGGCGAAAACTTTCTGTCGTCAGACGTTCTGGCGCTGCGCGCTGTAACCGACCGCTTCATCTTCCTTGAAGAAGGTGACGTGGTAGAAATCACCACCGATACGGTGCAAATCTGGGACAAAACAGACAACAAGGTAGACCGCGACGTTACCCGGGTTGAGATGGGCGTTGAAGATACCGACAAAGGTAAGTATCGCCATCACATGCTGAAAGAAATTCATCAGCAGCCACGAGTGATACGAGATACCACCGAAGGCCGCATTGGCGAACATCGGGTGCTGGAAGAAGCTTTTGGTGTTCAGGCCGGTGAAATTTTTGATGATACTAAAGCGGTAACCATTGTTGCCTGCGGCACCAGTTTTTACGCCGCTCAGGTCGCAAGCTATTGGGTAGAAGACCTGGTGGGTGTGCCTTGCACGGTAGAGATTGCCAGTGAGTTCCGTTACCGCAAAGTGGCGGTCACTGAAGGCAACCTGTTTGTGACCATCTCCCAGTCGGGCGAAACCGCAGACACGTTGGCTGCGCTGCGCATTGCGCGCGAGGTGGGCTATCACGCCACACTGACCATCTGTAACGTGCCAACAAGCTCCCTGGTTCGTGAGTCAGATCTGGCGCTGTTGATCAAGGCAGGTACAGAAGTGGGTGTTGCTTCTACCAAGGCGTTCACCGCACAACTTACTGATTTGCTGATGATGACGGTTCTGCTCGGACGTCGGCACGGTTTGAGTGATGAAAAAGAAGCTGAAATTGTGCACGCGCTGCGCAACCTTGATTCTTACATCGACAGCGTGCTCGCTCTCGACCCGCAAATACTCGAGCTGTCAGAACGTTTTGCCGACAAGCATCACGCGCTGTTCCTGGGCCGCGGTCCCATGTGGCCGGTGGCGATGGAAGGCGCGTTAAAGCTTAAAGAAATTTCCTACATTCATGCCGAAGGCTACCCGGCTGGCGAGCTGAAGCATGGGCCACTGGCGCTTGTGGATGACGACATGCCGGTAATTGCGGTGGCGCCAAACAACGACCTGCTTGAAAAGCTGCAGTCGAACTTGCAAGAAGTTCGCGCTCGCGGTGGTGAGCTGTTTGTGTTTGCAGATGCAGCCGCGCCGTTTCCGGCAGAAGAGGGTGTGACGGTTATCGGTATTCCCCATGTGCCGGATATTGTTGCGCCGATTGTTTATGTCGTGCCTTTGCAGTTGTTGAGTTACCACGTTGCTGTGCTTAAGGGTACAGATGTGGATCAGCCCAGGAACCTGGCGAAGTCGGTTACGGTGGAGTAACGATTTGTTGATTGGGGTCAGGTTTTCAACCTGACCCCTGCCTTTCCCCGGCCACCATTTCTTTTACCCTGTTGGGTCATTCCTTCAGTTACCGCGGCTGCGTAGTCCTACCCTAAAGCTAATCGTGCTGAAGCGACCCATCACTCCTAAACCCAAGACAGCGCGCGAGACACCTCACCAGTCAAACGCAAGCGCTTTCAGGCCGCCTCGAAGGAGCGTACCGAAAAGCTAGGCAACCTAGAGGCCGTGAACGAGCCCTCCTATACCTATACGGTAAGAAACATTATTCTTAAGTGAACACGATCAAAGACCTAGGTGAGACATGAGCGAAGCAGTAAGCATCCCGGTATATCAAACTCCTGAGCAAGAGCAGGCTGCCAAAGGGGCAAATACCCCAGATCCTTACGACATGGCTCTCGAAGATATCAATCCGCTAAATGCACACCTGTTTAGCAACAACCGTTGGCGGGAGGTTTTCGAGCGACTGCGCAAGGAAGACCCGGTGCACTTCAACGAGCTCGAAACCTCAGGTCGCTACTGGTCCCTCACCAAGTTCAAAGACATCAAAGCGGTCGATGCCGACTGGAAGCGGTTTTCTTCTGCTCAGGGAATCACCCTTGGCGTGCGCCCCGAGGCCGGCCCACCGGCCAGTGTTGTTGGTGGTAGCAAGCCGGCATTTATCAGCCAAGATCCACCCGAGCACGATGCCCAGCGCAAGACGGTCGCTGGCGTGGTGGCGCCGAAAAATCTTGCAAAGATGGAGGCGTTGATTCGCGAGAGAACGGGTGAGGTTTTAGATGCGCTGCCTGAAAATGAAACCTTCGACTGGGTTGAAAACGTCTCAGTTGAGCTAACCACGCTAATGCTCGCAACCCTGTTTGATTTTCCCCTGGAAGATCGGGCAAAACTCACCCGCTGGTCAGACATCACCTTTGCCATTCCTGAGCCTGGCGGCATTGTTGAAACCCTCGAGCAAAAGCGCGACGAGTTTATCGAGTGCGTGAAGTACTTTGCCAAACTGTGGGACGAACGCCGAGGCAAGCCCGGTGATGATCTGGTTTCTATGCTGGCGAACAGTCCGGCCACGAAAGACATGGAGCCCATTGAACACCTTGGAAATTTGCTGCTGCTGATTGTTGGCGGCAACGACACAACCCGAAACAGCATGTCAGGCAGTGTCTTTGGGCTGAACCAGTTTCCCGAGCAATACGACAAACTAATCGCAAACCCAGAACTCATCCCCAATATGGTCGCTGAAATTATTCGTTGGCAAACCCCGTTGTCTTATATGCGTCGCACCGCGAATGTGGATTGCGACGTGGGTGGCAAGCAGATTAAGGCGGGTGACCAGATGTTGATGTGGTATGTCTCTGGCAACCGCGACGAAGACATTTTTGACAACGCTGACGAGATAGACATCGAGCGCCGCAATGCGCGGTCACACGTGTCGTTTGGATTTGGTCTGCACCGTTGCATGGGTAACCGTCTTGGCGAGATGCAATTGCGCATTTTGTGGGAAGAAATTCTGAAACGCTTTGAGCGGATTGACGTGCAAGAAGAGCCAAGCCGAACCTTCTCGTCTTTTGTAAAAGGCTATACCAACTTGCCTGTGAAAGTGCGCCGCCTTAAAAGTTGATCAGGGTTGAGTTGCCGGTTGGGAGCGCTCTATGACAGAGACGAGTAAGCCACTGTCAGGAATCAAGGTTCTCGACCTAACCCAAATCTATCAAGGCCCCTACGCTGCATTTTTGTTTGCGATGGCGGGTGCGGATGTCATCAAGGTAGAGCCAACTAACGGCGAACGGCTGCGCGGCGCGGGTGGCGCGAAAACACCGTTGTCGTTTGCCATGCTTAACTCCAATAAGAAGAGCATTACGCTTAACCTGCGAGACGAAGAAGGTAAGCAACTGTTGCGTAAGCTGGTTGAAGACGCTGACGTTCTGCTGGAAAACTACGCACCGGGTGTGATGGATCGACT
>JALZVT010000003.1 GCA_023300545.1 Pseudomonadales bacterium
TTGCCGCCCATAGACGCACGTCCCTGAATCTGGGTCGAACCAATCAGGTCAACAGCCTCTACTAACCCAGGAAACAGCTTTTTGAGCTCGACATGGTCGTTGAGCACCGCACCGGGAATCGCGGAACCAATGTAGGTGCGCTGCGCGCCCAACTCGATGCGCTTGGTCTCAGCAATGCCTTTGATATCAACGATGGTTCGGGGGGCGTCGTCGATACCACGTAACTGCACCAGCACGTCGGTGCCACCTGCCAGTAGCTGGAACCGCGTTCCGTTGGACGAAAACGCGCTCAGTAACTCGACGGTTTCATCAACACTGTTTGGTGCGCAATACGCAAACGACATAGCTCTTCCCCAGATATTCAACGGTCAGTCTACCCCAGAAAAGGCGCGCACTAATAGTCTGGACCGGCGCATCACCCAGACGACGCCCCTCCCCGTAAACCCCCAATCGAACAAGCCCTGCGCCCTTAGTGCTGTTATTCTGAACCGCCTGAGATTGCGACCTGACGGCGCTTTGGGCACCAATCATTTCCACTCCAAAAATACAGAGAAGTCACCCATGAGCCTGCTCGACCAGCCCCAGTTCATTGCCCATCAAGCCACCATCACCGCCCGCTGGGAGAGCGCTCTGGAGGCCAACCAACACGATTGCGTGGTGATCGCTGCCGGCGCCAATCAGAATTATTTTCTCGACGATCAAGCCCCGCCGTTTCGACCCAACCCGCATTTCGCCCAATTCTTCCCAGA
Organism: Pseudomonadales bacterium; assembly: GCA_023300545.1. Classification (GTDB taxonomy): domain Bacteria; phylum Pseudomonadota; class Gammaproteobacteria; order Pseudomonadales; family Azotimanducaceae; genus JALZVT01. The sequence continues at coordinate 750 of JALZVT010000003.1, forward strand.
CCGCAACAGCGAACACTGCGAGCTCATAGTTGAGCCCGGCGCAAAGCCACGCTTGCTGTTCTATCAACCCGCCGACTTCTGGCACATGCCGCCCACCATTCCAGACTGGGCAAACAACTGTTTCCGGGTAGAGACCCACAGCACGCCAGAGTCTCTGACAGCAGCCCGCAACACCTATGTGCAGGGCCAGAACAACGTTGCGCATATCGGCCCACAGCCAGCCGCAAGCGCGCACAACCCAGCCGCGCTAATCGCCCATCTCGACTTTTTGCGCTCGCAAAAAACACCCTTCGAAGTGGCCGCTATTCGCCAGGCCACTGCGCACTCGGTGCGCGGCCACATAGCTGCAAAAGCGGCGTTTTTCGCCGGGGCAAGCGAATACGACATCTACATGCAGTTTCTTGCCGCTACCGGCAACACCGCTGGCGAACTGCCGTATTCGAGCATCGTGGCGTTGAACGAGCATGCTGGCGTGCTGCATTACCAGCACTACGATCAGACTAAGCCACCCGCTCATCTGAGTTTCCTGATCGACGCCGGCGCCTCACACCTGGGGTATGCCAGCGACATCACTCGAACCTACAGCAGTGATAAGGCGCCGGCGGAGTTTGCCGAGCTCATTCGCTTGCTCGATATCGAACAACAATCGCTCATCGACGAAATCCATGTCGGGCAACCCTACGAGGCAATGCACGCCAACATGATCGAACGTATTGCGTCGGTTCTCATCACCTGCGGTGTCATCACCTGCGGCCTTGAACAGGCCATTGCCGATCAGGTTGCTGACCCGTTCATGCCCCACGGACTGGGCCACCTGATTGGCCTCCAAACCCATGACGTTGGCGGCCAGCAGACCAATACCGCTGGCGCACTCTCGCCACCCAGCACACGTTTTCCGGCGCTGCGGCTAACTCGCCCCCTCGAACAGAACTCCGTGTTTACGATAGAACCCGGGATCTACTTCATACCCATGCTGCTCGACGAACTCAGAGGCAGTAGCGCGCCTATCAACTGGTCTTTGGTGGATGCGCTAACGCCCTGCGGCGGCATTCGCATCGAAGACAACATTTGGCTGACCGATGAAGGCGCCGTCAATCTGACCCGGGAGGCATTCAACAATCCAACCCTCGGCCAGCAAGAGGCCGCGCAATGAGCAATCAAACACTAACCGTAGAACGATTGTTTTCAGAGCCCGCTATAAACGGCGAACTGCCCTCTCATATGAAATTTGCGCCAGACGGAAAGCACATCGCCTGGCTGCAGGTTGCCGAAGACGACCGTGAGCGACTCGATCTGTGGCTCTACGATGTTGCAGCCGGCTCCACGCGACAGATCCTCGACGCCTCCATAGTCGGCCAGAGCGGCATTTTGTCCGATGCTGAGAAAGCAGAACGCGAGCGCAAGCGTCAATTCACGGGCGGAGTCACCAACTACCACTGGCACCCTGACAGCAGCCGTATCGCGGTCGAAATAGACGGCATGTTTTATATGCTGACACCCGACAGCGACACATTGACGCCCCTTACCAAGCCAGGCACCCGACAAACCCATCCAACCTTCTCACCCGACGGGCAAACACTGGCTTTCATTCGCGATTACAACATCTGGCTGCTCGATCTTGCGGGTGCTGCAAACGGGAGTGAACGAGCCTTCACGAGCGACGGCAATGAACTGCGCCACTTTGGCCTGCCCGAGTTTATCGCCCAGGAAGAAATGCACCGCTTTGACGGGTACTGGTGGAGCAGCGACTCAAGCGCCCTTGTGTATACCTGCGTCGACAATTCAACCATTGCAGTGTCACAACGCTACGAGATTGACGCGGATGACTTTCGCGTCATAGAACAACGCTACCCCTACGCCGGCGCCAGCAACGCAGCCACCACTCTGGCAGTGCAGGCGCTCACCAGCGACACCCCACAATGGATCGACTGGAGCGATAACAGCGACGATTATCTGGCCCGGGTCGATTGCGCCCAGGACGCTCTGTATGTGCAGGTTCAAAACCGCGCGCAACAACGTCTGACGTTAAAGCGCTGGCCTGAGAACAACGTTTTGGCGGCACCGGAAACCCTGCTCACCGAAATCAGTAGCACCTGGATCAACCTGCACAACAACTTCCACGCGCTCGATCAACAGCGGTTTCTATGGACTTCCGCGCGCGCAGGTTACGAGCACCTGTACCTGTACGATCCCGCACAGCCGGCTCCCGTTGCGCTCACGAGCGGGCGCGGCTACGTCACCAAGGTGCTGCATGCGGACGACAACGGGGTGATGTTCTCGGGCTGGCTCAGCGAACCCACACAACAGCATCTATACCGCTGCGAGTTTGCCGGCGACACCATCAGCGCCCCGCGTCCACTCACTGAGGGTAATGGCTGGCACGATATCAACGTGGCCGAATCCGGCACAGCCTGGGTAGACAAACAATCAAGTTTCGAACTGCCTGCCGCCCTTGAAGTGGGCCAACTCGACGCTGCAGGAAATGTACAACGTCGCACTATCGCAAGCCTTGCGATAGACAAAGACCACCCCTACGCACCCTTCGTTGCCAATCATATAACTCCAACCATGGGCTCCATCGACGGCGCTGACGGTGAGCCTCTGTTCTACCGCCTTACCGAACCCGCCAACAAAAAGGCGGGCTCGCGTTATCCGGTGGTTGTCTATGTATATGGCGGCCCGGGCGGCGCACGCGTGAACTGGGCGTGGCCCCCACTGCTGCTGCAGCTGTTTGCCAGCAAAGGCTTTGGCGTACTAGAGCTCGATAATCGCGGCACTGGCAACCGCTCCAAAGCGTTTGACGACGCGATCTACCTACGCATGGGCAAGGTTGAGGTCGAAGACCAACTGCTTGGCACTGACTTCCTGCGCACCCTGCCCTGGGTGGATGCCGAACGCATCGGCGTGTTTGGCCACAGCTACGGCGGTTTCATGACTGTGATGTGTATGGCCCAGGCACCTGAGGTGTTCAAAGCAGGCGTCTCGGTAGCTCCTGTAAGCGGTTGGGAGCTGTACGACACTCACTACACCGAACGCTATCTCAGCACCCCCCAGGCCAACCCTGACGGCTACCTGCAAAGTTCTGTGTTTCCGTACATCGACAACCTGCGCGGCGAACTGCTTTTAATTCACGGCATGGCTGACGACAACGTACTGTTCACCAACTCAACCAAACTCTATAAAGCCTTGCAAGACATAGGCACGCCTTTTCAAATGATGACCTATCCAGGCTCGAAGCACGCGCTGCACGAACGCAGTGTGTCTATTCATCGCTTTAACGCGCTGTTTAAGTTCTTCCAAGAACACCTTTAACACAAGGCATACCTATGGCCGATACGATCATTACACTGCGCGAAGCAGAACCAGCAGACGTCGAACTGCTGGTCGAATTCAATGTGGCTCATGCCGCCGAAGTAGAAGACAAGGGCTTAAATCCAGACATTCTGCGTCAGGGCATCACTCATCTGATGGACGAACCGAGAGACGGTTTTTATCTGCTAGCTGAAGTGCCCAGTGCAGACGGATCAGACGTTTCGTCTGCCGGAACCTTAATGGTTACCAAAGAGTGGAGCGATTGGCGCAACGGTCAGTTCTGGTGGATTCAGAGCGTGTATGTGCACCCTGAATTCCGTCGCCAAGGCATCTACAGCGCACTGCACAGCGAAGTGGCGCGCCTTGCCGAAGATGCGGGCAATTGCTGCGGTCTGCGCCTGTATGTGGAGAAAGACAATACCGGCGCACAGGCAACCTATCGAGCACATAACATGCACGAAACCTACTATCTGATGTTCGAAGAGGACTGGAGCGAAAGCTAGGGTAACCTTAAGCGCATGCGATCAAACAACCGCAGCACGTTGACGCTGGTCTGTTGTTTGAACTCAGCCAAGTCACAACCGCGCAAGTCAGCAACAAACGCCGCCGTATCAGCGACATACGCGGGCTGATTCGGTTTGCCACGATGCGGAACCGGCGCAAGCCATGGGGAATCGGTTTCTACCAGCAAACGGTCGATAGGCACTCTGCGCGCTACCTCCTGCACTTGCGCTGCATTCTTGAACGTCACAATACCCGACATCGAAATATAGTAACCAAGCGCTAACGCCGCTTCGGCCATCTCCCAGGTTTCAGTAAAGCAATGCAGCACGCCTATCACACCCGACGCCTGACGCATTATGTCGAGCGTGTCATCGCATGCCTCGCGCGTATGCACGACCACAGGTAACTGCTGCTCTTTAGCGAGCGCCAACTGCCAGGCGAAACTTTCCCGCTGGATAGCGATGTTCTCGGCGCTGGTGTCACCAGAGTAGTCCAAACCCGTTTCACCAACCGCAACCACGCGCGGATGAGTCAGCGCCTCAGGCAACCAGCGCTGCGCCTGTGCAACTGGCACCGCCGCATCGGGGTGCACGCCAGCGGTCGCAAACACATCTTCGTGCGCCTCGGCCATCGCCGCCACATCAGGCCAACCTTTTTCATCAACGCCGATACACACACACGCAGAAACGCCCCGCTCCCGCGCCGTAGTCAGCGCAAGTTCAGGGTCGTCGAGGTAATTCAGATGACAATGGGAGTCAATTAACAGCTCGGTGCTGCTCACTACAGGGGCACTCAACTAGAGGGAAACTACATAGTGTGAGTGTGGCGATCAGACTGCAATGCGCCCGCCAAATAGGTTTCGATTTTATTCCGCGCGATATCGTCCTGATCGTTGAACTGCACGCCAATACCCGCTGCACGATTGCCCTGGGCACCCTTGGGTGTCAGCCAGACTACCTTGCCGGCAACCGGAATCTTCTCCGCTTCGTCCATAAGATTCAGCAGCATGAAAACCTCGTCGCCCAACTCGTATTCTTTTTTAGTGGGTATGAACAACCCGCCATTCCGAACAAAGGGCATATAGGCTGCATAAAGTACTGTTTTATCTTTTATCGCTAACGACAAAATGCCGTTGCGAGCTCCGCGCTTTGCTGCCACCTGAGTTTATCCTTTTACGTGCGCCCCAATGATCGGGAGGTGAGAGGCGAGTGTCAATTCGGCGGACGTGCGCCAAATCACAAAATGCTGTGGCATATGGCGGTCGAGACGCCTAACCGGGACGAATTGCCAACAACGTACACCACCGCAACAAGAGCCGTTCCAGCAGGAGCCGCTTATTAATACCGGCATGATAGGTGACTAGCGCGCGAGCCTCGCGCAACTCATCGACAAACTTGAACAATTTCTCGGCTGATGCGCCAACACCTTGATTTAGCGAAATATTTGGAAGCTCGGCGCTGACAACATAGGCAGGTAGCCGCTTGGCCACAAGCGCATGCACATAGCGCTGCCAGGCCGCGATCAACTCCGGTAACTCGCGTTCATTCCAACGCTCAGCCACCGAACTGATCAGATCGCGATCACCAAGCACCCCGGCAAGAAAGGGCCAAATGGGCTCCTCCCCCAGCAACAACGCTGCAGCCACTTGCTCTGGCGCCCCGAGAAATTCAAAGCGCAGCATAGCCAGTTCGACTGGCTTAATGGCACTGGCAATATCCGCATCTGTATCCGCAACCAGCCCGGTTATGAAATCGGTCGTATCCAGATCGGCGTCAGGCCCAATCACTAAGGTCTGGCAGCGGCTGCGAATGGTCGGCAACAGTTGACCCGGCTCATTGCACAGCAGCAGCCAGTGACTGCCTGGCGGCGGCTCTTCAAGCACTTTCAGTAGGGTGTTGGCACTTTCGACATTCATGCGGTGCGCGTGGGGCACAACAATGACTTTTTTGCCATTGCCCTGAGCGGTGCGCTGCATAAAGCCAACAGATTCGCGGATCTGCGCCACTTTGTAAAAAATGGAGCCCTCTTCCCGCTCCAGCCATTTCAAATCGGCGTGGGCCATTTCCTCAACCAGCAATCGTGGCGGCAGATCGAGAATCTGACAAACAAGAATTGCCGCCAATCGACGCTCGCACCAACCTAAGGGCGACTGCACCAGCAACGCGTGCGGAAATCGGTCGCTCTCGGCCATGGTTAGCGCCGCCTCATGCGCCTTATGCAACCAGGGCGGCAGCAGCGCTTTGGCTTGCTCGGCATACTCGGAACTGACGGATGATTCACTCATGCGGGCAAAAGCTTCGCCGCCAGTGCCGCGACCACCGAACGTTCCACCGATTCAATATCTAGACTGGCGTCGACAATGGCAAAGCGCTCGGGTTCCGCCGCTGCGCGCGCCAAGTAACAGTCTCTGACGCGGTGAAAGAACGTACGCTCTTCGCGCTCAATACGATCATGTTCACGCTCGGCAATGCGCTTAAAAGCGATCTCCGGATCAAGATCGAGATACAGGGTAACGTCTGGTCGAAGTGACCCCTGCACCAGGGTTTCAAGAGTAGCCACCGTAGCATTGCCCATTTCCCGCCCTGCCCCCTGATAAGCAAAAGACGCATCTGTAAACCGATCACTAAGCACCCACCGCCCCGCTGCCAAGGCAGGTTCAATAACAGTAGCCACGTGCTGCGCGCGCGCCGCAAACATCAACAGCAATTCTGCCATCTGGTGCATCGGCGGCTCCGACTCATCCGCTGCCACATCGAGCAACAGCGCACGAATACGCTCGCCAAGGGCAGTTCCGCCGGGTTCACGCGTCACGAGCACATCGATGTTCTGGCCACGCAAATAGCGCTCGATGACACCAAGATTTGTGGTTTTACCCACACCCTCAGATCCCTCAAGCGTAAGGAATTGGCCACGCAGCGGACCGTCGTCTTCCTCTGATGCTGAAGAACTGGGCGGTTGGGTTGGGCTCGATGATGCAGGCATAAAGGTCTACTTGTTGAGCTGGTAGCGTCGCACAGCTTTGTTGTGTTCGGCCAGTGTCACTGAGAACTGGCTCGTGCCGTCACCTCGAGCCACAAAATACAGATACTCACCAATCGCCGGGTTGAGTGCCGCGTCTATGGATGCCTTGCCGGGTAAGGCGATCGGCGTGGGCGGCAAACCAAACCGGGTATACGTGTTGTAGGGCGTGTCGGTGCGCAAGTGAGCGTAAGTGATGTCCCCCGCATAGTCAGCCCCGACACCATAAATCACCGTCGGGTCAGTTTGTAGCCGCATACCCAACTGCAGGCGACGATTGAATACCTGACTGATCGTGGTGCGATCGCTGCCCCGCCCCGTCTCTTTTTCGACAATCGACGCGAGCGTAAGTGCTTCATAAGGAGTTGCGAGTAGCAGCCCTTCGGACTTGCCGGCCCAGGCTTGGGTCAGTAGATCGCGCATACGCCTGTGCGCCCGCTGCAAGACATCTGCATCAGTAGCGCCGCGGTTATACGCATAGGTGTCCGGAAAAAACCAACCTTCAGAGGGCCCCTCAGCAAATCCGAGTGCCGCCATTAAATCGGCATCAGCAACGTCAGTCAGTGTCTGTTGAAGATGCGGCGCGCGCGCAATCACGGCGCGCATCTCGCTAACGGTAACGCCTTCAATAAAGGCGACGCTGTAACTCACCAAACCTTTGCCCGCACTCAGCCGCTGCAACAGAGCTTGTGGAGTAACCGAATCTGGCAGTTGATATTCGCCCGCCTGAATCGTCGACTCGGCCCCGGTTACCCGGCCCGCGAGTCGCCAAAGCAGCGGCACATCGATCAGCTCTGCGCGGCGCCAACCCGCAATCAATGCACTGTAGGTCGAGCCAGCGGGCACGAGCAGGGTCTGGTTCGCAAGACCCGTAACCGGGCTTTCATACCAGCGCTTAGCCGCATACAGACCACCAGCACACAGCACTAGAGCTAGGCAGATGATCAACACAATGAAGATTTTAAACAGTCTCATAACCGCCTTCGCGACTCAGCCATTGGCCCGATGTCGCTGTTGCTTGTGTAAGGCAACTTTCCGCATCAAACATGAGTCCTTGGGCCAATTACCCGGCACGGCTCACTCGTTACTGATCAGAGAGGCGGCCTAGCACTATTGAGCCGTTGGTTCCGCCAAACCCGAACGAGTTAGACAGCGCCACGTCGATCTTCATTTTTCGTGCCTTGTTGGCCACAAAATCGAGATCACAGTCGTCGCTCTGATTGTCGATATTGATGGTGGGCGGCGAAACCTGATCGCGCAGAGCAAGTATTGAAAACACCGCCTCTACCGAACCCGCTGCGCCGAGTAAATGGCCAGTCATCGACTTGGTGGAATTCACCACAAGATCTGGTGCATCGCCAAAAACGTTCTTGATGCCCTTCACTTCAGCAACATCACCTAACGGGGTCGATGTGCCGTGGGCATTAATGTAGTCCACTGCTGACGGCTCAAGCTGCGCGTCTCGCAAGGCATTCTGCATTGCGGCCTGACCACCTGAACCATCTTCTAATGGACTGGTGATGTGGTGGGCATCGCCGCCCATGCCAAAACCAAGCACCTCACAGTAAATTTTTGCGCCGCGGGCTTTTGCATGCTCGAGCTCTTCGAGCACAATGACAGCGGCGCCATCACCGAGCACAAAGCCGTCTCGATCTTCGTCCCAGGGACGTGAGGCGCGCTCGGGGTCATCGTTACGCGTCGACAACGCTTTCATCGAGGCAAAGCCGGCGATACACACGGGTGACATAGCCGCTTCACTGCCGCCAGTAACCATAACGTCGGCATCTCCAGACTGAATCAGGCGAGCGCCCAGCCCAAGGTTGTGAGTACCGGTAGTACAGGCCGTTACCACAGCAAGGTTTGGCCCTTGAAAACCGTAGCGAATAGATACCCCGCCAGAAATCATGTTTATGACACTGCCAGGAATAAAAAACGGGGATACCCGCCGGGGCCCGCCTTTAAGGAGCGCGCTGTGGGTATCCTGGATAGTTTGAATGCCGCCAATGCCGGAGCCGATTGATACACCTACTCGGGTGGGATCGACACTGGCATTGTCGTTGAGTTTTGCATCCTCAACAGCTTGCACGCCCGCCGCAATGCCGTATTGGATGAACTTGTCCATCCGGCGCGCTTCTTTTTTGTCGAGGTAGTCGGTGACTTCAAATCCGTCGACAGCTCCGGCGATTTTCACCGCGTAGTCGGTCGTATCGAAGACGTCGATAAGACCAATGCCGCTTTTTCCTGCGACAGCGGCTTCCCATGACGCATCTACCGACGTACCGAGCGGACTCAACATGCCTAAACCGGTGACAACAACTCGACGCTTGTTCATGTGCTTTCCCTGATAGCCTTGGTGGCTCTCGACGCGGTTAGGTGATAACTCGCGACGGCCGACCTGTTATTGGGCCGGCCTGACTCAGAGAGTCATGCTCTCTTGAAGAAAGGCTTTTACTAAGCCGCTAAAGGCTCTTATCTAAGCCGCTAAAGGCTCTTATCTAAGCCGCTGAAGGCTCTTATCTAAGCCGCTAAAGGCTTATTGATGCGCCAAGATATAGCTGACTGCTTCTTGGACCGTAGTGATCTTTTCCGCTTCTTCGTCTGGAATTTCAGTTTCGAATTCTTCTTCCAGCGCCATTACCAATTCCACTGTGTCCAGTGAATCGGCTCCCAGGTCCTCTACGAACGAGGCGTCCTTTTTAACTTCGTCTTCCTTTACGCCCAACTGCTCACAGATCAGCTTCTTAACGCGCTCTTCGACTTCGCTCATGCTTGGATTATCTCCGAATCAATTTCCGTGGTGCAGGGCGGGGCGAATAGTACAGAGGCGCCTAAGCCAATTCAAGTTGACTCATGCCCAATTAACCATCCGCTAAATCGCCCAAACAATTTTAGGATTAGTGCGGGGTTAGCTACCCGAAAAAGAGGCCACCATTCATATGGATAGTCTCACCTGTTATATAGCCAGCGCCATCAGAAGTTAAATAGGATACTAGCCCCGCTACTTCGGCGACCGCCCCCATTCGCCCCAATGGCACTCGCTCGAGCATTGCGGCACGAACGTCGTCAGTAAGCTCTGCTGTCATGTCGGTCTCGATAAAGCCTGGCGCCACCGCGTTGACTGTGATGTTGCGTGAACCCACTTCAGCAGCAAGCGAACGCGTAAAGCCTTCCAGACCCGCCTTGCTTGCCACATAGTTGGTTTGCCCAGGGTTACCCATGCGCCCTACGACTGAGCCAATATTTACAATTCGGCCCCAGCGTGCCTTCATCATACCTCGCAATAGAGGCTTAGTGAGCCGATAAAGCGATGTGAGATTGGTGTCGATCACATCATCCCACTCACTTTCTTTCATGCGCAAAAACAGGTTGTCGCGCGTGACACCGGCGTTATTTACCAAAACCAGCGGCGCACCATGCTCATCGATAAGCTGTTTCAGCGCCGCAGCCACCGACTCTTTGTCATTGACTCGCAGCTCGAGCCCCGTTCCTCGGTCGCCTAGGGTTTCGCCGATACGAGCCGCCCCATCTGCTGAGGTTGCGGTACCTGCGACAAAAAAGCCGCTCTGCGCAAGGCTCTGGGCGATGCCCGCACCAATACCCCGAGACGCGCCCGTCACCAGTGCAATTTTGGGCTGATCAGGAAGAGATGAATCTGTCATTTAACGTTGTCCTTACGACGTGATGGAGTGGTTCGAACCTAGAGGCTAGCGAGCAGTTCAGCCAACGCTTCGCCGCTATTGACGGCGCTCGCCGTCACCGACTTGTTAATGCGCTTCTGCAAACCACACAGCACTTTGCCTGGCCCACACTCGACTAGGTGTTCAATATTATTCGCCGCGAGAACTTCCGCACACTGCGTCCAACGCACAGGGTTATGCAATTGCGCCTTGAGTTTGTCTGCAATTTCCGCAGTCGTGCTCGCTACGCTGGCATCAAAGTTATGCACAATGGGCATACGCGGCATTTGCAATTCGATCCCAGCAAGACGCTCACCCAATTCCTCAGCAGCACCACTCATTAACGATGAGTGAGACGGCACACTCATTGCCACCGGCAGCGCTCGTTTGGCTCCGGCTTCTTTGCAGGCGTCAATCGCCTGCGCAACCGCAGCGGCTGCGCCAGCAATAACAACCTGGCCTGGCGCGTTATAATTAGCTGGGGCAACTTCGCCAGCAATCGATTCACAGCAAGCAACAATCTGCTCATCGGTTAGCCCTAATATCGCCGCCATTGCACCCTCGCCTTCAGGCACAGCTTGTTGCATCAACGCGCCACGATCGCGAACCAGCGTTGCACCCTGCGCAAGACTCATCGCGCCGGAGCACACTAACGCGCTGTATTCACCAAGGCTGTGGCCCGCCATCATCGCAGGGTCTGAGCCACCCAACTCTTGCCAAACCCGCCAGATTGCAACGCTCGTCACTAGAATCGCCGGCTGCGTCACTTCGGTTTGCCCCAACCGCTCATCAGGATCGGCATGAATAAGCGCACCGATATCGTACCCAAGGGCATCACTGGCTTCCGCAAGCGTGTCCGCGACCGTCGCAAAATTGCTCGCCAAATCGTCCAGCATGCCAACGGCCTGCGACCCCTGCCCGGGAAACACAAAAGCAAGCCCTGCTATCTGCCCTTCAGCCATACCCCTAAAACCTCTTTATCCAGAAAAACAATAACTAAACCAGCCCTAAGACACAGGCGCTATATCAGCCCGCAAACGCGTCAAACACACGCTGCGGCACCTTCGCTAAAAACTCCTGCTGGGCCTGGGTGACGGCGGCCGCGTAGCCTTTACCGTCGGCACGCCCATGGCTTTTGATAACCACTCCCGACAACCCCAACAACGACGCACCATTGTAGCCTTGCGGATCATAGACGTCAGCGAGATCTGAGGTTGCCAACAAGCGCTCGAGCAACCAAGCGCGCAATCCACCACGCTCACGTAATCGGTGGAGGTGGGCCATCAACAGGTGCTGCGCCATCGACGCCGTTCCTTCGATTGCCTTGAGAGCGGTGTTACCAAGCAGGCCGTCACTAACAATGACATCCGCCCGACCGTCAAAGAGTTCATGCGCCTCAACAAAGCCAACGTAGTCGAAGCGCTGGTCTTTGGTGAGCCGCAATGCTGCTTCTGCGAGCACCGCGGGCCCTTTGGTAATTTCGGCCCCAATATTTAACAGACCAACACGGACCTGCTGATCTGGCGGCAGAGAGCCGGCAGCAAGCGCCGCACCTAGCACGGCAAACTGACCGAGCTGCAACGCAGTAGAACCAATGTTTGCACCGAGGTCGAGCATCCACAGCGGCTGGGTTTTGCCGTTCAGCATTTTGCAAATGGCAGGCCTCGACAAACCTGGCGCTCGCGTCACCAGCTGACGCGACAGCGCCATCAGCGCGGCGGTGTTACCCGCACTAACAACCGCATCAACTTCACCGTCACGCAGCAACTGCAGCGCGAGACGCATTGATGAGTTGGGTTGACGCCGCAGGGCTTCGTGCAAGGAATCGCTTTGCGCCACAAAGTCTTCGGTTGGGAGGTGCCGCGCAGAATGCGCGCGCGCGAACGGAGCCAAGCCTGAAGGGCCGACCAGAGTTAATTCCAGGGAATTGTCCGGAGAATTTGCAAGCAGGTCCCCGATGCGCTCGAGCAGCACATCGGGTGGATGATCAGCCCCCAAAAGGTCGAGGGCTATTCGGACTCTGGTCAGTTTAACCAGACTCTAAAACTTAGCTGCTGGCCTGAATAACCTTACGACCGCGGTAGTAACCGTCAGCAGTAACGTGATGACGGCGATGGGTTTCACCTGATGTTGGATCAATCGACGTTGGCACAGCTGACAACGAGTCATGCGAACGGCGCTGGCCACGACGTGAGCGAGTCACTTTACTTTTTTGAACGGCCATGCGGCTACTCCTGATTAAAACTAACGGTATCTGTTCTGGCTCTCACGAGTCAGAACCATCATCGAGCAAATCTCGAAGACCAGCGAACGGCAATTGCCGGTCGTCAGCCAAATTGTCTTCAGCCTCCCGCCCGCTCTGGAGAGTGTTCGCAGACGCAACGTGCGAACCCGGAGCCGGATACGTAAGCACCGGCGCCTTAGGGCAATCTTCGAGTTGGCAGACCTTTTCAGGCAGCGCCAACAACAAATCATCTTCTATCAATGTCGCGAACGACACTGAGGTTGCGCCACTGACAATCAAGTCAGCGTCGCCAAAGGCCAATTCCTTTCCCAACTTGTCAGGGAGCTCCGAACCCACCCAGATTACGCTGTGCAGTGGTGCTGTCAGCGTAACGGCCACCTCATCGAGGCAACGCTGGCAGGGCATCAGAATCTCGGCTCGCGCCTCGCCTGAAACCACCGGTCGATCGTAATCATCCACAGCAAACACAAGGCTTGCTGTCACAGCCTGCACACCGCTTACCGCAGCAACCAGACGACTAAGCGGCGCATCTGGTCCCTCGGCAAGCTTCTCTGCTATGGCCTTCTCACCGATCTCCTTACTACTATAGGAAATCGCCACTGGCGATAAATCCGCCGGCTCAACACCATCAAGTATGAATTCGCAATCGTAGCGCGCCTCGCGACGTGCCGCTTGCAATACTTCTACGTTATCTTGAGGGTGTACCCGAGCCATGGCGGCGCAATCATAGGGTCCCGTCGGGGCCCTGTCAAAGCGGAAAGCAAATTTGTTGGCAGTGCTTGCCTGATGCCAGCTAAGCCCCGAGAATTAAAGCACTTTTCTCATGTGCCATGCTCCGGAACAGCCTATGCCCACCGCTAATTCCACCAATCAAACAGACTCAGGCCCGGCCTTACTACTGGCCTCGTCCTCCCGCTACCGTAAACAACTGCTTAGCCGGCTGGGTTTGAGCTTTATCACCGCCAGCCCAGACATCGATGAGACGCGCAAAAAAGACGAAGCGCCCGCTGATCTGGTCCAACGACTCGCTAGCGAAAAAGCCTCCGAACTGGCCAAAACTCATACCAGCCACCTCATCATTGGCTCAGATCAGGTCGCAAGTCTGGGTAACCGAGTGCTCGGCAAACCGGGCACCGTGGCGCGCGCAGAACAGCAGCTGGCAGATCTAAGCGGTCACACCGTTCGCTTCTACACGGGCCTTGCGCTCCTAAACAGCGCGACCCAAGAAACACAGATTCAACTCGATACCACAGATGTCGAGTTTCGAACCCTAACGGCTGCGGAGATAAGCGCTTACGTGGCACGCGAACAGCCGCTGGATTGTGCCGGCTCGTTCAAATCTGAAGGTCTAGGTGTGGCTTTGTTCGAACGTATTCACACCGACGATCCAGCGGCACTCATAGGTCTGCCACTAGTGCGGCTGTGCGGAATGTTGCGCGCGCAAGGGGTAAACCCTCTAACAACACCGATTTAACCGCACCACCGCCTAATCGCCACTCAGGGTCGATACCCCATTCGCGCAAACAATTCACTCAGATCGTCAGGTAGCGGCGCGAGGAAATTGGCGCTTAAGTCAGCATTGCTAACGCTAAGCTGTGCCGCGTGCAGCGCAAGCCTGGGCACGCCCAGCGCCAGACTGCGCGCATCAGCGCCGGCCCCGCCATACTTGTCGTCCCCAAGCACAGGGTGACCGCGACTGGCTGCGTGGACTCGAATTTGATGGGTACGCCCGGTTTTCAGCGTCGCCTGCAGCAATGTGCATTGCGGCGCTTCGATGAGCACCGCAAATTCGGTATGCGAGGGTTTGCCGCTATCGTCTACCCTCACTCGCCGCTCACCACTCTTGGTTTCATAGCGCAGCAGCGGATCTTGTACTCGCTGGACCCGATTGGGCCAGGGCCCGTCTACCAACGCGAGATAGCGCTTAACCGTACTTTTGGTTTCGGGGCGAAAGGCCTGTTGCCAGGCCTTGAGCGCACTGCGCTTTCGAGCCACCAACAACACGCCGGAGGTTTCACGGTCGAGCCGATGCACGAGTTCGAGTTTAGGTCCGCGCAAAATACGCAGTGCCTCAATCAGCCCCCAGCTCTGGCCGCTGCCACCATGTACCGCCAAGCCTGACGGCTTATTCAAGACCAGCAGGTCATCTTGCTCTTCAATAATCGAGGCCTCAAGCTTGGCCGCCAACGATTCTGGCAACTTTGTTGGCAACTCCTGCGCCTCCGGCAGACGCACAGGGGGCAATCGCACCTTGTCACCGGCCTTCAGTCGGGTATGGAATTTAGCTCGCCCACCGTTAATCCTCACCTCACCCCCTCGAACCATGCGATAGACCCGCGATCGAGGAAGACTACGGAACTGGGCAAAAAGGAAATTATCGAGCCGTTGCCCTGCTTCATCATCGACAAGCAGGTAGCGGACTCCGCCAGATGACGGAATCTGGCTCATGACAATTTTCCTAGACGTTTGAGAGACTTAGCAAACACTGTTATATTCGGCCGCAGTTATGGGGGGCAAGTGCCCTATCGGGCCGCGAGTTTACCCCATCTGCCATTCAAGTCGCTCGCAACAGCATAGCGACTGGCAGCAAGTCGGTACGCAAGCGATGTATTATTAAGCTCGTACCCGCTGATAACGACGTAAAGAACTTATTGGACGCAGAAAGAAGCCGAGGTAACGGCAAGCAAGAAGACCGACGCTGGCAACAGCTCACAGAAATCATCGGCCCAACCGGCCGGCACAAGAATAACAACGACAAAAACAAGCAGACGGCAAACAGCCAAGACGCGCGGCCCGGCCCGCCCACTCTCAGACGCCTCCTTATTGTAGGAACCGTAAGACGAGAGTTCGCGAACCAAGAACACCCGGTCCATACACAGACAAAGCGTCGACAAGAATATTTGCGTTATGGAAACCCAGGCTTGACCTGATTCGGTAACGATGCGAAGACCAACTCTAAGCACCGCCTCCGCCCAGCGGACGCAGACTGTGAACGAAGAGTCTTCCAGCAGCGAGATCACCACCTGCGACGACTATTGGGAATAAACCGCACGCGCTCACCCAGGCGTGCCCGCAGGTCATGACAGCGCTCTTGTCGATCGCCACTCTGACGCCTCTAACCGTGTCGCCCTCCTGCATTAAATAGCGCAGTAAATAGCGCAGGCGCGCTCGCCATGACGCATGCATTCCCACAGGGAGCAGCACCGGCAGCGCCTCAACAGGAAGAGAATCCACAATGAAAAGAATGCTAATCAACGCCGCCCAACCAGAAGAGGTTCGGGTCGCGTTAGTTGATGGTCAGAAAATTTACGACCTCGATTTCGAAAACTACGCCCGGGAACAAAAGAAAGGCAACATCTACAAAGCACGCATCACGCGCGTCGAACCCAGCCTCGAAGCCGCGTTTGTCGACTTCGGCTCAGAACGTCACGGCTTTTTACCGTTGAAAGAAATTTCCCGCGAATACTTCAAGAAAGGCGGCGACGGTGGTGGCCGCGTGAACATTTCTGATCAGGTTCGTGAAGGTCAAGAAATACTGGTTCAAGTCGAAAAAGAAGAACGTGGCAACAAGGGCGCCGCCCTCACCACGTTCATCAGCTTGGCCGGTCGGTACATGGTATTGATGCCAAACAACCCTCGCGCTGGCGGTATCTCACGTCGAATCGAAGGCGAAGATCGTGACGCACTAAGAGCGGCTCTGTCTGCCCTGGAAATCCCAACGGGCATGGGAGTTATCGTTCGTACCGCAGGGGTCGGCCGCGGCGAAGAAGAAATGCGTTGGGACCTGGACTACCTGTCACAACTCTGGACGTCTATTTCTGCAGCAGGCGAGCGTGAACGCGCCCCGTCGCTGCTGTACCAAGAAAACAGCGTTATCCTGCGAACTATTCGCGACAACCTGCGTCGTGACATTGGCGAGTTGCTGATTGATAGCAAAGAGGCTTTTGAAGAAGCCCAGCAATTTATTACCCAGGTCATGCCCCACTACGCTGAACGCATCAAGTTCTACGAAGACCCTATTCCGCTGTTTAGCCGTTATCAGATCGAGAGCCAGATTGAGTCGGCTTTTCAACGCACTGTGAAACTGCCATCAGGCGGCTCTCTAGTGATCGACCCCACAGAAGCGCTGGTGTCTATCGACATCAACTCGGCTCGTTCAACCAAGGGCGCCGATATTGAAGAGACCGCTTTACACACCAACTTAGAAGCGGCTGACGAAATCGCTCGGCAACTGCGACTACGCGACATGGGCGGTCTGGTTGTTATCGATTTCATCGATATGAACGCCAGCAAAAACCAGCGTGCCGTTGAAAATCGCATGCGCAGCGCTCTGGAAACAGACCGCGCCCGGGTCCAAACCGGCAAGATTTCACGCTTCGGCTTGCTTGAGATGTCGCGCCAACGCTTGCGCCCATCGCTCGAAGAACTCACCACCGAGCCATGCCCACGGTGCACCGGCCAAGGCCGAATTCGCGATACCAAATCACTGGCACTCACCATTCTTCGTGTTGTCGAAGAGGAATGCCTGAAAGACCGTAGCTCCATCGTACGCGTTCAAGTGCCATTGGCCGCCGCGTCTTATTTGCTGAACGAGAAGCGCGACGACGTTGCCGCCATTGAGAAGCGTACTGGCGCCCGGGTTATGATCATGCCCAACGTCAATATGGAAACCCCTCACTACTCTGTAGAGCGAATTCGGGACGACTCCCCGGAAGCAGAAGGCCGAGCGACCAGCTACGAACTGACGGTCACTGAACTCGCAGAACCTGAAATGCCCACACGGGAAATGCCGGTTGCCACGCGTCAGACACCTGCAGTTGCTCAGTCCACACCAAGCACGCCAACACCAGCAGCCACTGCAGTGGTTAACGACACTGCGACGGCTGTTGCTGCGGCAAAAACTCAAGGTAGCAGCAAAACAGCTGCTGCCATCGCAGCTGGCGGTGCCGTTGCTGCGGTAGCCGGCGCCAAGAAAGGCTGGCTCACGCGTACTCTCGACAACATGTTTGGCGGCGACACACCTGCTGCTGAGTCTGCAGCACCTGCCCGAACTGATCGCAACGGTGGCAATCGTGGTAATGGTGGCAACAAAGCTCGCGAAGCAGGTAACCGCAGTGATGAGCCAAAGCGCAGCGACGAACCCAAGCGCAGTCGCGGTGGTCGCGGTCGATCTGGCGGCAATGGCAGCTCTGGCAGCAATGGCGGACGCTCAACAAGCAACACGGGTGACAGCTCAGGCTCAAACAGCGGCCGTAGCCAGTCTGGCAACTCTGAAGGCCGCGGGTCTCGCGGTGGCCGCAATCGTAAGCCCGCAGACGGTGGCTCTGGCCGCAGAAACGAGCGAGATGAGAGCGTCAACGCAACTCAAAACGACGCGACGGACTCTTCTCAAGCTAAAGAACAGCCTGCCGTACCTGCAGCAGCCCCTAAAAAAGCAGCACCCAAGCCAGCTAAGCCGCAATTCGTAAAAGAAAGCCCTACGGATGAAACTCGGAAGCCGAGCGACGCTGAACTCGCAAAAAGTAAGCGCAAGCCAGTACGCGATCGCTCAGCACTTGCAGAAGGCGGAACCAAACCCGCTGCGGCAGCGGGAACAACTACGGTAGCTGCCACTGAGGCTCCTGTTAAAGCCGCTGAGGCTCCTGTTAAAGCCGCTGAGGCTCCTGTTAAAGCCGCTGAGGCTCCTGTTAAAGCTGCTGAAGCTCCCGTTAAAACAGCTGAAGCTCCTGCTAAAACAGCTGAGGCTCCTGCTAAAACAGCTGAGGCTCCTGCTAAAACAGCTGAAGCTCCTGCTAAAACAGCTGAAGCTCCTGCTAAAACAGCCGAAGCTCCTGTTAAAGCTGCTGAGACTCATGCGAAACCCGCTGAGGCTGAGAAGCCTGCGGTACCGGCTGCTGCTGATACCCCTGCGCCTTCAAGCACAGGTCGAGCAGCGAACGACCCCAGGGAAGTAAAACGTCGTCAACGCGAAGCCGAACTGCGAGCACAGGGCATCAAGTAAGACGCCACTGACACGGGTGCGGGCCTGATCGTTCAGATCAAGTCAGCACCCGTTTTAGCTCTAACCCAGCAGCTGAGGCTCTCTACCCAAGCAGCTGAGGCTCTTGCTCCAGTACCACTCCAAACTTCTCTTCGACGCTCTGCTGGATGGCTTGCGCAAATTGCGTAATGTCAGCGGCATCTGCGCCACCACGATTCACGATAACCAGCGGCTGCCGCTGCCATACCGCAACTCGCTCTGCCGGCCGCTGCTTCCAACTGGTCTGGTCGATCAGCGCCGCCGCAGACAGTTTTATGTCTGGGCCTTGGGGCCAGTTGGGAATTTGTTCTATGGCTGATTGCCCCTGCCCCCCTGAGCGGGCCACGAGACCGTCGTACTGTAACTTGGGCAGTAATGGATTTTTAAAGAAACTGCCTGCATTAGGATGCCTGCGCGGGTCGGGCAACTTGCGCCGTCGGGTCCGCGCCACGGCCTCCGCGATCGTGGTTGCGCTAGCTGTTGTTAGCGACACTCCCATGCGCAGCAGCTCGTCGGTGATTCCCGCATAGTCCGTTCGAACCCGGCCAGAAGTCGGCAACCTGAAACGAATCCGAGTGACTACCCAACGTTCTGGCTGACGCTTAAAGCAACTATCGCGATAACCAAAAGCGCACTCGGTCGCTGGCTTCCATAAGCGCCCGGCGGAGTGTTGTTGCCGGTCGAACACCTCAACCGCTTCAATAAACTCTGCAACCTCAACCCCATAGGCTCCGATGTTTTGGATCGGAGCGGCTCCGACTGTGCCCGGAATCAGCGTTAGATTCTCGATTCCGCCACCTAAGCCCTGCCCCAAACAGAATCGCACAAACCCCTGCCAAGACACTCCACAACCCACTTCAAACCGCCGGTACGAAGAATCGCTGTCGATAACCTGTATTCCTGGAATACGCATTAACAGCGTAATACTTGGCATTTTGCGCGGTAAAACCACGTTGCTACCGCTGCCTAGTACGCTAACGGCGAGGCGTCGCTCATCCGCATAAGTAAGTATCGGCACCAGTTGCTCAGGCTGAGTGATCACAACCCCTTGCTCGGCGTGTGCGGGCAGACCCAAAGTGTTCGGCACTGCTAAGGGCGAAAACTGTATCGTCGTCATGGGCAGCTCACCGAATCAGTCTAGAGGCAACATCAGCGCTTGCAGGCCGCACATGACGAAAGGTCAGGTTTAATCGCTTGCCACATGGCTGGGAACTCTTTGGTAACGAATGCTGATATTGGCGTTGCGAAACCCCACGCATTACCAACAATGAACCGTGTTCGAGTGGCAGCCGCGTACTATTACGCCGCACCCCTGGGATTTTCTGTGTGGGCCGTACTAGAAAGGTTCGAGTGGCTCCCAAACTCACAGACGCAATCACCGGCTCAGGCCCCAGTTCCGGCTCATTATCAGCGTGCCAGCCCATCGAATCGCTGTGGTTGGCATAGCGGTTAAGCAGTGCAAAGTTAAAATCAGCCCCAATCTGTGTCTGTAGACGCTCACGTAAGCCCTCAAGCGGCGCGAGCCATCCCGGCGCCTGATGATCGTGCCCACTGTAGCGATATCCCACGCCCTCATCTCCATACCAGCACACCCGCCTCGGCGAGCGCACCCGGCGACCAAACATCTGTAAATACTCGTCCCGCCAAGCCACCTGGGCGTCAAGTTCAGCCAGCAAGCCCTCCCCCTCGTCCTGATTAAGGAACCCGGGTATCAGTTCAAATGGTTCAGCAGACAAAATCATCATCAAAATCATGTGTGGGGGGTGAGGGTGGGGAGACAGCTACTTATAAACACCCTGTACTCAGGACAAAATGCGACCGGTATACTAATGCATTAAGCCAACAAGCAACCAATCGGAGAAACAATGAAACTTGAAGGAACAGTAGCTGTAATCACGGGTGGCGCCTCGGGCCTCGGCCGTGCCACCGCCGAGATGGTCATAGAGCACGGCGGCAAGGTCGCCATTCTTGATCTGAACGAAGAACACGCCAACACCACGGCTAAAGAACTCGGCGACAACGCCCGCGCCTACGTTGCCAACGTGACAGACGAAGAATCGGTTGCAGCCGCAATTACCGGCGTTATGAAGGACTTTGGTGCCATTCACATTAACGTCAACTGCGCAGGTATTGGCGCCGCCAGTCGTACAGTCGGTCGCGACGGCGCAATGCCGCTCAAAACCTTCAACTTTGTCGTTCAGGTGAATCTCATTGGCACGTTCAATACTTTGCGCCTGTGCGCAGAGCAAATGGCCAAAAACGACCCAATAAACGACGATGGCGAGCGCGGCGTAATCATCAATACCGCATCGGTTGCCGCCTATGATGGTCAGATTGGTCAGGCCGCCTACAGCGCAAGTAAAGCAGGCGTTGTTGGCATGACACTGCCTATCGCACGCGACCTGTCACGCAGTGGCGTACGCATTTGCTGCATCGCTCCCGGTATTTTCGAAACGCCAATGATGCGCGGCGCCCCCCCTCAGGTTCGCGAACCACTGATCAACATGGTGCAGTTTCCGAAGCGTTTGGGAGAAGCTCCTGAGTACGCTCTGCTGTCACGCCAGATCATCGAAAATCCTTACCTAAACGGCGAAACGATTCGCCTGGACGGTGGTATTCGCATGGAACCTAAGTAGATTCTGGCAGCTAGCTAGAACAATCCGACTCGCGGCGGGCTCAACCCGCCGCGAGTATGGCTCTCACCCGATCCAAATCCTCCGGCGTATCCACGCCACCCACCGCAGGCTCACAGGCCACCAGAACCGACAACGGCACCCCGTTTTCAAGCAGCCGTAACTGCTCTAACGACTCCTGTAATTCCAGCTGGGAGGGCGGTAAGTCGACAAACGCTTGCAGAGCCGACACTCGGTAGCCGTAGAGACCAACGTGACGCCACCCCCAGTTTCCCTCCTTGGCAAACCGATCGTAACCGCCGCGAGAATGCGGAATAGCGGCGCGAGAAAACAACAAAGCACGATCCCTGTTGTCGACCAGCACTTTTACGCAGTTAGGGTCCCGCCAATCTGTCTCGAGCGTTATGGGTTCTCTCAGCGTGCACACTGAAATGCCCTTATCGGCAACCAGATGCTCACCCACTTGAGCGACTAAGGCGGGCGGCAACAACGGTTCGTCACCCTGCACGTTGAGCACAATTTCTGTAGGCCCCCACCCTTGGGTCGCAACAACTTCAAACACCCGATCTGAACCCGACTGATGATCATCAGAAGTTAATTGTGCGTTGAACCCTGCCGCTTTCACGACATCAACAATGCGCTGATCATCAGTGGCCACCGTGACGTCAATGGCGCCCGACGCAGCTGCCGCACGAGCGACATGCACAATCATCGGTGAACCCGCGATATCGGCTAACGGCTTGCCCGGCAACCTCGACGAATCAAAGCGCGCCGGTATGACAACGTGAAAACCGGCAACCTCTGCATCAATCATCTGTTGTTTCCTCGGCCGTTATTGGTGTGCTCTCTTGCGACACGGGAGGTTCCAGTATAAGACGCAACAGCTTGTCTAAGGCTGCTGAATGTGAATCGCTTAGCAGCAAATCTCTGTTCAACACCCAAACTTGTTCCAACCAACTATTGGTTAACCCTGAAGAATCCGCAGAGGTGAGCGACCTAAGTTTGACCGCGTCTTTGGCCGTTGTTACCACCAAAGATTCTTTTGCCCAATCCGCCACAAAATTTGTGTAGCTGCTGTGGTCCGCTAGAACTCGCGTTGTCAGCGTACAACCCAGAGCGGCAAGATCGTCATGAAAACGAGTTGGATTACCAATGGCCGACAAGGCAATGCAATGCTCCCCAACAAACGGGGCTTGCGCCAGATCAACCGTGCTATTGCTTAACAAATGGGTCGCAGATATGGGTCGAAACAGGGCAAACACTTCAGCAGGCCCAGCAACAGCATTACCTAGCTCATTTTCTCGTGCCGTTTTAACCACACAATCAACGGTTAACAGCCTCTCTATCGGTTCTCGTAGTGGACCAACGGGAAGCAAATAACCGTTACCCTGGCCTCGAACGGCATCGACAACAGCAATTTCTAGAGCGCGCTGCAGCCGGTAATGCTGCAACCCGTCATCACTGACAATCACATCGCAACCAAAATATTCGACCAACCAGCGTGCTGCAGCCGTGCGATCAGGGCCAACTACAACCGGACAACCCAACCGACTCGCCACCTCCACCGCCTCGTCACCGCAACACTGTGGGTCGCTGAGCGCCGTTACCACGCGTGGCCAGGTTGCGCTCCGACCGCCGTAGCCGCGGGCCACAACACCCGGGCTTGCCCCGAGCCGCCGCAAACGCTGAACGACATCTATCACCACCGGGGTTTTGCCAGTACCACCGGCTACGATGTTTCCAACCACAACTACTGGCACTGACAAATCAGGTTGTCCAGCTACCTCATTCGCACTGAGGCTAGCCAGTGCTCGCTGCTTCCGGCTCGCGGCTATGGCGGCGTACAACCAAGACAACGGCGCCAGCAGCTGTAACACACCAGCCTGGCCATACCACCTTGCCTCGATGTGCTCGCGCAGATAGTTGCGAACACCGACCATCATTCGTCCAACGACACTATTGCACGGTCTCAACGGCCAGTTCGTTATTGTAAAGGCGTGCGTAGGCACCGCCAGAATCGAGTAACTCCGCATGACTGCCCGCCTCGATAATCTGCCCTTGATCCACAACCAAAATAACATCCGCATTTTCGATAGTTGACAGCCGATGGGCAATTACCATCGTGGTGCGATTTTTCATAACCTCTTCGAGTGCCGATTGGATGTGACGCTCCGACTCATTATCGAGTGCTGACGTTGCCTCATCAAGAATCAGTATTGGCGAGTCTTTAAGCAGCGCGCGCGCGATCGCAATTCGTTGTCGCTGGCCACCAGAGAGCTTGGTGCCATTGTCGCCAACCTGGGTATCTAGACCGTCGGGCAACTCGTCAATAAACACATCTGCGTGGGCTTTAGCGATGGCATCACTCAGTTCAACAGCCGTTTTGCTGTGCAATGCGCCATAGGCAATGTTGCGCTGCAAAGAATCGTTAAACAGCACAACCTGTTGATTAACAAAAGCGATCTGTTCGCGCAGACTTTTAAGGTCGTATTCTTCAATGGGCACGCCATCAAGCAGCACGTCCCCGCCGATTGCGTCATAAAAGCGCGGAATCAGATTGATAATGGTCGACTTGCCACCACCTGAGCGGCCAACCAACGCAACAGTTTGACCGGGCTCAACGGTAAAACTAACCCCATCGAGCACATTTTCTTTACCGGTTTCATAGGAAAACTGAACGTCACGAAATTCGATTCGCCCGGAGATACCTTCAGCCGCTCGCGTGCCCGAGTTGCTTTCGATGGGTTGATCGAACTGTTCAAACACATCTTCGGCAGCCGCAAGACCTCGTTGCAACTTGGCATTTACTTCAGAGAGCTTTTTAATCGGCTTTGCCAGCAAACCGGCAAGCGTCATAAAAAACAACACATCACCCGCAGACAGATCGCCGCCAATGCTGGGGTTAAATAGCAAGGCAATAAGAAACGCGAGCGCGCCCGCCACGATCAACTGAATGATCTGCACGCTAGTTGCTTTGGTAATAATCATTTTCAGATTCTGTCGGCGATTTCTATCGCTGGCACTGTGGAATCGTTCGCGCTCGTAGGTTTCGCCACCAAATATTCGAACCGCGCGATGCCCATTAACCATCTCAGTTGCAACGTGAGTAACGTCACCCATAGAACCCTGAATTCGTTCGCTAATACGGCGAAACCGTTTCGACGCGAATCGGGTAATCCAGGCCACAAGCGGTGTGATCGCCAAAAATATTAGCGACAGCTTCCAACTGGTAAACAGCATAGCGCCGATCAGCAAGATGACTTTGGTGCCGTCTTGCATCAGCGTTTTCAACGCATCCGAAGCCGTATCGCGCAACTGCGCCACGTTAAAGGTCAGTCTCGACACTAGGTGCCCTTGGGCGCTGCGATCAAAATACGCTGTTGGCATATTCACCAGCTGACTAAACAGCTCAGTACGAATGCTATGCACAACGTGGAAGGAGATTCGGCCTAGAAAGAGCTCGCCAACAACACCGCCAAGCCCACGCACTAACGCAGCCGCAAGCACCATTATTGGAAAGACTACTGCCGCACTTGCCGGCGGATCTTGCCAAACATCAACAACCTCTCGAATAAGGTTCGCGAAGTAAACCTCAGCTCCATTACCCAGTATAAAACCGATAAGCGCTGCGATAAACAGCGGCCACAAGGGAATCACATAAGCGAGTAGGCGTTTGTAGAGCTGCCAGTCAGACGCTTTTTGCGGCTCAGCTTTCATCATCCGGGCTTTGTGTGGTGATACTGATTCGGCTCAAACCCACCTGCCCTGCAGCGTCCATCGCGCGGACAACAGATTGATGCGAGGAATTGGCGTCAGCAGTAACAATCAGCCGCGACTTAAGGTTGCCACCGGCTGCCTCTTTGAGACCACGAATCAAGGTTTCAATTTTGCTATTCACAAGCAGTTGGGAGTTGATCGAGTACTCTCCTTCTCGGCTAATACTAACCTCTAAAACCTTCCCTTCGATTTGCTGCAATTCACCAGCCGCTTCCGGCAAATCAATTTTTAGCTGGGTCTCGCGAATAAAGGTCGTAGACACCATAAAGAAGATGAGCAGCAGAAACACAACATCAATGAGCGGCGTTAGCTCAACGTTGGTGTCCATGCTGTCACTCAAACGCTGAACCTTCACGCTTGCTTCTCACCGTCGCCCAGTGCATCTGATGCAGAGCGATCGCCCATCATGATGTCGATCAGCTTGCTGCCTTGCTGCTCTAGAACGACAGCATGTTCGTCTACTTTGCGAACAAACATGCGGTGGAAGATGAGAGCCGGAATGGCCACAGCGATACCAGCAGCCGTTGTTATCAGCGCCTGGGATATACCCCCGGCCAGCACGTTCGCATTACCCGCTCCGTGCAGTTGCAGAGCCTGGAACACCTTGATCATGCCCACTACGGTACCTAACAGGCCGACCAGTGGACTAATTGCTGCAATGGTGCCAAGAGCCGTCAGGTAGCGTTGCAGCTCGTGCATAACCTGCCCTGCCGCCTCTTCCATAGCCTCTTTCATGATTTCCCGGCCGCGCTTTGCGTTTACCAGGCCAGCCGCCAACACCTGCCCAAGAGGACTACCGTTGCGCAAATCCCGAAGCTTCTGTGGATCGAGCTTCTTTTCTTTGACAGCTCCCCAAGTGTTAGCCAATAAATCACTGGGGGCGACCCGCGCTTGCTGCAGGGTCCACCAACGCTCCACCGAAATTGCAGCCGCTAATACGCTGCACAGTAGAATGGGCACCATTAACCAGCCGCCCGACTGAATAAGTTCTAACACCGACGCAAAACTCCTCTTTGCCTAAGTTTAATAAAGCGATCCACCAAAGGATCCAACAACGTGATTCTGGTCGCAATTATTGCATCCCAGAGCGAGCTGACAGCGCCAGAACCGCGGGGAACATATACTGATTATGTCACCAGGCACAACCACGACCGGTAATGGGCCACAGACTGTGCACATAACCGTCTTTATGCACCCAATAATAGTCATAAAGATTGACGGTTGGGTCGCAGTGCGGCGTGATCATTCGAAACTTGCGCCCGAGCATTGGCTCTTGGGACCCTTTTGGCAAGATCGCTACACCCTGCTCGTCGCCCGCGAATTTAAATCTCGCCCCCGGTAGATCAACAAACTGCGGCGCCACCGTTTCCGACGCCATTGATTTGAAGCCTGTGTCGAGCGTTACCATGCCATTTACCGGCTGACTTATCGCACTGGCTTGAATCATAAGCGACGGATCAAACGGCAATTGAGACCGGCCGTCTGCGCCGCCGATATCCAGATATTCTGCGTCCATAAAGATGTAGCTACCAACCTGCAGATCGGTGAGCGCATCCAGTGCCGTATCAATGTCAAAAGTGCCTGTACCTCCGCCGGTAACAATCTCGAGAGCAAACCCGGCCTCTCTGATGCTATCGGCCAGCGCCAAAGCTTGACCCCAACTGTTCAGAGAACGCTCTTGCCGCTCAGCAAACTCTTCAATGTGCTGGAGGTGACCGGCATAGTGCTGCACGCCACAAAGCCGCAACAACGCATGGTCGCCTATTCGCTTCGCCAGAGCGATGAGCTCGAGGGTATCGCGATTACCGGTCCGGCCCATCTCAACATCGATATCGAGCACTAGGCCCAACTCTTGACCCGCAAGCTCTGCTGCCGCACTGGCCACGTCGACAGCCAAGTTACTGTCTACAGCCAACTTCAGTTGTGGTGCTTTCAGCAGTGTTTGCGCGATGACAGGCACACGATCAACGGTTGTCACCGGTGAAGTTACGAGAATATCGTGGATACCCGCAGACGCCTGCACAAAGGCTTCAGAAACCTTTGCGACACACACGCCGACCGCCCCCGCGGCCATCTGGCGGCGAGAGATCAGGGGGCATTTATGGGTTTTGGCGTGGGGACGAAATTTCTTGTTGTGCTGCGCAAGGTACTGCGCCATTTGCGCAATGTTTGCATCGAGCACCACCTCATCGAGCAACAAGGACGGCGTCGGCAGGTCTTCAATGGCTCGGGGCTCTGCAAGTACAATGGCTTCAACTGGCTTGGCTGCCAGCAGTTCCAACTCGATCATGGCCCCGTCCTGTTCGCGAACAACTATTTCTTCAAATAAATATTTTCGTAGCAATAGTTTGTGGCTTCAACGAAGCCTTGTACAGAGCCACAGTCAAATCGACGACCCTTGAATTTATACGCAATCACGCAGCCGTCTTTGGCCTGCTGCAGTAGCGCATCGGTAATCTGCACCTCGCCATTTTTACCAGGCGGCGTCTGTTCAATAATATCGAAAATATCGGGCGTCAAAATATAGCGACCGATGATGGCGAGATTGCTCGGTGCGTCTTCGGGATCGGGCTTTTCCACCATATCGGTGACACGGAACAGGTTTTCGCTCAGCTCCTCGCCCGAAATAACGCCGTACTTGTTAGTTTCGTCCTGGGGCACTTCTTCAATCGCAACGATTGAGCAGCGAAATTGCTTAAACAGCTTTACCATCTGGGCCAGTACGCCATCATCGGGGCCCATGCAGAGATCATCTGCAAGAACAACCGCAAAAGGTTCGTCGCCGATCACGGTACGACCTGCAAGAATGGCGTCGCCCAAACCCGACATTTTGACCTGCCGCGTGTAACTGAACGTACAGTGTTCGATGAGTTCTCGAATGCCCTCAAGCATCTTCTCTTTGCCCGTTCCGGCAATCTGATGCTCCAACTCATAGCTGGTATCAAAGTGATCTTCGATGGCACGCTTGCCGCGCCCCGTCACAAAGCCAATGTCAGTGAGACCCGCCGCAAACGCCTCTTCAACACCATATTGGACTAGTGGCTTGTCAAGAATAGGAAGAATTTCTTTAGGCATTGCTTTAGTTGCAGGGAGGAACCGAGTTCCGTAACCGGCAACTGGAAAAAGGCACTTCTTGATCATCGCGACATCCTTTTGCTTATTCTGTTTCAGTCAACCCGAGAACAACGCGCCCCACAAGCCAGCGATTGAACGCGCTCACGGAACAAACTCAAGTCGACAAAAACCATAACGAACTCCCCTAAATATTCGGGTAATTCACAGGCTGCCGCATCCTAACAGTGTGATCTGGGGTCACAAGTGACCCTTTCACATATCAGCTTTTGGAACACCAAATTGGCAAGGTACTGAAGCTAAGCGAGAACTAGAACGTAAACTGCTGGCAACCAGCTTATAAACCGAGAGTTAGCCGAGAGCGTGTCGGGGCGCCGCATGCTCAGCATCGAGACCACCTTGGGAGCGGTCTGCGGCTTCATTGAGTAACGCCAACAAATGACGGCAAATTAACCGCCCGGTTTTCACTTCTTCAGGGGAATGGGAGCGTGTTCGGCGTAATTGCCACTGCAACTTACGGGCAGCCGCAAGATGATCAATTTGCGCAACTTTATTGCAACCAGCAGCGGGCTCACTTGCCTTTGCTCGAGACAAACCAAACCCAGTTGGCTGCTCAGCAAACTCGGCGAACAGATCCGGCGTTTCGCCCACAGGCAAACGGGTCGAAGCGTCGTTGTGAAAATTTTTCATATCTCCCATGCCCCTAACTACCCTCTTGCTTAGCCGATCAAAAAACTACTGTATAAATATACACTAAAAAGCTTCGGTGTCGAGCGTCGGCTTTTGGGCCTCAAATTCCAGCCCGTCAGCCGGCCCCAAGCGCACTCGAATGATCTCGCCTGACACAAAGGTACCCGCCAGCAACGCCTGCGCTAAAGGGTTCTCCAAGCGTCGCTGCAACACCCGTTTTAGCGGCCTGGCGCCGTACACCGGGTCGTAGCCCTCTTCAATAAGGCTGTCGAGCGCCGCATCCTCAAACCTCAGAGATAAGCCCTGCTCCGCCAGGCGCAGCCCAAGGTTGGCCAGTTGAAGCTCAGCGATACCCCGCATATGGGCTCGGGCCAGTGGGTGGAACACGACAATGTCATCAACTCGGTTTACAAATTCAGGTCGGAAGTGCTGCCCTACCACCGCCATCACCGTGTCATGAATCTGCTCGGTCTCTCCTTGCTCGGTCAGGGCCTGAATAGCCTGAGAGCCGAGATTAGACGTCATCACAATCACCGTATTGCGAAAATCGACCGTCCGCCCATGGCCATCTGTCAGACGGCCATCATCAAGCACCTGCAACAGAATGTTGAACACATCGGAGTGCGCCTTTTCAATCTCATCAAGCAAGATCAGAGAGTAAGGCCGGCGACGTACCGCCTCAGTGAGATAGCCACCCTCTTCGTAACCCACATAACCGGGAGGCGCACCAATCAACCTCGCCACAGAGTGTTTTTCCATAAACTCTGACATGTCGATGCGTACCAGAGCTTCTTCGCTGTCGAATAAAGACAGCGACAGCGCTTTGCACAGTTCCGTTTTACCAACACCGGTAGGACCAAGGAACATAAACGAGCCGTTAGGTCGGTTCGGATCTGCCAAGCCTGCCCTCGACCGGCGCACTGCATCTGCTACGGCAGCCACCGCCTTGTCTTGACCAATCACTTGCTTGTGCAATTCGTCTTCGAGCATCAACAGTTTTTCTTTCTCGCCTTCAAGCAAGCGCGCCACCGGAACCCCTGTCCATTTTGCAACAATCTCGCTCACTTCTTCTTCAGTAACCCGGTTACGCAACAGTCTAGGCACACCGCTATCAGCGTCTTCCTGTGCGCTGAGGGTTGCGCTTTCAAGCGCCTTTTCCAGCTCGGGAATTTCGCCATACTGCAGTTGCGACATTCGCGCCAAATCACCGGCGCGACGCGCGGCGTCG
The DNA here is from genome assembly GCA_023300545.1 of Pseudomonadales bacterium. Classification (GTDB taxonomy): domain Bacteria; phylum Pseudomonadota; class Gammaproteobacteria; order Pseudomonadales; family Azotimanducaceae; genus JALZVT01. The sequence continues at coordinate 30,925 of JALZVT010000003.1, forward strand.
TAATCAAGCCTGGCCTGATCTAACTGCTCTTTCAACGACTGTGCGCCTTGCAAAATAGCCTGTTCACCGCGCCAAACCTTGTCTAAGCCCGCGTATTGTGTTTCGAGTTCGGTGACCGATTCCCGCAGTTCTTCCAATCGTCTCTTTGACGCCTTGTCGGTTTCCTTCTTCAGTGCCTCTACTTCGATCTTGAACTGAATCAAGCGCCGCTCGAGCCGGTCCATCTCTTCTGGTTTGGAATCAATTTCCATCCGAATACGACTGGCCGCTTCATCGATGAGATCAATCGCCTTGTCCGGCAACTGTCGATCAGTAATGTATCGATGCGACAGCCTTGCCGCCGCCACCAAAGCCGGGTCAGTAATGTCTACCGCGTGGTGCAATTCGTAGCGCTCTTTCAAACCGCGTAAAATCGCAATGCTGTCTTCAACCGTTGGCTCGTCAACCTGCACTTTGCGAAAGCGCCGATCCAATGCGGCATCTTTCTCGATATATTGGCGATATTCATCCAGAGTGGTTGCCCCCACACAATGCAGCTCACCGCGCGCGAGTGCGGGCTTGAGCATATTTGCCGCATCCATCGCGCCATCAGCACGCCCCGCACCAACAACGGTATGTAGCTCATCGATAAACAGAATAACGTTGCCTTCCTGTTTACTGAGCTCAGTCAAAACTGCTTTCAAACGCTCCTCGAATTCGCCTCTAAATTTTGCCCCGGCAATGAGAGAGCCCATATCCAGGGCCAGTATGCGTTTGCTCTTTAACCCTTCCGGCACTTCACCATTAATAATGCGTTGTGCTAGCCCTTCAACAATGGCTGTCTTACCAACACCGGGTTCGCCAATTAGCACGGGGTTATTTTTGGTCCGTCGCTGCAACACCTCAATGGTGCGACGAATCTCATCATCACGACCAATGATGGGGTCGAGTTTGCCTGCCTCTGCCTGAGAGGTCAGATCGACGGTATATTTATCCAGCGCCTGACGCTGTTCTTCGGTTGCCGGATCTTGCACGGTTTCTCCTCCTCGAAGGGTATTTATGGCGGCCAGCAAAGCGGGTTCACTTAACCCACAGGCTTTCAGTGTCTCTGCCAGAGTCGGGCTTTTTGTCAGGTGCAGCAGTGCAAGCTCACTGGACAGATAGGTGTCACCACGATCTTTAGAATCGCGCTGGGCAAGGTTCAACGCACGAGCGAGTTCTGCAGATATATGCACCTCCCCGGTGGGCGTGCCCAACTTAGGTAAGGCGTGTAGACCGTCGGTCAATTGTTCGCCAAGCTCTACCAGGTTCACCCCAGCACTACTTAACAACTCACGACAGGGTGCCTGAGCGCCTATGGCCAGCGCCTGAAGCAGATGCGCGGGCTGAATTTCAGCATGGTCTGCACTAAGAGCCACACTCTGAGCCGTAGCTAATGCGCTTTGCAGCGCTTGGGTCAATCGTTCTATGTTCATGTCGACTGTCTTACAATCAGATGATCCGTTAATGAGGTCTGTTTAACTATTTTCAACGGTGCAGGCACAGTTCAAGGAAAGTAGGAGCGAATATGGGTAACTTGCGGGCATGGAGAGACGCAAACAAACCCGCATTCAGCTACCGCTAGAGGTCGACCTACGGCATCCGTCTATCGGTCGGCGAACCGTGGTCGCGCGGGACATGAACGATGAAGGCGTATTTGCCTGGTACCCAGACGCTCCCTTAAAGATTGGCAGCTCGCTTCACGTTACCTTGCGCTGCGAGGCAATGATTGAATCCACGCCGACCCCCACCGTGAAAATGAAAGTGTCGCGGATCGACGACAACGGCTTGGTATTGAGCTTCTGCAACAAGTCGGGCGCACACCTATGGCGTAGCGCCAACGTTGCACCGCAAGAACTAGAAACAGGTCGAGACCTGTTTCGCATTTTTCAGTCCGCAATTGTTCGTGATTCTGCGGGCAGAATATTGACCGTACAACAAAATGGCCGCTGGCTATATCCGGGCGCTTACCTGCATTCCGGCGAACACGCGACCAATGCCTTGCAAAACCAGCTAGCGCGGGTTCTGAACCTGACAGGTACGCAGTTCAGGCGTACAGTACTTACCTATTGCGACCCAGACGTTGTCGCCATAGAGAGTTCAACTATGTCTGTATTCCATCTCTTCACGCTCAGCGCAAACGACACAGAAAACCAAAATTCCACGCGTTCAACATTGGCAACAACAGTACTGTCAGAGGACGCTCCTTACACAAAAGTACGCTGGATCGACGGACGCCGCGAACTCGACGAGATGAGTTTTTCCGCAGAACCACTGCGTGAACTTGCCCGCTCATTGCTGCGCACCAGCGAACCACCACGAGCGGCAAAAGCATCTCGGCATACCCATCTTGTGCCGCAAGACTACGACGAGGTAAGCCGCAAACATGGTTAGTGCTGAGTTCGACGGCGTACGTCAAACCGGCCAAATCATATTGCAGCCAAACCACTCCTGGAGTTGGCGCGCCAACCTTTACTTTTTGGTCACCCTTTTTGTCATCTCGATCGGCATAGCATTGCTGTTTCTGGTCCAGGGCTTTTGGCTGATTTTGCCCTTTGCTGGCCTGGAAATGCTCGCACTCTCCGCCGCTATTTACTATTGCGTGCGTAAAACCCATCGACAGGAAGTGCTGCATTTCTCGATGGAAGAAGTGGTTATCGAATCGGGCGTCAACAAAGTGGAAGAGCAACATCGCTTTCAGCGTTTCTTTACCCGAGTGCGAGTCGAGGGCCCCAGCGGCAGTCGCCGCAGCCAACGGATTGCTATTTCCGAACGGGACCACAACGTTGAGGTTGGCCAATTTCTCACCGACAACGATAAAGCCATTCTGATCCGCGAACTGCGACACATGATTCGCCAGCTCGAGAAGTAGGCAAAGTAGAAGACTCCAATGTTGATTTTATTAATGTTTTACGATAATTTATTAAAATATTACACTTACTAAATCAGAGCCACGCAGAGAGACACGTCATGACCCGCCGACTATCGCTGCTGATCGCCTGGACCTGCACCGCACTGCTGATTGCCCTGCCCTGTGCTTGTCTGTACTTGTTGACTGATCTCTCTCTGCTCCAGAGCGTCGTTCACTACAACCTCGATATACCCATCCTGTGGGACACCGTGCTCGACTGGCAGTGGTACAGCGAGTGGGTGCTGAGCGTGCTGTTTCTTTCAATAGGGCTTACCGGGGTTTTTTACTTGCGACGCGCGTTCACCAACTTCGCACGCGGCGAGTTGTTTAGCTTCGCCAATAGCAATGACCTGCAGCGTTTTGCCAAACTCCTGCTCCTGCAAACACTTATCTCACCCCTACATTTCGGACTGTCGAGCCTGCTGTTGTCGCTGAATCACCCAGCAGGTCAAAAGATGCTCTCCATTGCCTTCGGTAGTGGCGAGTTCCGCGCCATCGGCGTCGCCTTGATCCTCTGGGTCATGAGCAACCTGCTGCTTGAGGGGTGTAAATTACACTCCGAAAATCAGCAGTTTGTGTAGGAGTTTGCCATGCCGATCCAGATCGACTTGGATGTCATGCTCGCCACTCGAAAAATGAAAGGCAAAGCGCTCGCCCAGAAAATCGGCATTAGTGAACAAAATCTATCGCTACTACGAACAGGTAAAGTCAAAGGCGTGCGTTTTTCGACACTCGAAAAAATCTGCGAAATATTGCAATGCCAGCCCGGCGACATTCTCAGCTTCCGCTCCGAAAAATCCGAGCTCTAAATTTTAGCCTTAGTTGGCGCTGCCACTACTTTTATCCAACACCAGTGGAGCCCCCAACTGCCAACGTCGCAACCGCTGTCGCCGCGCGGATATCACTTCCATGCCGGCACTTTGCGACCGCCATTGCAAAGTACCCAGCTCGGCTGTACTCAGCACTTGAGCACCCACCCGCAGATAGCGTTCGACTACTTCTTGGTGTGGATGCCCAAAGCGATTGCCAAACCCCGAGCTGATCAACGCAATAGCAGGCCGCAACGCGGCAACAAAATCTGTGGTCGACGACGTTTTGGACCCGTGGTGTGGAACCACTAACAAATCGATCGATTGAGGCAACTGCGCTAACAGCGCGCGTTCTGCGTTTGACTCGATATCCCCTGCAATCACCGCAGACTTTGTAAGCCCTCGAATGACCAGTACACAACTGCGATCGTTACTGGTCACGCCGCCGCGATGCTGCACCACTAAAAATTGCACCCCGTCTACCTGCCAACCCGCTAGCCGTCCCGCATGCTCACATCCAGCGTCCCGAATTCCGCCGATCAACCTCTGCGGATCGTAACGCTTAATGACATAGTCCAGACCACCGGCATGATCCAGGTCATGATGGCTAATAATCAAAGCATCGAGCGTCGTCACCGCGCTCGCCTGCAACGCAGGCCCAATCACAGCCTCAGCAAAATTAAAGCCGCTAGGAAATCTGGCGCCGGTATCGTAGAGCAGAGTCTGGCTTGTCGTCTGCACCACAGCGGCAAGTCCCTGACCGACATCAAGCAGCTGCACAACAAACTCTCCGCGCCCAATCTGCACGGTGTGGGCACGAGTAAGCGCAGACCAGCTTGACGGCGATTCTGCGTAGCACACATAGATCAGCACAGAACCAGCCGCGATCCGCAGGGCACCCGACGCCGGAAGCAATGCAGCCACTAGTAACCCCCCAAAGGTGACATAACCAACACCGGTTAGTTCAGGCGGACTCACAAGCGGCAGCGTAGCTCCCAACAAATCGAGTCCCAACAACACAGCATTAGCGACCGCATCTGCCACACCAAACACCCAGCTACTGGCCTGTGCCGAGAACAGCAACAAAAGCCCCCCGCACAACACCAACGGCACAAGCAACAGCGTCACGACCGGCACCGCTAACAGATTGGCTACCGGGCTAACTAAAGCGATTGGCAATCCAAGCCAGGCCAACAAGGGCACCAGCACCAATGAACAACCCAGATGTAGCGCCAACAGCGTCCGTATCATCAGCCAGCCACGCCTTACCAAGGAGCGCGTTTCCTCAGACACACCATCACTCTGCCGATGAGCTGTGGCGGCACCTTTCACAAGCAACCAGCTAACAAGCCCAAAAGACAACCAGAATCCAGCTGCGAGGCCCGCGCCAGGTTCACTCGCAACAACGGCAGCCCCAGCAACGACCAACAACGACGACACGCCCACTTGGCGGCCAGCAGACCAGGCAAAGATCACCACCCCAACCATCAGCAGCGCCCTAACGGCGGCAATTCCAGCGCCGACAAACACCACATAGCCACTCAACAACAGTGCAGCCAATAGCCCCTCAGCCACACGCCGATTGACTCGACCCCCGAGCTGCCAACGTACGTTACTGTCCGACACCCTACGCTGCAGCAGCGCAAACAGTCCGACAAAACCACGCACAATAAACAGCAGGCCAACGGCTACTAACCCAACATGCAGGCCGGATATAACCAACAGATGCACTGTGCCGGTTGCCTGCAACAGCACCCAGCTTGCGCGCGGAATCAAGGCTGAATCCCCCGTGAGTAATGCCAGCAAGACACCTCGATGTTCGAACGGCATCGCTTCCAGGGCGCGGCGCACCGCGAGACGTACGCGAGACAGAGTGCGGGCGCCAAAACCGCGGGGCTCACTAACCGCGAGGGTCTGAGTCAAGTAGGCACTGACTCGAATACCTCGCCGGGCGAGATTTAATTCTATGTCGAACGCACCTGGGCTCACGCTGCCGCGAATCGGTCGCAACCGAGCTTGCGCTACGATACGCTGCCCAGCGGATGGCCAGGTGGCGGCTTTCCAACTCACCCGCAACCGCTGCCCAAGCAACGCGGCACAGCCCTCACGAATGGACACCACCTTGGCGTCAAACCGACTCCCGTCTGCTGTCTGCGACGGCAACCCGAGAACCTCCAGCCGCATAAGTTCAGCTTGCCCCGCGGGGCGACAACCGAAACCGATGGGCAAACCCGCTAAGTCGTGGGTTTGCCAGCCGTGCAGGAAGCCACCAAGTACGCCCATGGCAAACGCGGCACCAGCCAATGCGACAAGCGGCGCGATGAGCACTCCGGCCAAGGCACTCGCAACGCTGGAGCGCGTTCCGGCTGCACGCACCCAACCACCTATGGCGCACAGCCCGCCCAGCGCCAACACAAAAACCCAGGCAACCAGAACCAGTCGCCCACTACTCCAGTGCACCGGCGCACAGGCTGCGAAAAAATAGCCGCAAATCAAGCCGATCATCAACGCACGCATATACAGCGGATTAGCCCCACAGGCATAATGACTCTGTTATGCCAAAGAAGTGGTTAAGGCGGCATCTGCCAAGTTACGAGTCTCTCGGTGCGTCCGGGCCACTCCGACCTGTAGGTAAATACCTACGGGATCCGGAACTTTGGCACCTGCACCGACGCTCCGTATCGGGCGCCGCTTTTATTGGTTTATTTTGCGCCTTCCTGCCCATCCCCTTTCAGTCTCTGGTGGCAGCGCTGTTGGCAATCCTTACCCGCTGTAACCTGCCGATGTCCGCAGCGCTCGTCTGGATAACCAATCCAATAACCATCCCGCCGATGTTCTACTTCGCCTACCGACTAGGTGCGTGGCTATTAGGTATCGACGTTGAGGTGACAACCATTGAGTTAAGTTTTGATTGGCTTTCGAGCCAATTTGGCGTCATCGCGCGACCACTACTGCTCGGCTCACTGGTGTGCGGCTGGGTGACCGGAATCACCGCCTACGTATTGGTACGAGTTTCGTGGCGAATGCATGTTCTGCAACGCTGGCAAGAGCGTCGCGATCGTCGCTCTGCGACGGCGGCCATCTCAGCCAGGGTGGCTCAGAATTCACTGACCAGCCCCGCAACTCGAACCTTTTCGCGCCCGCCTACTCGTGGAGGGCTGTCACAGGATTAACCGCCAGTGACTTCCAGGCCGGTACAAACGCAGCGATAGCGCTAATACCTAATGCCAACGCCACCACGGCCAGAACATCGCCAAAGAGTAACTGCGATGGCACTTCAACAAAGTAAGTACCTTCCAGAACTCGCGACCCCGTGAAGTCTTCCACAGCGCTAACGATGGCAGTGATATTCAACGCCAACCCCATTCCCAGCAACACACCCAACCCAACCCCCAACAACGACGTCAGAAACCCTTGCAGCAGGAAAATACTGAGCACAGCACCATCACCAGCGCCCATCGTGCGCAATATTGCAATGTCTCCCCGCTTATCGTTAACCAGCATCGCCTGCCCCGCCACGACATTGAACGACGCGATCCCAACAATCAGAACCAGCAAGATAAACATCATCGCTTTCTCAAGCTTGACCGCCCGAAACAGCTCACCGTAGGTGTCCCCCCAGTGGCTCAGCTCAAGAGCCCCCGCCCCTGAGCCTTTAAAGCGCCCGTCCAGTTCCTGCTGGAGTTGCTGCGCGAGACCAGGCGCAGAATAAGGATCACTCAACACCAATCGGGTTCCAAAACTCCCGGTATTGGCAAACCGAGGCTCGCGCATTTGGGCAAGACTGACGAGCGCCAATCCAAAATCGACCTCGGCGCCCACCTCAAAAGTACCTGTTAACACAAATCGCTCAAACTGCGGCCGCACCTGGGAGTCCTTCGCGGTAGTCAACATCACCATCACGGAGTCTCCGGTCAATAAACCCAGACTACGCGCGAGTGGCGCGCCAAGCACAATGGTCCGCGGTTTGCCTAACGCCGCAACTAGATCGGTTGAGGCGTTGCTGGCAAGCATTGGCAATGCTTGCAACGCCCGCTCGCCCACGCCGTAAATCGCGACAGGCGAAACCGATGATGATCGGGTAACCATGCCCTGGCTTTGAAAAAACGGAAAGGCACTGCTTACTTCTGGGTATTTGGTATCCAGATTAAGAACAAATTGACTGACCTCACTGACAAATTCTTCAGCGCCCGAAGGCTCCACAAGCACATGCGGTACGGTGCCCAAAATGCGCTGGGTCAACTCCCGGTCAAAGCCGTTCATGACGCTGAGTACCAGGATTAACACGGCGACACCCAGCGCAATACCGACTAACGATACCCAGCTGATGAAGCGTGCATATTGATGCTGCCCAGCAAACAGATAGCGCAACGCGATCCACCGCGACAGCCCCGGAACCGGTGTGTGCTGATCGTCTGCAGCAACAGCTTCAGCATCAACAAGGCCTGAATCACGTATCAAGACTGCAACTCGCCATCCACTAGTCGTAGCGCGCGATGGGTGCGCTCAAGCATGGATTCGTCGTGAGTGACGATCAAAAACGACGTACCGAACTGATCAGACAGCGAGCACATCAGGTCAAACACTTCGTCAGCACTTTGTCGGTCAAGGTTACCGGTGGGCTCATCAGCGAGTACCAGCAACGGGTTGGTAACCAAAGCGCGAGCCACAGCAACGCGCTGCCGCTCACCCCCTGACAATGCGTGCGGCCGATGACTAACCCGTTTGTCGAGCCCGACCGTGGATAATAATTTTTCGGCACGCTCAAAGCTCTCGGCCCGGGGTGTTCCTGCCAACAACAATGGCATCGCGACGTTTTCCAACGCACTAAACTCAGGCAACAGGTGATGAAACTGATAAATAAACCCCAACGACCGGTTACGCAGCCGCGCGCGCTGGGCAACCGACAGGGTTTGCAACGACTTATCGCCTACCCAGACCTCGCCAACATCGGGATCATCCAAGCCACCAAGAATGTGCAACAGCGTGCTCTTGCCTGACCCTGAACGCCCCAGAACAGCAAGCCGCTCACCACGCGCCACTTCGAGATTTACGTTACGCAGCACGTCTACCTGAGCCGGGCCCGAGTCGAACGACTTCCCAACCAACTGCGCGCGCAGCACCACCTCACTCATATTTCAAAATCCTTGTCGGCAACAACCGGGCAGCGCGCCACGCTGGGTACAGCGCTGACAGAAAACACAACAACAGCGCTATCGAAGACACCCACAGCACATCGCTCAAGCGAGTGTCGACCGGCAGGTAATTCACAAAATACTGACTCAACAAATTAAGTTCGAGAGTCTCGCTCAACCAGCGAAAACCGTCTTCCAGCAACATCCCCAGGCCAACCCCGGCAAGCACACCGAGCACGACACCCAACAGACCTATCACTAATCCAAGCGTGATAAAGGCAACCATCACCACCGAGGTTGAGGTACCCAAGGTTCGCAGCACTGCGATGTCGGCACGACGCTCATTCACCACCATGACCAGCGTAGATACCAGATTAAACGCCGCTACCCCAACCAGAAACGACAACAAAACAAACATGGTCAACTTCTGCAAGCCGATGGCTCGGTAAAGACTGCCATGCGTACGCATCCAACTCGTTGAGAAAAACCCAGTGCCTAACGCGGCGTTGGCAGCGCGTCCGGTTCTCTCGGCAGCAAACAAATCTTTTAAACGCAGCTGATAACCGTGAATAGTATCTGCCGCTCTGAACAATTTTTGCGCGCTGCGAGTAAAGGTGTAGGCCGAGGTTTGATCCAGTTCGGAAGACGTATCGATGAGCCCCACTACCTCAAAGCGACGCTGTCGAGGGTGCAAACCCAGGGGTGACACGCTGCCTTCTGGCAACACCACAGCCACTCGATCGTTTGTACTGACGCCCAATTTTTCCGCGAGCCCAATGCCAAGTACAAGCCCGTAAGGCGTTTTGGCCAGACGCTCAAACGTGCCAGGTTCAACTTCATACCGCCTCAGATCTGACACCGCGGAATAGGTTTCGGGGGTGATGCCGGTGAGCAGTGCGCCTTGCACAGACTCACCCTGAGCAAGCAACACAGGACCCTGCAGGAAACTGGCAACCCCCAGCACCCCTGGCAAACCTCGAAGCGCCGCAATCTGTTCAGGTTGTTCTACAGTCTGACTACGGGCTCGTAACGTGACGTGAGGCAGAATACCAAAAACCCGGGCGTGCAGTTCCCGCTCAAAACCATTGACCACACTAAGCACGACAATCAACACGGCAGTACTTAGGGCGAGGCCAAATATCGCCAGTCCGCTCACATGCGCGATGAAGCTGCGCCGGGAAAAACCGTAACGCAAGCCAATATTGACGCCAAGTGGACGAAACATGATGAGCTAAACCCTGGGTTTTACGCGGGTCTGATGAGAGCCGCTAGTCCGGCTTTCTGCTGGCCGCGTCGTAGCTTAGCGAGCTCGGCTGATCAGCAGCCTCTTCGAAGGAATCACAACGTGCGGGGTTGCCGCCACAGATTTCACATTCTGCATCGATACCTACAGCGCTCATGCCACCACAGGAGCCTTTAATAGGCGAGCGGCCAAACATGACACCGACGGCCATGCCACCCATTATCGTCAACATGGCGCCAAACGCGAGCAACAGCGTGGTCATGCTCTAGGTATCCTTTTAGTTACTTGTGGTTAAAGACCGCTAGCAATCTGCAATAAAGAGTCGTTAGCGGCCAGTTTTGGGCTCGAAGCGTGCCTTAAAGGCCTCGCTCATCCACGGCTCAAACCGGCCGTCAGCCGTGCGAATCAACATGGCTACCGCAAGTTTAGCGCTATTCGCGAGCGTCTGCCCTGCTTCTGGCCCCAGCACGCTGATTGCGGTTGCGTAACCATCCGCCCACATCGCTTCGGGGTGCCAAACCGTTACCGAAGCAAGGCCATGAGTAATGGGCTTTGCTGTCCTAGGATCAATCAGATGGGACACTCGCGTGCCAGCTATTTCTCGATAATTCCGATAATCACCAGAGGTCGCAACGGCACCGTTCGTGATCACCATCACCGGCAGCGGCTGCGCACCGTCCCGCAGCTCGCCCGGCTGCTCAATGGCCAGACGCCAGCCCCGCTGCGCCGGCGATTGACCAAACACCCGAATTTCGCCACCGATATCAACGAGGGCGTCGGTGCAATCAAGAGCTGCAAAGGTAGCCGCCAGCTCGTCGACAGCTCGACCTTTAGCCAGTGCTGACAGGTCGATGGTGCGCGCTGACGTGCTGCGCAACGCAGGCAAACCCGGATCCAGCTTAATGGCCGCAAAACCCGTTTCGGTCAGCACCCGAGACAGCGTTTGGGCGTCTGGCGCTAGCTGCTCATCACCCGGGCCAAAACCCCAAAGATTAACCAGCGCCCCCACCGTAGGGTCAAACGCACCGGCCGACTCCTCCACCAGGCGAGCCGCAACAGTTAATACCGTCATTAATTGAACTGACACCACTCGCCACTGTGTGGTGTCAGCCAGGTTGAGCTGTGACAACTCAGACTCAGGCTCATAGGTTGAAAATACCGAGTTGAACTCACGCAACCGTGTATCGATGTCTGCCGGATCGAGGCGCACCGGACAATTTGCCTGAATGCGGTAATACGTGCCCATGGTAGCGCCAGAAATCGACTGATAACCCGCCTCTGAACACCCACCCAAGACGACGGCCAGCACTAGACCAACCCATAGGGGCCGCATAATCCTGCGCTCCTGTTTACAGCGCTTTGAGAAAAAACCTACCATGGCCGTTTGCCCAGCCTGCAATCGCTGCAGCAAAAGGGTGCTATCGAACTGTCTGATGTCGAGTCGAACATTTACCATCGCCGTGTTTGCAGGCGCCATTCTGGGCGCCGCTCTGTTGTTGCTGGACCACCCACCGGGTCTCGACGAACTAATGGCGTTTCTGAAGACGCTGTTCTTGTCGGCACTGCGCATGATAATCGCGCCGCTCATCTTTTTCTCGCTGCTTGCCGGAATAGTTCAACTCGGTGAAGCCTATCGCCTGCGCACCATGGGCGCTGCCACAGCAGCCTACTACGTACTCACAACCGGCATCGCCATCTTAATCGGCCTGACGGTGGTTACGGTGTTCCATCCTTGGACCAGCCAGCCCCCGCTTGTCACCCCGGTCGACGTGCCACCAGCCAGTTTGATTGAAGCAGGCGACGACTCGCTGATTGGCGTGCTACTCGGCCTGGTCAGAACCATTTTCAGCAACCCATTCGAAGCACTCGCCAACCTCAATATTCTGGGTATCGTTACGGCCGCTCTGCTTATTGGCATAGCCATGGTACTGGTGCTGCCTCGGGACAGTGCCTGGCCAGGCTTGCTCCAGCAGGCTGCAGAAGTCGTGCAACGCATTGCCCAGTGGGCCGTAAACTTGATGCCATTAGGCGTTATGGCGGTTACCTATGAGTTGCTGGGCTCGGCCGATTGGAATTTGCTGCAACAACTGCTCTCGTTCTGCCTTGTGGTGCTCGGCGCAACCGCTGTCCACGGACTGATTGTCTTGCCGCTGATTGCCTGGCTCGCGGGGGGCGTTAACCCGGTAGAGCTTTGGCGCGGCATCGCTCGCCCTTGTATAGTTGCTCTTACCACCTCGTCGAGCGCTGCAGCATTGCCAGTGAGTATGGCCGCCGCACGCGACGAGTTTCGAGTCCGAGAATCGGTTGCCAGCTTTGTGTTGCCGCTTGGCGCCACCATGAACATGGACGGCACTGCGCTGTTTGAAGGCATTGCAGCTGTGTTTCTGGCTCACCTGTTTGGCATCGAACTGAGCACAATAGATACGGTTGTTGTTTTTATGGTTGCAATGATGTCCTCTGTCGGCGCACCGGGTATTCCCAGCGGTTCGATGGCGGGTATGCAAGTCGTATTACTCGCTGTCGGCATTCCACTCGAAGCCATTGGAATTTTATTACTCATCGAACGACCGTTGGACACCTTCCGCACAGCGGTAAATGTCGAAGGGGATTTGATTGGCGCCATCGTTGTGCAGCGTCGTTTAAGGACAAAAAGTATATGACTTGCACCCTCATTATCATGCGCCACGGCACCATCAAGGCGAACCTTAAGAAGCGCTGGCACGGCTCGACAGATAGCCCGCTACTCTGGCGCGGTCGCCGCCAGGCAAAACGCCTAGGCGCATACGCCGCACAACGCTACCCCGATCTTGCCGCGATTTATTCAAGCCCCTTACAGCGCTGTCAAAACACCGCCGCGCCCCTCGCCGCTCGGCTCAAACTTGAGGTGAAAATCAACCACGACCTGCGCGAATGGAGTGTCGGCGACTGGGAAGACATGCCCTTCAATGAGCTATCGAATGAGCACAATTTTTTCACTCAAACCTTGAAAGACCCCGACTGGTCTGCGCCCGATGGTGAAAGTTTGCTCACGGTCAGCAACCGTTGCGTGCAGGCACTGCAGGCCATCGCAAAACAACACACCGCGCCTAATAGCGACACCAGCGTGGGTATCGTAAGCCACGGTGCCGCGATGCAGGTGGCCCTCGCCGCCTTGATCGACGGAAACCCCAAACGCTGGCAGAGCTACAGTCTTGGCAACTGCTCGGTTACCGAATTGATCCTGCACCCTGAGCCTTACATCGAAGGCTACAACCTCATGCATTACCTTTAGCTCAACCCCTTAGAAAAAGAGAGAACCCAATATGACCGAATTCTGCATTGTCGAAAAAGCTGATCACATAATGACCGTGACCATCAATCGGCCCGAGCGCTTGAACTCGCTGCACCCGCCTGCGAACGCAGAATTGGGGGAAGTCTTTGATGATTATGCCAATGATCCTGACATGTGGGTTGCCATCATCACCGGCGCAGGCCGTGGATTCTCTGCCGGTAACGACCTGCGCTATCAGGCCGAAGGCGGCGAACGCATGGCAACGCCTCGCGGCTTTGGTGGGCTGACCTCGCGGTTTGACCTGACCAAACCGGTTATCGCAGCGGTAAACGGGTTTGCCATGGGCGGCGGGTTTGAAATTGCGCTGGCCTGCGATCTCATCATCGCCGCAGACACTGCGCGCTTTGCCTTGCCAGAACCCAAGGTAGGCTTGGCAGCATTGGCTGGAGGGCTGAACCGCCTACCACGCCAAATTGGCTCAAAGCGCGCCCTCGGCATGATTCTCACTGGCAGACAGGTGCCTGCGGAAGAAGGCGAAAGCCTAGGGTTTGTTAACGAGGTAGTCGCGGCTGATGACCTGATGCCGGCCGCAATGCGCTGGGCAAAACTGATTTGCGAATGCGCGCCCTTATCGATTCGTGCCAGCAAAGATGTGGTGTATCGCAGCCTGGATCACGCGTCGTTGGAAGACTCGATGACCGCCAACTACGACTCCGTGCGAGCAATGCTAAAAAGCAGCGACTTTGTGGAAGGTCCTAAGGCGTTCGCTGAAAAGCGTTCGCCAAACTGGACCGGTAGCTAGCGCCGGTTAAGACGCCTTGCCTGAGGAGACAAAGTCAGAACGAGCCGCGTCTAGTGCGTCAGCAATGACGGTGACCGCCAGACAGACGTCGTTGAGGGCAGCCTCTTCACCACGAAACGCCATTTCCGCAACAATTTCCACGCGTGGAATGGCAACGTGCAGCGTATCCGGGGCGGTCTCAAACTGGCCTGGGTATTTTCCTTCGGTATGCATATCGATTTGGTCCTCTCTCGGTCTTTTCACAGGACTGCGCCCTGCGCTCTCTCTACGTGTGTGCAGTACAGATCGGCGATCCCAACCATCTGCAGTGGCAACACGCCTTAGGTATCTATAACTACCAAAGCATTTCAGGATTCGTGCCAACGATTAGACCGTCTACATAAACCATTCAACTTATTGTTTTATAAGGATTTTACGAAGTTCCTGCAAAAAGGAGAGCTACGCCTCAAAGCCCTCCAGATACGCCCTACTGCGACCGAAATTGCCGCGTCGCGACCGTGCGTGATGGACATCACATATTGGTGATCTCGGGTACAATCAGCTGCGTTGTTCAGACCTAGACAGGACCGATGCATGACCGATGGAATGAGAGTGACCGCCAAGAGCCTTGTGGCCGCCGCGAACGCTGAGATAACCACCTTGAGTGTAGCCGACGCAGCCACCCTCAAAGACAGCCCAGACCATCTGTTTGTCGATCTGCGCGACGTGCGCGAACTGGAGCGCGAAGGCACTATCCCCAACGCCTTTCATTCACCCCGCGGCATGCTTGAATTCTGGGTCGACCCTGACAGCCCCTATTTCAAACCCGAGTTCGGCACAGGGAAGACTTATGTGTTTTTCTGCCAGAGCGGCTGGCGTTCGGCCATCGCCACCAAGGTTGTCCAAGACATGGGCCTGAGCCCGGTTGCCCACATCGATGGCGGTTTTCGCGCCTGGTGCGACGCACAACAAAGCCAACAGAGCTACGACGACAACCGTGCGGCCAACAAAGCGCGTCAAAAAGCCGTAGACAAGGCATCTGGCTGATTACCCCACCATGAACTCAAGAAATGCGCTTATCGCCTGCCTCGCCTTCATTGGCGGTTTTGTCATCATGTCGATCGAACTGCTCGGCGGCAGACTGCTTGCGCCCTGGTTCGGCAGCAGCATCTACGTCTGGGGGTCGGTCATCAGCGTGTTTATGCTGGCGCTGGCACTGGGCTATTACATCGGCGGGCGCTGGTCAGTCCACAATCCGAGCCTCGCCCGCTTCGGCTGCGTGTTTATCGTGGGCGGCATTATCTTATTGCCTCTAATGCTAAGTGCAGAGACCGTCATGGAAGCCGTCTTCGAACAGGTTAGCGACCCCCGCTACGGTTCGTTACTCGCCGCCTCAATTCTGTTTATCGCGCCTACGCTTACGCTTGGAATAATCTCGCCTTACAGTGTCAGATTGCTGGTCGAAGACAGCGATCGCGCGGGCGAAGTGGCCGGTCGTCTATACTTTTTCTCAACCCTTGGCAGTGCCATCGGCACCCTTGCCACGTCGTTTTATTTTGTGCTCTGGTTCGAGATGCAGACCATTTTCATTAGCCTTTGTTTGACACTCGTCGCCTGTGGTTGCGCTGCATTCATTGGCCACAGAAAATGGCCGGTCACGCTTGCACCCGGTGCTGTAACCGCCGCTCTTGCCCTGGTGATACTGCCACTGCTCACGCTACCCGCTGACGCAGCCGGCCGTGTCATTCACAAAGAACGGAGCCTCTATCGGACCGTCATGGTGGTGCAAGACAGCAAACGCCTCTGCATGCAGTTCAGCGTTCGGCGTGAGCAGCGCAATCAGTCCTGCAAAGACCGCCGCGACGCACGGCGACTAGTTTTTGACTATGCAAAACTGGTGTTTGCCGGTTTCTTGGCCACACCCGAACCAAAGTCAATTTTAGTGGTTGGCCTCGGTGGCGGCACCTTGCCCGTCACTTTCCGCGAACTACTGCCAAAGGCTCGCATTGATGTTGTCGAAATCGACCCAGCCGTCGTTAGCGTTGCCGAGCAATTTTTCGATTATGCGATATCACCTCCTGGCGATCTGCACGTTCAAGACGCCCGAATTTTTGGTAAACGCGCGGCTAAAGGCGACATCCGCTACGATCTGATTGTGCTCGATGCCTTTAATGGCGACTACATTCCCGAGCACCTGATGACCCGCGAATACCTGCAGGAAACACAAAAACTACTGAGCCCTGGCGGCGTGTTGCTTGCAAACACCTTCTCAATCAGCAAGCTGTACCACCACGAGAGCGCAACCTACGCGAGCGTGTTTGGTAAACTCATCAATGTCACCACACCGTCGAGTGCCAACCGGGTGATCATGGCGATCAATGGCCCCACCCCCTCAGAAGAGGCTATCGACAACAACGTCGCTCGCTGGCAAAAGACACTCGAAAAATACGGTGTTGATATGGCCAAGGTTCGTAGCCAGATGGATGACAGTCGTGATTGGGATCAAGACGCACGCGTCCTCACTGACCAGTACTCTCCGGCAAATCTGCTACAGAACTAGATTGTTGCTCGACCAATGCCCAGACCGCGTCGAGGTCTGGCGCACCACTGCGAGTTCGGGGCAGCACCTCGACCAGAATAATGCCTTGGGGGCACTTCGCCGCCGATAACCCCCGCCGCATGAACTCCAACAGCTCAACTTCGAGCACCGGACTTCTATCACCGGTTACTTCAGCACAGCCAAAGAAGCCCGCTGACAGCCCCTGACCCAGGGCGCGATCCGCAGATACGGCAAGCAGGCATGCGCCCGTAACGCGCGGGTGGCTTGCCAGCCGTGCAGCCCCTTCATAGGGCATGAGCAGGCTCTCATCAGCGTGAATACAGTTCGCACTCGACCCCAAAACATGGACCCAACCTTGCTGATCCACATAGCCAACCGGTCCGTCACTGGAACGAAGCTTGGAACCGCTCAACCAACCCGCATGACCGGCCGGCTGAATCTCACCGCTTGAGCTCAGGCAGATTATCCCGTTGCCTGCAGCTGACCGGAGTTGCCCGTAACACAAGGTTATTCCGAGCGCCTCAATGAGCCCCAGCGCCACTGAAGCGTCCGCCTCTTCCAACAGCCAAACGTCAACTTTGCTTGCTAAAGCCAGGGCTACGAGCCCCCTCAAACTGGATTGTTCGAGGCTGCCGCATAACAACAGGCGGTCGGCTTGAGTCAGGGCCCGAGCAACCGGCAGATACGCCTCTGGGCTTGTGCTGGTCCCGGCATCCACCAACGTTGTCCCCGCCGTCACTGCCGCCAGCTCTGAGCCGACAAGCGGCGCAGGCAGGTGGGCCAAATCAGCTTGCAGTTGCTCCAACGTCTGAACATCCGCTCGCCGTACTCGTCCTGTCTTCAAATTCGTCTCCTGAAACACCTGGAAACAAATGTTTCCTTGATGTCAGACACTTAGCTCAATAACCTTCACGACCTTCTAGCATGGACGATAGACCCCTTGGCCAGCACAGGACAATTTGAGATTTGCTGCAATGGCACGATTGGTGTCGAAATCCACCGCTCTGGGTTTGCAGGCCTATTCCGCCAGTCGATCGACGCCGAATGCCTACGCTTCGACAGCAGCCAGATGCAAGTAGAGACCACCGCAGAATTCAAGGTCGGCGACGCGTTAGTTGTGGACCTGCAGGTCCTCGACCTGCGATTGGAAGAACTGACCTGCAAAGTCACCAGCGCCACTGCCACCGAGGCTAACCACTACTACGATATCGATTTCACCATCGGCAACCGCCGTCGTGACACCCAGCACTGCCTGCGTCAGCTAGAAAATCTCTACGAGCAGCAATCCCGCTAGGTCGTTGCTCCCGAGCCGCCTTCTGCCTTGGCCGCGCTAAAGCTCATCGCAAAGCCATTCATGCAGTAACGTTGCCCAGTTGGCTCAGGGCCGTCTGGAAATACGTGCCCCAAATGCGCGTCACAGCGCGAACACACCACCTCCACCCGGCGCATGAAAAATTTGCGGTCTTCATTCAAGCCCACCGCCTCTGGCGCTACTGGCTCATAAAAACTCGGCCAGCCGGTACCTGAATCAAACTTGGTTGCCGAATCAAACAGTGCCTGCCCACAACACACGCAGTCATAGCTGCCGGTGTCTTTAAGATCCCAGTTACGACCGGTAAAAGCCCGCTCGGTCCCGGCCTTTCGAGTAACCTCATACTCTTCTGCACTAAGCTGAGCCCGCCATTCGGCGTCGGTTTTAACCACTTTTTCCGGAGCGGCAGAACTACCAGCCATCGGTATTTGTGTATCGGTCATCGTATGTCCCGTCTAAAACGCTCCGCAGAGCCTGCTTTCCTATTATTATGTCGCACCCCGGTAGATACCAGCCCCCAAAACACGCCACTCAGCACACGCCTGCCAGCAAAGGGTACAGAGAGACCGAATATGAGTACGCCATCGAACACAACCGTGACGCCCGCGGTGACGCCAATCGTTAACCGAGCCCCATTGCAGAAGTCACGTAAGCTCGACAACGTCTGCTACGACATTCGCGGCCCTGTGCTGTCTGCGGCCACTGCGCTTGAAGCCGCTGGTCACAAGGTGACCAAACTCAACATCGGCAACCCAGCCACCTTTGGCTTTGATTGCCCTGCTGAAATTATTCAGGACGTCGCGACGAATCTCTTGAATGCCCAAGGCTACAGTGATTCCAAGGGGCTATTTCCCGCCCGCAAAGCCATTCAGCAGTATTACCAAACACTGGGAATCAACACGCCCCAGGTTGAAGACATTTACATGGGCAACGGTGTCAGCGAGCTGGTGATGATGGCCATGCAAGCACTGTTGAATGATGGCGACGAAGTACTTATTCCGTCCCCCGACTTTCCGTTGTGGAGCGCCGCGGCCAATCTGTGCGGCGGCAAGCCGGTGCATTACCACTGTGACGAACAGGCCGATTGGCAACCCGACCTTGCCCACTTGGAAGCCTGTATCAGCCCACGCACTCGCGCACTGGTTGTCATCAACCCGAACAATCCGACCGGTGCGGTGTACAGCAAAGAGATGCTACTTGCGCTGGTTGATATCGCACGACGCCACCGACTTGTGCTGTTGGCCGACGAGATTTACGACAAGGTCATCTACGACGATGAGCTCTACATTCCTATGGCATCACTAGCCGACGACGTCTTCACCTTCACCTTCAGCGGTCTGTCTAAATCCTATCGTGCAGCCGGTTTTCGCACAGGCTGGATGATGATCTCTGGCCCTAAAGACCATGCTCGCGATTTGATCGAAGGGCTCGATATGCTGGCCAGCCTGCGCCTGTGCAGTAACGTCCCCGGGCAGTACGCGGTGCAAACCGCCCTCGGCGGCTTTCAGAGCATCGACAATCTCGTGCAACCTGGCGGCCGATTGCTCGAGCAACGCGATCTGGCGCACCGAATGCTGTGCGACATTCCTGGCGTTACCTGTTTTAAACCCAAGGGCGCGCTCTACCTGTTTCCAAAGCTAGACGTTAAGAAATTCAATCTGCGCAACGATGAGCAACTCGTACTCGATCTACTTGAGGCAGAAAAAATACTGCTGGTGCACGGACGCGGCTTCAACTGGCATGAGCCTGATCATCTCCGCATTGTGTTCCTGCCGGGCGTCGACGAGTTGACGGGTGCTATTGAAGGTATTGCCCGCTTTCTCGACGGTTACCGGCAGCGCTAGCAGCAAAGGTCAGGCTTTATGAGCAACATCAATACCGACGAATTTTTTGCCGACTCAGCCAAGATTCTTACGGTTTTACACAGCGCGTTCCCGCAACCCATCATTCTGCAGGTCGATGACATTTGCGGCGCAGAAGAGACTGACGAATATGGCATGCACAGCCCACGCTATCTCGCCTGTTTCAGCGCCATGTTGTGGCTCGCTGAAGAAGGCTATCTGCGCTTTGTCGAAACCATTCGATCAGAGGCAATTGACCAGGCTGTGCTCACTGCACGTTGCTTTGTGCTGTTGACCAAACCGGATACCAAAGTGTTCGCTGATCAGGCCGCTCTGTCTGCAAGCAACACTGACCTGCCCGATTCTGTTGCCCTCGAACGCTCAAGTCTCAGCCATCAGCTACGCAGCGTACTGCGGCCACGAAATTCGCTGACAATCAATTCAATCATGATGCAGTTAATGAGCACCATGCTTGAAGGCAAGGGTTAGAGGTCAAGCGCTAGCAGCTTGAACCGACTCCGCGCGGTCGTTCAGTGATCAAGCTGATTGATCTTTGCAACCCGCTTGGCGTGCCGTCCGCCACCAAACTCGCTGTCGATAAAGCAGCGCAAGATTAAACCCGCCAGCTCACTCCCCAGAACCCTCTGTCCCAGACAAATCACATTGGCGTTGTTGTGCTCGCGAATCATTTTTGCGGAAAAGGCATCAGCGACAGCGCCAGCGCGAATACCCGGAATTTTATTGGCAGATATCGCCATCCCTTGCCCCGTCCCACACAACAGCAGCCCCAATGCAGGAACATGAGCTTCCTCGCTCTTGAGCAGTGCGTGACTGAGGTCAGCGGCGACATCAGGGTAGTCCGCCGCTTCAGCGCTGTCGGTTGGCCCAAAGGTCTCAACAATCTCGTGCCCCCAGCTCAGGAGCAACGCTGAGAGTTGCTCGCGCATCTCAATCGCGCCGTGATCACTGCCTACGTAAAAATGCATAAATTGCAAAGCCAAATTAACAAGTGGAACCCCATTTTAGCCTGAACAGAGCCGCTAACGAATCTGATAAAGCCCTACTTTTAGCGCTCGCTCGGGTTCCGCCTCAGGAAAATCTTCCGAGTTTGGTAGCCAGCCCAAAGGACGGGCGGCAGGCATCCACCGCGCCACCTGATTCTCGATGAAGTTACGGCCGAGAAACGGCGAGTTCAGACAAACCACAACCAACGCGCCGGGCGCGAGCATGTTTGCCACCTGCTTCAGTACGCCCGGATACTGCTTCTCGGCATTAAAGCTGCCGCGCTGGTTGGTGGGCGGATCGATAATCACCATATCGTAAGGGCCATAGCGGCGGACCTTGCCCCAGCTTTTCAACAGATTATGCGGCACATAAGCCACCGCATCGCCGCGGTGGCCGTTGAGTTCATGATTCTCCACCCCCCAGTCCAGCGCGGGTCGGCTCATGTCGTTATTCACAACTTTGCGGGCGCCACCTTCTATAGCAGCCAGCGAGAATCCACAGGTGTAGGCAAACAAATTCAGTACGTTGCGTTTGTCTGCTCGCTCCCTGACCCAACTGCGCAATGGGGCGGCATCAAGAAACAGTCCAACGTTTTGATTGCCTTGTGGTCGCAGTGCATAACGTAGCCCCTGCTCGACGCCCTCGGTACGCTCTGGCACCTCACCCCAGAGCGTTTCCGCTACCGTTTGCCGGCCGCGCCGCAATTGCATCATGCAGCCGCGAATCGCGCGAACCTGATCATTGCTGGCGAGAGCAGGCGCTGCTACACCCGACTGCAACAAAGCTCCCAGCTCGGTGACCGTTTCGTCTTCGTCGGCAAACAAGGCGATAACCAACACATCGCCAAGTAAATCAACGGTGACGTCATCAAAGCCGGGATGGGTTTTACCGCGACCGTGAAACAGTCGAACCAGAGTGGTGTTGGCATCAACGTCATGCAGCCGCGCAAGGGCGCGTGTCGCAACATACGTCCAGTCGCGAGCTGTCGAATGAGGGCTGGCAGATTCAGTCATGTATTAACTCTTCGGACTCGCTCTGAGGGCTTAAGTGTCGTTTTTCTGGGCAGAATACTCCACCGATCAGGCAGGCCGCACAAGGTACAGAAGTTTGTCCTGATAGCCGCTGGTTATTTGCGTCAGACCTGAAAATTTCTGATCCAGCTCGGCCACCCCGGTATCAACCAGCAACGGCCGACCGTCAAGACTCGCGAGTTTTGTCCGGCTACTCACAACGCTCAGTTGCTCCGGTGCAAGTTGAGCGAGAACCGCTGCCCCCAACTGCTGGTTACCGCGACCCAACAAAAAACCCTGATTGCGCGAAAAACTCAACAGCACTTGCAGATCAGGGTGCTCACCGAGCAGGCGCTGCAAGTCAGCAATGGTTGCGTCCTGAACTAATAAAGAGCCGTTCTGAATGGCATCGAAGCCGAGTAAAGTCGGCTCTCCATCATCCAGCAGATCCTGCTTGATCGCATAACAGGTACTGCCTGGCCCAAGCAGCAACACCGCATCCTCATTGACCACAAAATCGCGCACATCCGCCGCGATCTCAAGCAACACCAAATCTTCAACTTCTTTACCGCCCGATTTCACATGCTGCAAATAACCACCCAGCGCTGGCACCAGCAGCTGACCATAGGTGCGGGAACCCACTTCACCACGACGTAACGCCGCTTCATCAATGTCTTTCACCTCGGCATGAGTTGCACTTACCAGCCCTCCGCTGACCAATTCATGCAAGAGCAAAGCGGCTGTACGCGGTGAGGTAGCAAAGACACCACTGTGCATTTTTAC
Source organism: Pseudomonadales bacterium (assembly GCA_023300545.1). GTDB lineage: Bacteria > Pseudomonadota > Gammaproteobacteria > Pseudomonadales > Azotimanducaceae > JALZVT01. The sequence continues at coordinate 53,604 of JALZVT010000003.1, forward strand.
ACCGGCGGGAATGCCCAATACAGGGAGTCCAGCCAGACCAGGCGAGGTCGAAACAGCATCAAGCACGTCACGCGCGGTACCATCCCCACCCACAAACACCAGCAAATCGACGTTGGGCAACAACGCCATAACCAACCGCCTGGTGTCCTCAGCGCTCGTAACTGATGCTGACCCAGATTCCCCAACCCAGACAACCGCCAGCCCCGTTTCAGCCGCAAAAGCTTCGGCCCCCATTGATCCACGCGGACAATGTAGCTGCACCCCTGAGCACCCGGATTCGAATGAATGCGCCGCCGGCCCCAACTCACCCAACAACTCGGCTAATTGCACAAAGGTTTCCCGCGCGCGCGATACCGCTTGTGGAAGCACTCCCAAAGCTCTGGCAGCCTGCTGCGCAGCGACGCCGTCACTGCCCTTCATCGCTGCCGGTCCACCAACGCCCGCGACCGGATTGATGATCAACCCCAACCGAAACATCAGGCCGCAGCCACAAGCGCATCAAGGCGTTCGGCAATCGCGAGTGAGGCGGTCAACCCCGGCGACTCAATACCCAGCAGATTAATCAGACCGGGAACGCCGTGAGCTTGTGGACCGCGAATAACAAAGTCGTCTGCCTGCCCTTGTGACAACTCAAGCTTTGGCCGAATACCGGTGTAGCCCGGTTGCAGTCGAGACTCATCAAGTGCGGGGTAATAGCGTCTGATGGCGGTCACAAACTCCTCGCGCCGCGAGTCATCAAACTCATAGTCCACGCTGTCAATCCACCGAATATCCGGCCCAAAGCGAGCCTGCCCAGCCAGATCGAGGGTGACATGCACGCCTAGCCCGCCCGCAGCCGCAACCGGATAAACCAGACGATTAAAGGGCGCTGCGGCATAACTGTAATAGTGACCAATGGCGTAGCGCGCGGCGGGCGTCGCGTCATCGAGTTGCTGCGCAAGGCCCGGCGCCCAGAGTCCTGCGCTGTTGATCAGCCAGCGGCAACCGATGGCCCCCTGATTGGTTACTAACTGCAACCCGGCGCCGGTTTGGCCTTGTGGTCGCCGTTCAACGCTTGCCACCTGGGTATCAAACGCAATCATGCCGCCATGGCTCTCAAGCAAACCTTGCAGGCTCAGCATGTATTGGTGACTGTCAATAATTCCGGTCGTTGGCGAATACACCGCAGCCAGCGCATTGACCGCCGGCTCAAGTTGATGCAGCTCATCCTGATCAACCCAACGCAGTTCACCTACGCCGTTGCGCATTGCCTGGGCTTGATAGTCTTGCAACGTCGCAAATTGATCTTCGCTGGTCGCCACAATCAGCTTGCCGCAGTTCTTGTGCGGCACGCCCTGTGTCTCGCAATGCGCGTACAGCAGTTCTTTCCCGCGCACGCACAACGCCGCCTTTTCACTGCCCGAGCGGTAGTAAATACCGGCATGTATCACTTCTGAGTTGCGCGCACTGGTCTCGGCACCGATCAGTAGATTGCGTTCGAGCACCACCACCTCATGACCACTGCGGGCAAGGGCTTGAGCGACAGCTAAGCCCACAACCCCCGCACCGATCACAGCAACCTCAACATCCATCTCCAAATCCAATGTTCTGTCCTTTCCAAGAGGGGTTGCCTCAGATGAGCTCAAGCCGTTTTAGTTCGGCACCAAACCGACGCAGTCGCATGGTGTCGAGAAACTCATCGAGCGCAGCAGCTTGCACGGCTTGTCTGCGCTGTGCACCTAATGGCAAAGGCGCATCACTCGACAGCCGCAACACTTCACGCATCAACAGTGCTTGCGCGCTACCAGCAACAAGATTCGCCGCCAGCTTACCTTCTGATGGAACACCCACTTTGTCGTCCGACCAACGCACGCGCGAGGCGAACACCTGCTCGAGCCCGCCATATTTGCCAACCAGTTTAGCCGCCGTCTTGGGGCCAAACCCCGGAATCCCGGGCACGTTGTCACTCGTGTCACCCACCAACGCCTGGTAGTCCGGGAACAACTCAGGCTCAAAACCGTAGGCGCTACGGAATCCCGCCAGATCATGCAGGTCATCGCCAAGGATATCTTGCAATCTACAATTAACTTTAACTAACTGCCTTAAGTCTTTGTCTTTGCTATATATAATGCAATCTGATTTAGAGCGCCTGGCCGCAACCGCCAACAGATCATCCGCTTCGAAGCGGGTATCACTCGCGTGGCTCACCCCGAGCAGCTCACACAGCCGCTCACACTGCTGAAACTGATAGATGATGTTGTCGTCAGGTGGCGCTCGGTTGGCCTTGTAGTCGGGGTAAAGATCATTCCGGAAACAGCTGCCGAGGCTCTTATCGAAGGCCACCAGACCCTCCGCAGGGCCGTGCCGCTGCAGCGCGGCGAGTAGCGCACGCGCAAGCCCATGGACACCACCACAGGGCTCCCCACGAGAATCCACGAGTGTATCGGGCATACCAAAGTAACCGCGAAAGAAGTAGATCGAGCCATCCAGCAACCAGGTTGTGGAATGTAACGCTTCAGCCATTCACCTCTCCTGCCACCCCAGACTGATGGCTCTCCCGGACAGCAGAGAGCGCCACCGCTAGAACCACTGCTCGCGGCGGAGCCGATACTAAAAGAGGCGGAGCCGCGACCCCCTCCCACTGTGCCGTCAGCGCCCGCACCTGCTCCTCAAAGGCTTCAAGCTGAGCCAACCCAAGATCAGGATCGTCCGCACTCGCCCGAAACGGAACGCCCGCCGCTGCAGAGAGATAGAGCTCTACCGCCTGATTGCGGAGCTCGCTGGCAAAAAATTGCTGTTGCTCAGCCGCACTGCGCGGTGGCGGCAAATAGACATAGCCATAGTCGATTTGCGCCCGGCGAGCAGTGCTAGCGACACACCAGTGGGCCGCCTCATGCAGCGCGCTCGCCGCGAAGTCTTCCCTGGCAATAAGCGCACCAGGCGCCAGCTGTGTAGGTGGCAGATAATCAGGCTCTACGCCGCCGCCGCGCAATTGCACGCGATAACGGGCTGCAAACAACCGATTAAAGCAGTCACATATCTGCGCCTGACTGAGGCCCGCAGCCATGTTCTAGTCACTCACCGGCTGTGCAGCCAGCATCGAGTAGTAGCCCGGTGACAGGAACGGCTTACCCGCCAATAAATGGGCCAAATAGGCTCGTGAGGGGCGCAAATTGGCTTGCAACAGCGCTGGATTAGCAAAATAGGTCCAGCTGGCGATCGGCCCCTCGTCTGACTGTACCCAGACACATTCTCGGGAATAGTTGATGGGCGCGCGCTCAAAAGGATCCATGCGCAAGATCATCGACGAGTCAGCCAGTTGGTAGAGAACCCCCTCAGCCGCCTCGACCTCTGCGCGCCCATTATTTGCGGGTGTCGCCACTAGATTGGCATGCCCGCAGTCTGGGTGATCTTTGGACTGCTTGTTAAACCGCATGCCCCACCCCGGCAAACGACCAGAAACCGCCCGCACTACCCCTAACCCACGATCGGTTACCCGTTCAGGGTTCATATTGCTGCCATACGCAAAATACCAGCGACTGCATTGCGGAGTGGTTAAGGGTGGCGTGCTCAAGATTCGCTCAGCGCCCCTGCGCACCCGCCCACAGAGTGCGAGCGACCAGAGAAATATTCCCAAAGATCACGGAATAATCACGGAACCGTGGGTGTAATCGGGGTCTGAACTGTACAGAGAGTGATTCAGGCGCCCTTGCGTCGGTCACTGGGCCAATCAACGGGACGCACCATCTTTGCGCATCAAATACACAAGCTGCCCGGTAGTTGTAAATGACTCCGTGTCAGAAAGCACCATCTCATGCCCCATAAATCGACAGAAGTTGCTGAGATCGCGGGTCGTTGTAGGGTCTGTGGCAAGTACGCGTAAACACTGCCCTGGCTCTAACTCGCGCATGCGGTTACGCACTAACATCAGTGGCTCGGGGCATTTCAGGTCGCGAGCATCAAGTAGCTCTTCAGGGGCTTCTGGCATCAGAGGAGTTTAGGCAAGGTATGATGAAGTCTCCAGAGCAAAACGCGCTCATTATTCGCACCTTCTGGGCAAGCATCTGGGTAGCCACCAGACACCTCCCCAGACGACCGACAATGAGGTCGCCGGCCAGCTTGACTTGCCATGGGGCGCTCAACAAACTCAGCACCAGCCGACCGACAACAACCCATAATCAAGCAGCAGGAAGGATCGAGTGAAGCTACCAAAAGCACTAGACAACCTGAGCCTATTGACCGCGCCAGCCGTAACCGCTCAGCTGTTCGCGTGCACTGTCCTGGTTGGCCTCACCTTCACTAGCGTTGAATCATTTGCTGCTCTGGCTACTCCCGCCAACCAAGACGCTGATCTGACCCGCACTCGCGAATCCAACGACCTTGAACTTGAGTGGGATGATCTGGAACAACGAATTGATGTGGGTGAGCTGGAAGCATCACGGATTACCCTCGAACAACGGGTGGGCGAGCTGCAAACTGTTGGCGACCGCTACGACGCGCGGCTGGTTAAGCCGCTCAGTTTGCTCGGTCGTATTTACCACGAACAGCAAGACTATCCTCGCGCCGCTGAGACCTTTGCACTGGCAACGCAAATCAGCCGCATCGCAAACGGTTTGCACAGCGCAGAGCAACTGGAAATTGTGCATCAGGAAATTGCCAGCCTTAAGGCCATGGGCAACATTGTCGAAGCCAACAGCCGGCACGAATACGCTTTTTCAATCGCCAGCCGACACTACGGTCGATTCGCGCAGCAACTCATTCCTGAGCTGCTAAAAATAGGCACCTGGTACACGTCCACTGGCGATGTCATTGGCGCTCGCGGCAGTTTCTCTGACGCCCGCGTGCTGCTGTCAGCCGATCAAACTAGCGCTCAAAGCGATCAGATGATTTTTGCCTTGCGCGGGCTTGCGAACACGTATCGTTCCGAGCGCTTCCCGCCTTTTTACCAACGGACAAGCAAAGAAGCCGAAGAACTTTTCGCTCGCAATGGTCTGCGTGATCGCCAAACAAATGCCCAACTCACCGAGCACCGCTTGACCGTAAACGCTATGTTTAGAGGCACTCAGGCACTGGTTGACGTTCTGCGCATCGAAGGCAATCGTCTACTCGCAGAGCAGGAGAAGTACTTGCAGGCTAAGTCACAAGAGACGTTGGCAGCCCCACAAGAAGATGCCAACGTGGTCTTAGCCGACACACAGGCCGTCATATTGACCGAAGCTAAACGTCGTCGCAGCAACAAAAACACACTGGATCTAGCTGCACTCGGCCCCGCACTTGAGGCACCTGAAGTTGACAAGAGTAGATTTTTGAAAGCGATCCTGGATCTGGCTGATTGGCACTTGCTGAATGAGCAAGATGCACGCGCGTTCGCCTGGTATCAACAGGCCTACATCATTGCCCAGACAGACCCAAACAGCGACGCCGTTGCCATGTTCAGCCAACCCAAGTTGCTATATTTTCCGCGCCCTCAAGACCCCAAATTGCCGGAGCGGCTGCCGCCCACAGCACTGGAGAAAGGTCACGTTGCCCTGTCCTATGACATCGACCATCGAGGCCACGTCAAGCGGATGAAAACTGTTGACTCGATTCCTAAAGGGCTCATGGAGTTTCGGGTTCGCACAAGCGTAAAAGTCACGCGCTATCGGCCTCGCATTCTAGACGGCTTACCCCAGCCGACAGCGGCGTATAGTTTCAAGCACTCGTTCGACTACTTACCACGCAACCGCAAAGCGGCGCCACCAAACGTGATTAATTCTGACGATCTGACCGATATCGATACAACTATCGATTCAGTAGTGCCCACGGCAAAATCGAAAAGCTAGGCTCATGATGCAACACCGCCGTTCAGCATTCAGTCAGTCACAGTCAGGTGAACTATCACAGGCCATTCTGCACATTCGCAAGAGACGCTCATGAATTACAGTTACCCATCATCGCGCCTGTTCTGCGTCGCTCTGCTGTGCGTCAGCCTGGGCGCCCTGCAAGGGTGTAAAAGCCCCTCCAGCAGTAGCCCAAGCGGAATTCCGACGCCACAAATTCCGCAGATTCCGGGCGTTCCACAGAGCAGCATTCCCAGCATTCCCAGCATTCCCGGCACTCCCGGCGCCCCTCCGAGCGGTGGCTCTCCACCTCCTGGCGGTGCCCCTTCTCCTCCTGGCGGCGCCCCCTCAGCAGGAATCCCGGGCGTTCCGGGTTTACCCGGATCACCGGGTGGCGAACCTGGCGCTGAAGGCGATGCCAACGGTGAAAAAGGTGGCAAAGAGGGCGGCCAAAAAGGCGGCGAAACCGCGGGGGTACCCGGCGCTCCTGGCAGCGGCGGCAGTGGCAGTCCTGGCGGCGACCCCAACGGCAACACACCCGAACAGGGTGATGATTGGCTTGGCGATAAAGGCTCCGGCGATGACGAATGGGCGACTAGCAACACCCTACCCGGCGGCGAGGGTAGCGATCAGACCGGCGCTTCCGATCCAGCAGCGGGTGCTGGCGGCGTAGCAGGATCTGGAACTGGAGGCGAAAAAGAAGGCCCAGGCTCTGGTAGCGAACTCGATGACGCCCTTGATAGCGCCCTTGAAGATTTCGACGGCGAAATTTTAGCGGAGCGCGAAGCCATCTTAGAACGCAACCAGCGCACCGCGAGCACCTCGGGTGGTAACGGTTCAGCGTCTGGCACATCCGGCAGTCAAGGCGGCGCTGGTGGCACCGCTCAGAGCGGCTCAGGCAACGGCAAGGGGGCACCTGACATCAATGATGAAACCTACGTTCCTAGCACCCGAAACTCACCTAGCGCACCACCCCCTGGCTCGAATGGTGGTCGTGTGATTGCCGACAAAGCAGATGCCAGAGACGATGATGTGTTTGCTCGCCAGCTACGCGAGGCGGCAGTTAATGAAGTAGATCCGGAACTGAAAGAGAAATTGTGGGAAGAATATCGTCGATACAAAGGCAGCTCTTGATGCCTGAAATGCACACAAAAATGCCAACCGGTTGGCACGCAGCCCGCGCCGTTCGCTGCACGCCCGGCTTTTCTCAGGTTATGGCTCTTGCTTTGGCCGTATGCCTTCTGTCGGGCTGCGTTTCCCAAACCGTTCGCACGGTGGACATGCGGCCGCCAGCACAGGCGAGTGAGCCGCTGGATGAAGATCTGTTGCTCGACATTGGCATCGCCGTATTTGACGCCAACATTCCCGATGGCTACGACGAACAGATCAAGCAAATCGTGCAGCCCGAAATTCGCCGCGCCGAGGCCAACTACATGGCCTACTTTCAGAAAAATTTGTTGCAGAGCACCGGTAACTGGGGCGCTGTTCGTGTTGTTCCGCGCGACACTCATGCCGTTGATCTGGTGGTTTCCGCCAAAATTCTGCGCTCAAACGGCGAAAGCATGCAGCTGGAAGTGACCGCACGCGACAGCCGTGGGCATGAATGGCTCAACAAAACGTACATCGCCCTCGCCAGCAAATACGCCTACGCCGACACGGTCCCAGATGGCATCGACCCCTTCCAAAAAATCTACAAAGAAGTGGCTGATGACCTGCTGGCGGTGCGTGAGTCAATAAGCGACGAGACCATTATCGAGATTCGACGAACCTCCGAGATGCGCTTTGCCCAAGATTTTGCCCCCGATGCATTCGCTACCCACGTACGCCCAAGAAAAGATGGCGAATTTGAAGTGCTGAGGTTACCGGCCGAAAACGATCCCATGCTCGAACGGGTACGTAAAATTCGTGAGCGCGAATACCTGTTTATCGACACGCTGGACGAACACTACGACAAATTCCATCGTGATATGTATCGCAGCTATCAAAACTGGCGCAAAGCTTCTTACGACGAGGCAATCGCCTACAACAAACTACGAGCTCAAGCTCGAGCCCGCACAATAGCGGGTGCAGCATCAGTGGTCGGGGGCATCGCCGCGCAGACCAGTAACAACAGCGCCACCCAACTGGGTGGCTACATCGGCATCGTGGGCGGCGCGGTAACCTTACGTAGCGCGCTACTAAAATACGCAGACTCCAAGATTCACTCCGACGTACTACATGAGCTGGGTGTTTCGGCAGAGGCAGAAATCACTCCGCATACCATAGAACTCGAAAACGAGTCGCTACGTTTGCAAGGCAACGTAGATGAGCAATACACCGAGCTGCGAGAAATTCTAAAGCAAATCTACGCCGACGAGGTCGGACTGCCAGCGGATGACGCGTAGCAGCGCGCCTGAGATTTCCTCGTGACCGATCCTATTGTTATTAAGCCAACTGCGGCACCACTCACTGGTGCGGCCAACTCACCGAGCGCGGTCCACTCGCCCGCAGAAGCGGCCAGCGATAACCCCTTCCGCAAACTATTCATCCCCATCGCCGCTGTTGTAGCCGTCTCGTTGCTTTACGGCGTGTTCTTTGTGTTGCCTGGCATGGTTGCGCCTAGCGTCGCACCCAATAGCAACGAGCTAGTAGAAAACACCACGGGTGATCCGACGCAGACAACCACCCCCAGCGTAAACAGCTCCGAAACCACCAGAGCCGTCACCCCTTTTCGTGATGCACAGCTCGCGCGCGCGAAGCAACAGGCCGAAGAAGAGCTAGCCACCTTTGTCGAATTGCAGATCGAACTGGAAGAAACATTGCAGATCGCGAGCTGGGGCCAAACCAGCTACGACGCCGTAAAAGACAAAGCAACTTTGGGGGACACCCAGTTTGTTGAGCGCGACTTTGAATCTGCGCTAACCACCTATCGTGATGCGACCACGGCGCTCGAAGCCCTTCGCGATCGAGGCGAAGCAGACTACAACCGCGCTATCAAAGCGGGTGACGCCGCTATTAACGACTTCAACCAATTATTGGCAGAACGTGAATTCAACAAAGCACTCGGCTTTAAAGAAAGTGATGCTGCCGCGACTACCGGCCTTGCCAGGGCCGCCAACCTTCCACAAATTCAGAGCCTGCTACGCAAAGCGCGACAACTCGCTAGACGCGGTGATACCCAAGCCGCAACAAGTACCTATAAACAAGTTCTAAGCATTGACCCGCTGACACCAACGGTTACCACCGCACTTGCGCAATTGTCCCAAGCGGCCACCAACGCCGATTTTCAAGATCAGCTGTCACGCGGCTTCGCTGAGCTCGAACGGGCAAGCTATGGCTCAGCCAGAGCCGCATTCAATGCTGCCTTAGCCATCAAACCTGGCAATGCTGTCGCCAAGGGCGGGCTACAACAGATCGCTCAGGAAACGGAAGTACGCGGGCTACGCGAACTGAGTGAAGTAGCACGCAAAGCAATCGCAGAGGAAAACTGGAAAGAGGCTATCGCCGCCTGCGAAAAGGCGCTAGCCATCGATGCGAATCTCGAATTTGCGTTAGCAGGCCGACGCGAGGCAATGGAGCGACTGCGCTTAGCTCGCGGCATGGGCATCATTATCAACCAACCGCAAAATCTCTCAGACAACAAACGCATGGCCCAGGCAAAAGATCTACTGGCTACCGCCGCGAGCATGAGTTCCGCCGGCCCAAATTGGGACAACGCGATCGCGACGGCAAACAAACTGGTTGAGAGTTACAGTCAAAACGTCGCAGTACGACTCACTTCTGACAACGCAACTGAAGTCACCGTTTACAAGGTTGGACGACTGGGTACATTCACCACCCACGACCTCAGCTTGCGCCCCGGTGCTTACACCATTGTGGGTACAGCCAATCGCTGCCAGGATATTCGTCGCGAGGTCATCGTTAAGCCGCAGATGGCCGAGATCGATATTCGCTGCGAGAACAGACTGTGAGCGATGATCAGCAAAAAATTATCGCGCCAGGCACGTTTCAGCCCAGCAACGAACAGCCACCCGAAAAACAGGGTCTTTCTGGGCGCAGCTGGTTAATCCTACTTTTGGGCGCTATCGCCGCGGTCGTGTTGGTGTTTCTATTCACCGCCCGATCAGTCAACTTCAAGTTTGCACCGCAAAACGCCGACTTCAAACTCGATGGCATCTTGCAGTTTGAACTGGGTGGCACCTATCTGGTTTTTCCAGGCAGCTATCGCCTGCGTGCCAGCGCAAAGGGCTACCAGTCGATTGATCAAGTCATCGAAATCGTTGGTGAGCGAAATCAGTTCCTTGAGTTTGAACTGCCTGAGCTGCCGGGCAGAATCAACCTGTCGAGCAACCCACAAGGTGCTGAAGTCACTATTGATGGCACCAAGGTTGGTGTCACTCCGCTGGTGGAATTTCCGCTCCAGCGCGGCGACTACAGTGTTCTGTTGCGTCGCGAGGACTATGAAGACCACCAATCAATGCTGGCCGTCAGTGGCAAGGATCAGTTGGAATCCCCAGTCTTTGAGCTATTACCTGATTGGGCCGACGTCGAGATCACCACTGCACCACCAGGGGCGACCGTGATCATCGGCGACACGTCGACCGACTACAGAACACCTGCAACCGTACCTATCCCTAGCGGCTTCCAGGAACTAACCCTAAAACTTGTCGGTTATAAAGCCTTTACGACCGACGTCGACGTCATCGCCCGTACGCCGATTGCACTGCCTGCGGTCGAGCTCGAACCCGCAGATGGGCTGGTAACCGTCATCACAAATCCGCCGGGCGCAGGCATCACGGCAAACGGTCAATTCTTTGGCGAAAGCCCGGCAGAACTGGCGCTACGGCCAGGCAAAGACTACAAAATCCAAATCTATCGAGCGGGCTACGCCGAGGTTTCACGCACCGTGAAAGCCAGCAAGGGCGAGCGGACACTGCGACTCGATCTGCAACCACTGTTAGGTAAAGTACAGATTCAGGTAGACCCTGCAGATGCCACCTTGACGGTCGACGGGCGCCCGTTCGACAGCGCAAATCGTACGCTGACACTTAACGTTGGCAGTCATCGCATCGAGCTGTCGAAACCCGGCTATGCCGGTTACCAAACGACGCTTCAGCCCAAAGACGGACTGACCCAGCAACTAAAGGTGAAGCTACTCACCATCGCAGACGCGCGACTGGCCGCATTGCAACCCAAGCGCACGACCGGAGCCGGCGATGAATTGCTGTTGTTTAAGAGCGGCACAATCAAAATGGGCGCATCACGCCGAGAACCTGGTCGTCGGGCCAACGAAGTGTTGCACGAAGCTACCCTGACCCGTCCTTTCTACGTTGCGACCAAAGAAGTCACTAACGCCCAATTCAAGGCTTTTATTAATGGTCACGACTCGGGTGAGTTTGAAGACTCTACCCTTGCCAAAGATAACATGCCGGCGGTGCAAGTACGCTGGCTCGACGCCGCAATGTACTGCAACTGGTTGTCGAAAAAAGACAGCCTCGAACCGTTTTATCAGGAAAAACCCGGGGAAATTGTGGGTATCAATCCCGCAGCCACTGGCTACCGACTCCCCACAGAAGCCGAGTGGGCATTTGTGGCGCGAACGCAGCCCGATACAGATGCACTCCTGCGTTTTCCTTGGGGGCCAAGAATTCCGCCACAAGATCGGCACGGAAATTACGCTGATCGCTCAGCGGTACACGTTGTTGGTCGGATCATTTTTGGGTACAACGACAACTACATCGTTGCGGCACCACCCGGCACCTTCGGGGAGAACGCTAACGGCCTTTACGACATCGGCGGCAACGTGGCTGAATGGATGAACGACTTCTATGCCCAGCCTACCCCCGACCCCAGCACAGACCCCTTGGGACCCACAAAAGGCGACTACCATGTGATTCGCGGTTCCAGCTGGCGGCACGGTACCATTACCGATTTGCGATTGTCGTTTCGTGACTATGGCAAAGATGGACGCAACGATCTGGGTTTTAGAATAGCGAGGTACGCCGAATGAACCGTTTAATGCTAAACCTTCTGGGATTTTCGCTGCTGTTACTGGCGAGCGTCGCGCCCTTGCTCTCGGTCGAAGCAGCTGAAGCACTACCCCAAGAGAAAGAGAGAGAAGAAGAAAACAGAGAAGCTGCGCCTTCGCCACCCAACCGAACCTTATCCGGCTCAGAACAGAGGCGCGCGGACGACAAAGGCACTGTTTTTCGCCCTAGTGAGGATATTTCCGAAGATTTAGCAGTCACATTCCCTGTGGATATCTAAAAAAATCCAACAGCCCCATTAGAATCAACAGAAGCTCTTAGAAATCATGGCCAACAAACGTAAATCCAGTCTTCCCGCAGAACTGATCTATCAGGTCGGTGCCCTGTTGGTCGCGGTTATCGTTGTGCATTTGCTCTACGTCACCATGATTCGACCCAACGCAGACGCATTGCTCGCGAACCAGGCCGAGCGCTCGGCTGCTGGCGAATCGTTTGTTCCTGAGCGTTCGCTGTATGTTGTGCTGCGCGACTACGAACAAGAAAGCTGTTTTATACTGATGTTCTGGTCAATGGCGATGATGGGCTACAAAGGTCGCAACGCGCTGCGCGAGCGCGCTCTGTTACAGGATGACATTGTCGAGGTGGCTGAAGGTATGAGCGTGCTCCCCGAAGACGCTCGCGAGTACACCCGCCCTATTCAAGCCCTGTCGGCGGCCAATCAGGCCATGCTGTTGCCGCGCGCCTTACTTGCTGCCCTGCAACGCTTTTCGTCAACCCGTAACGTTCAGGACGTGTCCGAGGCCGTCAAGGCCGTCTGCGAATCCGAGTCTGACCGACTCGACAGTGAGTTGTCGATGGTCCGCTATATTGCCTGGGCGATTCCAAGCATTGGCTTCATTGGTACCGTCCGCGGTATTGGTGACGCGCTCGGTCAGGCCTACAAGGCAGTAGAAGGCGATATCGCGGGCGTAACCGCAAGCCTTGGTGTTGCCTTCAACTCCACATTTGTTGCACTGGTGATCAGCATTATCATCATGTTTCTGATGCATCAGCTGCAGCTTATTCAGGAACGACTGGTGCTTGATACACAGGCCTATGCAGATCAACGATTGATCGTTCATATGCAGGTACGCGACCTCTAATGCAGCTACTCGAACTCAATGACCTGCGCTTAAGCTGGTTCGCAAGTAACGGGCAGCCCGTCCGCCAGTCTGGCGCGGCACTCATCGAAGATGGCGCTGTGGTGTATGGCGAGGCTGCTCTGCAGCGGTCAAGACTCGCCCCACGGGGTTTTCAAGATCAACACTGGCAACTGCTCAACAGCGACTCACTGGCCTTAACGGCACCCGGTGTCAAAAACAACGCAGATCTGATATATCGTCACCTGAAGCAATTGGCTGCTGAGTCAGAACAAACGAGTACAGCAAGAGGCGCGGAGTCACTGATCTGCGCCGTTCCAGGCACCGTTACGAGCGACCAGCTCAGTCTGCTGCTCGGTATCGCCCAAGAAGCGGGTATTACTATCGGCTCGTTCGTCAACAGTGCGCTGCTCTATGCACTGAGCGAACCCTTACCAGCAGCCGCCTGGTGCATTGATATTCATAACCGACGCGGCATCCTTACCCAATTGCAAAAAGACAATGGGCGTCTCAGCGCCAGCACCAGCACCGACCTGCCGCTACTCGGGATGAGCGGCATTATCGATGGCTGGCTCGACCAGCTCGTTGATCAGTTTGTCGCACGTTCAAGATTTGACCCCCTGCGCGTCGCAGAAACAGAACAACAGTTGTTTGATCAGGTTCGTGCCTGGCGCTCAGATGGATCAACATTCAACGCAAGTGTTGATCATCAGAACAGCCAGCGCGCAGTTAACCTTAGTTTTGAAGAACTATCCGGGCGCGCGCAACAGCGCTACCGCAGTGCAAAGAATGAGTTACCCCCGCGATCAACAGTTGTGCTAACACCAACCGCCAGCGCTTTACCTGGGTTTGCGCTCTATTTAAATGGTCACGGTCATACCGTTATCAATGCCAGCGAAGACGCGCCGCTCATCAACGCCCAGTCTGTTGATGAGTTAAAGCTCCCCAAGGCTGTGCATTATTTGACGTCACTGGCGACCACAACAGAAACGGTGGCCAGCACTAGCGACAACCTCTTCGCAACCCATGTGCTGGATTCGCACACTGCCTTTCCGCTATCAAGCCTCGCCCAGACTATGGCAACGCTAGCCGGCACAGACGCCTCTGGTTATCACGTAACCGCGGCCAGCGAAACGGTACAGATCAACGGTCAGAGCGAACCCAACGGCAAACCTTTGAAACCGGGCGACCAACTAACTACTGGCAGCACCACGTACCTCTGCATTCGAGTAAACGATGGCCCGGCGGCGTAAGTTCAACGTCTTTTCGCTGGCGTTTCTCGACATCATGTCGTGTGGCTTTGGTGCCGTAATTTTGATCTATCTGATCATTAATCACGCAACCGAAGTTACCGTAAAGGAAGTCAATCGAGACGTGCTCGCCGAGCTGCGTATGCTCGATTATCAGGTACTGGTCGGCGAAAAAGATCTGGTAGAAGAAAAATTGGAGCTAGAGGATCAGCTCAAAAAGCTGGCTGAAGCAGAGATCGCGTTGGCCGCAATGGACACGACGATCAAAGATCGAGTTGATAACCTCGACGATCTTGACGCTGACACGCTTGCCAAAATAGCTAACGTCAACAAGCTCAAAAGCGATATCGAAGTACAAGAAGAAGAAATCAAACGTCTGCGCACGGCCGAAGCTGAAAGCGCGGGAGGCAACGTGCGCGCAGTTGAAGGCCAAGGTGATCGGCAATACTTGACCGGCTTGAAAGTCGGCGGCAAACGCATAGTTATCGCCGTTGACACTTCAGCGAGCATGCTCGATCACACACTCATCAACGTGATCCGACGACGCAACATGAGCGACGAAAAAAAGCTGGCGGCGCCTAAATGGCGACGCACCGTTGCAACCGTTGACTGGCTGGTTGCCCAGCTACCAATCGCATCCCAATTTCAGATTGTGGAATACAGCCAAACGGCCGACTCGCTGGTATCTCCCGGTGACATGACTTGGAAAGAGATCGACAGCCCAAGCATTCTTAACGACACCATTGAGCGCCTGGAAAAGACGATTCCCGAAGGCGGCACCAGCCTCGAAAACCTGTTTCGCGAAATATCCAAATTGAAGCCAGTCCCTGACAATCTGTATCTGATTGCTGACGGCTTACCAACTCAAGGCAACAAGCCGCCTCGGGCCACCACTATTAGCGGCAGAGACCGGGAGGCGCTGTTCGGTCAGGCCGTGCAACATCTGCCCTCCCCAATGACGGTCAATGTAATCATGTTTCCGATGGAAGGCGATCCACGCGCATCAGCGTCCTACTGGAACCTGGCCTTGGTACGGGGAGGCTCCTTTCTGTCGCCATCGAGAGACTGGCCATGAGCAATCAACTATGAAAAAGCGCCGCGATCCCGAAGAATTCAGCATGTCGTTTCTAGACGTAATCTGCTGTGGCTTTGGCGCCATCATCCTGCTGCTGATGATCACCAAAACTGCTGAACCACTTGTTCTCGAAAAATCAGTTATCGATCTGGGTGGTGAGGTAGTCGCTAAAAAAGACTCACTCTTCGAAATTCGCGGCCAGGTCAAAGAGCTCCAACGCCAAAAAGACGACACCAAGAATGCGTTAGATGATCTGCTTGCCGAGATCGCAACCAAAAAAGACGAAGAAAGCTTGATTCTCGGGCAGTTTGCGACCACCACCGACCAAGCCACTGAAGCTAATGCAGGGCTGGACCAACTGGCTGCCGCCAAACAAAAACTGACTGAGGAGATGGAACGGCTGCTTGGGCTAGGGTTCAAGCGATCGTCCTCCACTATTGGCGGCATTCCGGTGGATAGCGAATACATCATTTTTGTGATCGACACATCGGGTTCGATGCAATCGAACGTCTGGGGACTCGTAAACCAGAAGATTCGCGAAACGCTTGCGATCTACCCCAAAGTGAAAGGGGTACAGGTCATGAACGACATGGGCGAATACATGTTCCCCAGCTTCCGTGATCGCTGGATTCCCGACTCACCCCAGCGCCGCAAATCAATCACCGACAGACTGCGCAATTGGGCACCCTTTTCCAACTCGTCACCCGTTGAGGGCATTCAAAAGGCGGTATCTACATTCTATGCGCCTGACCGACGTATCAGCGTGTATGTATTTGGCGATGACTTTGCGGGCGGTTCGATTGAACAGGTGGTTGATACCATCGACCAAATCAACAAGCGCGATGAGAATGGTCGCCGTAGGGTGCGAATTCATGCCGTTGGCTTTCCCGTTCATATGCAACGCCCCGGGCGTCGCGCCTTTCAATTCGCAGCATTAATGCGGGAATTGGCGTATCGTAATGACGGTACTTTTGTGGGGTTACCAAACTATCGTTAAGTGCGATCTCTATACCGCTGGAGTTTCCGATAAGACAACTGTGTTGTGCAGGGCCCGTCTTTTTTCTGGCGCTTGCAGCAAAGTAGTTAGCCTGCTACTCGCAACTGTCATTTTGACCGGATGCGTCGGAGCCAATGTGGCAGTGCCGTCCACGCGATTGCCAATCCCGGTGGTAAACCCACTCCCCGTCAGTGTCGGCATCCACCTGTCCGACGAACTGCGCAGCTATGTTCACGAAGAAGCCATTCGCAACACCGGCAGCTACAAGATCAATGTTGGAGCTGCGCAAGATTTAATGTTCGACAACCTAGCCACTGGCCTGTTTAGTGCGCACCGCTTTGTCGCAACCAGTACCGACCACGCCGCTGACCTCGACGCGATTTTAGTACCCACAATTAATGAACTGCAGTTCAGTATTCCGAAACAGACCAAAAGCGACTTTTTTGAAGTTTGGTTAAAATACAATTTTCAACTCTTTGCTCCCGACGGCACCACCATCGCCGAGTGGCCTATGCAGGCCTACGGCCGTGCAAACTCCCGCAACTACGGCTTTCTCGAAGACACCGACAACGGGGGGCTGCAAGAAGCATCGAGAGTGGCATTGCGAGACGCCATGGCGTTGTTCGCCTTCAAGTTTCAGCGTGTCCCTGAAGTGCAACAGTGGTTAAACACGCACAACTATCCGCGTCCAACCGCAGCGCCAGAATCAGTAACGAGCCCCCCACCTTCTCAGCAAGAGGCTAACTAATCATGCACCGGCCAATCGATGTTTTTAGACCGTTTGTGAGCGGACCTACAGGTCGCACCAAAACGCTGGTTACTGCTGCACTGCTCGGCGGCTTCGCACTGTTGCTGGGCGGTTGTGTTACGGCCACTGTGCAGGAAGTTCGCGAAGCCTCCACCGGTATGGGCACCGGCGACTCCGTTGCTGTGCTTGGAAGAGCCGGCACCGTTCGAGGCGCAGAAACCGAAGAAGACTTTGTCACCTGCATTGGTCGCAATATGGGTGGCGGTAGCTCACCGGTTGCTGTGATCAACCAACAAGACTTTCAGGACGCGATGTTCCCCTGGTTCGAACCTCGCATTGCCCCGATCGCCACAACCGACCTTCCCGAGTTGCTGTCTCAACCCCTCATGGCAAAACGCCTCGAAGAAATTGGTTTGCGCTATCTGATTTGGGTTGATGGCTCGACCCAGCGCACTGAAGAGTCCGGCAGCATGAGTTGCACGATCACCCCCGGCGGCGCTGGCTGCTTTGGCTTTCTTACTTGGGAGCACGATTCAGCTTACGAAGCATCGGTCTGGGATGTCCGCAACGGCCGACCAGTTGGCAAAGTCAGCTCAGACGCCAACGGCACCAGCTTTATGCCAGCAGTGGTCGTCCCGATACCCTTTATTGCAAGGGTTAGAGCCCACGCCTGCAGCAGCATGGCCAATCAGCTGAAGTCGTTTGTAGTCGATGACGAGGCCTCCTGACCGGGCTACACTCCCGCGTTATGACCGCCGCATTCAGCAATCTCAGCCTCACCCTCACCCAGAACGCGCAACAACGACTGTTGCGTGTCGTCGACGTCAGCTACTCCTACACCCTGACCAACAGAACCACACAAACCCCCACAGACCCCAATACACCTTTCCAGGTAGAAATCGATATTCTTGGCGATGATGTGCTTACAGATGACCTGCTGGCAAGAGCGGTAGATTCACACAGCATTGAGTGCCCACCCGGCGCAAAGGTAACTAATAGTCGATCAATTACCGTCGCTCAGGGGTTACTCGACGAAGACATGGGCGACGACGAAATTAAGCTAACAATCCGCGTGCAGCGTGGCACCAAGGGGTCTACAGAACCTGCGGTCGAAGCGACCACACCGGTCGTCAAAGGAAAATTCTGACATGACAAATGACCCAAAACTCGCTCCGGCGTCGATTTTCTTGCGGCTGGGGATCACCCTCGTTGCCTATATGGTGCTGATCTTTCACCTGATGTTGGTCGCGTTGGTACCAAAGCTGAAATGCAACGGTGATGAGCCTGCAATCTGGGTGGTGACTTTCTTTACCGCCGTGATCGCTTTCATCTTTGCCCTCAGCCTGCTGGCCTCTCACCCACTGAAGTCTGTCGTGCCCATGTTGAAATGGGGCTGCTTACCGGTTGTTGGCTTACTGCCGTTTAGCCTGTTTGGCGTACTTCCGGTGTTCGGTGCTAGCACCTTGGGTGGTGCTCCGATCTGTCCGGGAATCAGCGCGTATTCCAACTTGGTCTGGCAACAGGCCTGGGCGCCTTTGCAAATGGGTTTGCTGCTCATCATCGCGGTTCAAGCGATTCGTTATTGGTATATGGCGCGTGAACAGGCAGAAGCCACTCGCTTGGGCAGATGAACCGGCTTTTGGAGTAAACGAACAAACCGACCCCAAAGAGTGTTGAGATAATGTAAATATAGTCAACTACCTACCCTAAATGGCTGTTAAATCAGCATAAAAGTAGGCAAGCTCGTTCCATGGCTGTCTTACCAGATACGCCAGCCGGACGCTTGCAAGCTCGACCAAGCGCTCGAACAACAGAAATTTCAACCGAGTAATTTTGCGCCATCCGCAAGAGATGGCCATATGGAGGGTTTCCCATGGGAATGATGAGTGAATTTAAAGACTTCGCGATGCGCGGCAACGTGGTCGACATGGCGGTTGGTATCGTCATTGGCGGCGCGTTCGGCAAGATCGTGTCGTCATTTGTAGCTGACGTCCTGATGCCGCCAATCGGCCTGCTGATGGGTGGGGTTAATTTCAGTGATCTGGCTCTGACGCTGCAAGAAGCCTCAGGCGGCGCTGAAGCGGTTCTAGTGAAATACGGTGTATTTATTCAGAGCGTTGTCGACTTCATTATTATCGCATTCGCCATTTTCATGGTTGTGAAGGCGATGAATTCGATGAAGCCTGAAGAAGAGCCTGAAGCCGATGAAGGTCCAAGCGAAAAAGACCTACTTGCGGAAATTCGCGACGCACTAGCCAAGTCGTAGCGAATATTGGCCAATAAGCCGGTTGTAAAACCGGCTTATGTTCGCGGCGTGCCCTTACGCGGCACTGATTCGACTAACTAGTCCTCTTCTTTCTTCTCTTTACGGGCTCGAATTTCCAGCACTTCGCCAGTGAAGTGATTAGGCTGAACGGCAAACCACTCCTGCAAACTAACGTCGTGCTTCTTGGAGCACAGATCGGCCAGTTCATAAAACGTCGGCCGACCGGGATCGGTAATAATCACCCGCTCCACACCCGACTTCAGAGCCCGGGTAATAAGCTTCGAGAGCGGCTTCACGAGCTTGTCCCAAAAGCAAATATCCGAGCCAATCAGCAACTTTTGCCCTGTCAGCTGCTTCGACGTCAGGTCTTCATATTTACTCACTAGAGACGCAACGTCGACATCGTTCAACGCCGCAAGCACTTCCATGAACGGGAATACATCTGGGTCCATATCGACGCCAGTGACCTTCGCGTCGAATTTTTTAGCGCAAAAAATAGCCGCCGGACCCCAGCCGCAACCGATTTCCATGACACTCGCCTTCTTATTCATGGGCTCGTGTTCGAGATAGTCCATCAACAGAAAGCTACTACCCCAGGTTTTGTGGCCGTGTACAGAAGGCTCGTATAGGCGCTTCAAACGTCGCACAAGGCGATGCTGGGATTGCAGAAGATAAATGCCATACGCAGGGTAGACATGAGGCTCTGGCAGGCGTTCGATGCGTGGCATACAGCGTGAGTCCAACAAAAGTGCGCCGGATGTTAGCTGCTTTGTTGCTTAACTGCGATAGCTATTGATCACACTTTCACACTCTCCCTGCCATAATACCTGAGTAATTTACTCTGGTATTGAGAACACCCTGAGCGGTAAACTACGACGCGCCATTTTAGGCGTGTGAATGCCAAAGAAATCCGCGCAAAAACAACAAAATGCAGGGTCAAATTTCAAGCTGACCCCCGTCTCAGCCTACTAAAACAGTGCTCCAATGGAACAAAGCCAAAACGCAGAAATCAATGACCACCTGGCCGCAGACTATGCCGCTGGTTTTGTCACAGATATCGAGTCGGATACCCTCGCACCAGGGCTCGACGAGTCGACCGTGCGGTTCATTTCCGGAAAGAAAAATGAACCTCAATGGTTGACCGATTGGCGCTTACAGGCGTTCGCTAAATGGCAAGATCTGCAAGAACCAGAATGGGCGCACTTGCACTTCCCGAAGATCGACTACAAGTCCATCTCCTACTATTCTGCGCCCAAAAATCTTGCTGATGCACCTGAATCGCTGGATGACGTCGATCCAGAATTGATCGCCACCTATAACAAGCTCGGCATTCCCTTGCACGAGCAGGAAATGCTCGCGGGTGTCATACGCAAAGACGGCTCATTGCCGGAAATTGCGCCCGGTGATCGGCTTGGGCCTCCGGGTGGCCCTAATGTAGCTGTCGACGCGGTCTTTGATTCAGTCTCAGTCGCAACCACCTTTAAAGCCAAACTGGCGGAAGCTGGCGTGATCTTCTGTCCGATCTCAGAGGCCGTACGCGATCACCCAGAGCTTGTGCAAAAATATCTCGGCAGCGTTGTGCCTCAGTCGGATAATTTCTACGCCACCCTTAACAGCGCCGTATTCAGCGATGGCTCCTTTGTTTACATCCCCAAGAACACCCGTTGCCCCATGGAGCTATCGACCTACTTCCGAATCAACGCAGCCAATACCGGTCAATTTGAGCGCACGCTTATCATAGCCGACGAAGGTAGCTATGTGAGCTACCTTGAAGGCTGCACTGCTCCGATGCGCGACGAAAACCAATTGCATGCCGCGGTAGTTGAACTCGTGGCACTGAAAGATGCGCAAATCAAATACTCGACCGTGCAAAACTGGTATCCGGGTGACAAGGATGGCAAAGGCGGCATCTACAATTTTGTCACCAAACGTGGCGCATGCCTCGGCGACAACTCCAAAATTTCCTGGACTCAGGTTGAAACCGGCTCGGCGATTACCTGGAAATATCCCAGTGTGATTCTGCGCGGCGACAATAGCGTGGGTGAGTTTTACTCCGTGGCTCTCACCAACAATATGCAGCAGGCGGATACCGGCACCAAGATGATTCATCTCGGTAAAAACACCAAGAGCACCATCGTGGCAAAAGGCATCAGTGCCGGGCGTAGCCAATCAAGCTATCGAGGCCTTGTTCGAATTGCGCCAAAAGCCGAGGGTGCCCGCAACTACACCCAGTGCGACTCTCTCCTTATTGGCGGCTCTTGCGGTGCACACACCTTCCCCTACATCGAAAGCAAGAACACCAGCGCAACGATCGAGCACGAGGCGACAACGTCTAAAGTCAGCGACGATCAGCTGTTCCTCTGCCAGCAACGCGGCATCGA